>JBAZPZ010000091.1:0-7912 GCA_041645495.1 Fidelibacterota bacterium | reverse complement strand
TGTTTTATTATAAATATATATGCATGATTGCTTATCTTGTTAAATTTCATCTCATTATTGACTTAACTATTTGTTATTAATTATTCTCTGTGTTCTCCGCGTGCTGAATCCCGCCAACGGCGGTGGCAGCGGTGAATTATTCAGGCTAATTGTCTCCTCTTTTGGGTTATATTTTTATCCTGAAATGACGTCGATTGATTCATATAGAGGAAATCTTGGGTAGAAAAAGTCTGATTTTGGTTCTGGTTTGTATCGCACAGATTGTTGCGCGAGCCGAAAGTGTTCAGCGGGCAGATCAGATTTTCGCGAATAAGGACACGGCGCGCGTCTGGGTTTATATTCGGAAAGACGCTTTGTCGGAAAACCAGCGAAGGCCGGATATTTGTTCGGATCGGACACAGCGCCGCCTTCAAAAAATAGGTTTGTCCGCCGAAAGCGCCGCCGCAGATTTTATCCCGGACGAATCCTTTCGAGCCATGCTTTCCAAACACGTGACGACCATCCGGCACTATTCGAAAATCTTGTGTGCTTTCAGTTGCGACATCACCAGATCGCAATACGAGGAACTTTTAGTTCTGCAGGAAATCGAGTCGATTGCTCCGGTCGGCGTTTATAGAAAATATAGTGATTTCGAGCGGATCGTTGTGGAGGATAAAAGTCTCTGTCGCACTTTGAGCGATGCCGGCGATTACGGCAATTCGTATCAACAACTCGCGCAGTTGAACATTCCTGCCGTTCACGATTCCGGATTGACGGGAAACGGCGTCCGCATCGCGATATTCGATACCGGTTTTAAAAAAGACCATCCGGCTTTTCAACACATTCTCGACGAAGAGCGACTGATCGCCGAATACGATTTTATATTTAACGACGAGAATGTTCAGGATGAAATTCCGGACGATACAACAACAAGCGAGGGCAATCAAAGCAACCACGGAACGGCGGTTTGGAGTGAAATCGGCGCTTACGTTCCCGGCACGATGATCGGAGCCGCTTATAAAGCCGAATTTCTGTTAGCAAAAACGGAACGGTTGGGTTCCGAAACGAGCGTTGAAGAAGACAATTACGTGGCGGCGATCGAATGGGCGGATAGACTTGGCGTCGATGTGATTTCGACATCGCTTGGCTATCGCGACTTCGATAATTTTGCCTACTCATTCGCGGATTTGGACGGCGAGACCGCTGTGACGACCAAAGCCGTAAACTGGGCATTCCGGCGCGGCATCATCGTTGCCGTTGCCGCCGGAAACGAAGGAAACAATCCGCATTTTAGCGATGGCGGAATCAATTCGCCGACGGATGCGTTTGGCGCGTTGAGCGCTGGCGCCGTTGACGGAAGCGGCGTCATTGCCGGATTTTCTTCACATGGCCCGACCGCGGATGGACGAATCAAGCCGGATTTATGCGCAAAAGGCGTCTCCGCTTATTTGGCAAGAGATTATTCCTCCGGTTATGGATATGGAGACGGAACGTCGTTCGCCACGCCGCTGATCGCCGGCGCCGCGGCGCTGGTTCTGGAAAAAAATCCTGACTGGTCGCCAGCCGAGGTTATTCTGTCGTTGAAAAAATATGCCGATCGTGCGAACGCGCCGGACGATCGTTACGGCTGGGGAATTCCGGATGTCTGGAAAACGATTTTTCAAAGCGACACTCTGGAATTTCCGGATCGTGAATTGTCCGACAATCAGATTCTTTGTTATCCCAATCCGGCCGCAGTTTCCACCAATTTGTTCTTCAAGTGGGACAACTTAAAACCGTCGTTGGAATCAGCGAAACTGGAAGTTATCGATATGAAAGGCAAAATCGTTTGGTCGCAAAAAATTCCCGTCAAATGGGAAGGCGTGCGGGAAACGATACCATGGGATTTGCTCTCGGGTTCGGGCCTGCCGGTTTCATCGGGTATCTATTTTGTTCGGCTTTCCCGGAAAAACCACGTCCAATGCGGACGAATGACGGTTTTAAGATAAATTGTTCGTATCTGCCGCTGACAACCAATAAATAAGAAGGCTATCTAAACAGGAGTTTTGAGGCAATATGGAAAAAGAAGAGATAGACTTAATCAAAAGGATTCAGAGCGGAGAAAAAATGGCGTTTCAAC
Source organism: Fidelibacterota bacterium (assembly GCA_041645495.1). Lineage (GTDB taxonomy): Bacteria > Fidelibacterota > UBA2242 > UBA2242 > UBA2242 > 0-14-0-20-45-22. The sequence continues at coordinate 5,814 of JBAZPZ010000091.1, read as the reverse complement.
AGGTAATGAGCAGGTACGGTGACAAGGTGATGGGCCTGGCGTATCACTTTACCCGAAACACGCAGGACGCTGAAGATCTATATCAGGAAACATTCATCAAGGTTTACCGGAACATCGAGACGTTTCGTTTCGAGAGTGAATTTTTCACCTGGATTTACCGAATCCTGACGAATCAGGCGTTCAATTTCTACCGGAAAAATAAACGCATGACGATCGCCAACCCGGGTGAAGACGATTATCTCTGGGAAACGCTTCCGTCCGATGACGATGAAGCCGATCGGGAAACGTTCAACTCCTCGCTTCGCGAACAGATCGACTACGCGCTAAAAAAACTGTCCACCCAACAACGGATCGTTTTTATCCTGAAACACATTGAAGGAAAAAAAATCAAAGATATTTCCGTGTTGCTCGACTGCACGGAAGGCACCGTCAAACGATATTTGTTCAGAGCAACCCAGAAACTCCAGGCCTTGCTTGCAGAGGCTTGAAAAGGAGAAATGGCCATGAAACACAATAAAAAACATGAAGACGCAACGATTCTCTACTTCTATAACGAACTTTCCGACGCGGAACGGACGGACTTCCAACAGCATCTGAAATCTTGTCCGGACTGTCAGATGCGGCTTGAAAAACTCGAGAAATTCGGAGCCGCGTGCTCGAAAAGTGTCGAAATGAAACCGACCGAAGTTTTACTCAACCGTCTCAATAGACAGATCATAGAAAAAATCGCGGCCGAACCGCGTACAGGAACCGTCCGGCGCTTGCGGAACGGGTGGTCGGACTTGACCGATTCCATCTTCTCCGCTTTTATGCGCCCGCAATACCAGTTTGTCACGATCGGCCTGACATTTGTCATCGGTATCCTGGTCGGAAAAATCTGGCTCAGTTCTGGCCTGAAGAACGATCCGGCGATGCTGGCGAATTTTGTGAACTACCAGACGACGATGACCGATGCCGAAAAGTCTGATTTCCAAAAAGCGATGGCCAATTACATGTTGAGCAACGGAAACGTCGAAATTGCCGATCTGACACAGGCGAATAACGATATCGACGGCGATGGCGTTGTCGAAGTCAACCTGAAGGTCGAGCGTGACATTGCCCTGAAAGGCGGACTGGACGATCCAACGATTCAGAACATGCTCAGATATTCCGCGATTCACGATCAGTCGCCCGAGCGCCGGATGAGAGCGGTAAAATTGCTGTCACAAGCGGTTCCGAGCAACGAAATTGACAACACGCTGATTGCGGTTTTATTGCGGGACAACGCCGGCGACGTTCGCTACCGCGCCATGGAAGCGTTGACGAAAAAAGCGGCTTCCGAGCAGGTTATCGAGGCGTTCAAATCCGCCGCGTTACGGGATTCCGTTGCCACGATCCGGAAAATGGCGATCGAGCAGTTGGTCGCGGTCGGCAAAGATGAAATCGTTCCGGTTCTTGCGCTGGTTTATTCGCAGGAAAAGGATGAGTCTGTTCGCGTCGCCGCAAAAGAAGGTCTTGACGCGTTGAATCAGAAAAATAATAGAATTGGTAAATAAAGGAGCAGGCATCATGAAACGAACCGTTAAAGTCATCTTGATTGCCTTGATGGCGAGCGTCGTAGTGGTTCCGCAAAGCAAACTGAAATACGACGGAATGCGTTACACCGGCGAAATCGTGAAAAAATTCGATGTCCAGAGTGGAGGATTTCTGAATATGAGGAATATGACCGGAGATATCGCGATCGTGGGCGAACAACGGAGCGACGTCGAGATTCGGGAGCAATTCCGCGTCAATGCGTACTCAGAGTCTGCCGCCGGGAAAATTTTACAGGACGAAAAGGCAAAATATCTTCAAAAGGGCAACAAAATAACCGTCGAAGGAACACATCATTCCAGACGATACGAGAGCCAATTCAGTATCAGAATTCCCGTAACGTTCGATGTAGTCGTCAAAACGTCTGGCGGCGACTTATCGCTTGATAACCTGCAAGGCCATGCGGATATCCATACCAGCGGCGGCGATATCGAAGCATCGGACATTAAAGGAGAACTCACCGGATCGACATCGGGCGGTGATATTTCCGTTGATCGATCCGTCGGCGTTACAAAAGTGACCACGTCGGGTGGCGACATCCGCGTCCAGCACCATGGCGGCAATCTGTGGGCAAAAACTTCGGGTGGCGACATCACCATCAACGATCTGAAGGGTAACGGTGATATTTTTACATCCGGAGGAGATATTGATATTCAGATGGTCGTCGGAAAAATCCTGAATGCTAGGACATCCGGCGGTGACATTGGATTAAGTAATATCGATGCGGTGGCGGATATTTACACATCTGGCGGCGACATTGTTGTCGAAGAGGTGAAAAAAGATTTCAAACTCAGCACGTCGGGCGGCGACATCGAGATTAAAAAAGCCGGCGGAAGAGTAGAAGCACATACGTCGGGCGGCGATATTTACGTCGGTGCTGTTCTGGGCTTCTGCAAAGTGAGCACTTCTGGAGGAGACATCGAAGTCGGGAAAGCGGGAAAAGATCTCATCGCGACGACATCCGGCGGTGACATTGTGATTTTGGGCGTCGTGGGAACTCTAACCGCCAAAACGTCCGGCGGTAACATTGAAGCCAGGAAACTCTATTCATCCGGAGCGCCAGACAATTCCATTCACATGTCCAGTTCGGGCGGCGACCTGATGCTTTATCTGCCGTCGAAAATCAAAGCCGTTGTCAGCGCCGAAATAGAAATTTCAGATCGGCGGGACGCAGAATGTGATATTTACTCAGATTTTCCCCTGTCGATCGATAAGATTGAAAAAGGATCCAGATTGCTCATTACCGGACACGGACTGATTAACGGCGGCGGCGACGACATCACGCTCAATACCAACGACGGTAACATTCGAATTCGCAAGACTAACGGGAATTAAACACTATGAATACAAAACGTCAAAAAAACTGCTTTTCTCCGACCAGAGTTATGCTTCCTATACTGCTGTTGTTCGGAACACTGGTGGCTGCGGATGCGCAGACCGTGCGTCATGATATTCCGCTCAAGGGCGAAAATCAACTCGATGTCGAGATCGAATTCGGGCTGGGGCGATTGTTCCTGAAAAGTCTCGCCGACGATAATTTCGTGATGAAGTCGCATATGACTTACTACGATAAAACTCTCAAACCGAACTTAGAGTATAAAATTTTGGGAAATCGCGGGCGGCTCCATATCTACACCAACGACCAAGGCGAAAAAAAGCTTTTCAATTTCAAACACGAGAAAGATGCTTATAAAGACGCCAAGAACAGTTCTTGGAATCTCGAATTCAATAAAAATATTCCGACCACGTTTGATATTGAAATGGGACTGGGTGACGGCGAGATGGATTTTACCGATATTCGCGTCAGCGATCTGAGCCTGGAATGCGGACTAAGCGACGTGCTGGTCGAGTTTAACAAACGCAACAAAGAGGAAATCCGGAACCTTCGCATCAAGACCGGCATAGGAAACGTGGTGGTTCGCGGACTCGGATTGTCGAACATGGAGCGCTTTGACGTCGAGTGTGGTTTGGGCTCAACGACTCTCGAATTCAACGGAGACCTTGCGCGGGACACTAAAGGCAAGATCAGCGTCGGACTCGGATCCGTCAGGGTCGAAATGCCGGATAAAATCGGAGTCGAAATTCAGGCCGAGAGTTCTTTCCTGTCATCGTTGAACCTTCACGGGTTCGATCGCGTTGACAATGACGTTTATCGAAGCGGAAACTGGAAGTCTGCGAAGAAACGGGTGTATATCATCATCGAAGTCGGATTGGGCAGTATCGATTTCGATTGGATCGACTGACCCCTCCGTCCCGTTTAACGGGACTATTATAAACCGAAAAGCCGGAAGAAAATCTCCCGGCTTTTTATTTGATCAAAGTGAAAATTGTTTAGTAGTCTTCCCGGATGAGAAGGAGAATCGAAGAATGGGAAACGATGAGATATTTCTTATTTTCGATCTCGATTTCGATGGCGGCTTTTCTCAGGAAGATCGCGTAGTCGCCCTCTTCGGCCTGAAGCGGAACGTACCGCGGTTCGTCGTCCCGGCCTTCTTCCCACGGCTGGTCATCGAGATCGTTATCGTACGGAAGCGGAAATCCCGGCCCGGTCTTGACGACGTATCCGCCCTGAATCCGCTCTTTTTCCCGGACGCCCGGCGGGAGATAAAGGCCACTCGGCGTTTTATTATCGTCGGGTTCCGGGTCGATCAAAACCCGGTCGCCAATGAGGATAATTTGCTTTCCTTCTTTCATCACGGGAGGAATTTACGGGTTTTCTGAATCGGATTGCAAGACGAAATTCCAGCACAAATTTGTCCAACGATTTTTCCCATGGCATTCTTAAGTTAAGGCGAAAATTGATTGACAAACGAAGGTGTAAAAACGAATGAGTGACGAAATTTTTGATGTTGTGATTATCGGCGGTGGTCCGGCCGGATTGACGGCGGGAATTTATACGGCGCGTGAAACGCTCAAGACGATGTTGTTGGAAAAGGAATTGACTGGCGGTTTGCCGGCGAAAGTTGATCTTCTGGAAAATTATCCCGGTTTTCAGGACGGAATTCTCGGGATGGAACTGATGGACAAGATGCGGGCGCAGGCGGAGAAGTTCGGCGTCAATTTCGGCGAATTCGAGAATGTCCGCGCGATCGTCCCGGAAGGAAAAACCTTTCGGTTAATCACCGATAGCAACGAATATATTTCCCGTGCCGTGATCATTTCGACCGGCGGATTGCCGCGTCCAATCGGATTAGAATCCGAAAAAGTGTTATTGGGAAAAGGTGTATCCTACTGCGCTGTCTGTGACGGACCGTTTTATAAAAATGCCGAAATCGCGGTTGTCGGCGGCGGCGACGCGGCTGTTCAAGAGGGAATTTATCTGACCAAATTCGCCAAAAAGGTGACGATCATTCACCGGCGCGATCAATTGCGCGCCCAGCCGATTCTCCAGCAACGCGCTTTCGCCAACGAAAAAATTGCGTTCAAATGGGATTCGGTCGTGACGGAAATTCTCGGTGACGATCATGTCGAAGGCGTCGAGATTCGGAATGTCAAAACCGGTGAAAAAACTCGATTTGCCGTCGATGGCATCTTTGTGTTCATCGGCTGGACGCCGAATACGGCATTCGTGAAAGATTTGTTAAAATTAGACGGCGAAGGACACATCATCACCGACGAAAATCTGGAAACGTCCGTCAAAGGAATTTTCGCAGTCGGCGACGTTCGGTCGAAAAAGTATCGGCAAATCGCCAATGCCATTGGCGAAGGCGCCAACGGAGCGCTCGCCGTTTCGGATTATCTCGCCGGACTTTAATAACAGGCGCATTGCGCGGTTAAAAAGGATTTAGCATGGTTCAATATCATCGGAGATTATTCCTCATCATCGGCCTCTTCCTGACTTTTTTTACGCTGGAAGGTTTTTCAGAAGAATGCACGACAGGCATTTTATCCGGCGATGTGACGAATAGTGGGCGTCCGATCCTCTGGAAAAACCGCGACTCGAGTTTCAAAGACAATGAAGCGGCATTTTTCTCGCGGGGCGGAACACAATTTATCGGGATCATCAACGCCGACGATACGACGCAGGTTTGGGCGGGCGTGAATAACCACGGATTCGCGATCATGAATGCCGAATCGCGCGATATGGCGGTTCCAGGTGAAGAGACGCGCTTTGACGACGAAGGCGTCCTGATGAAAATCGCGCTTATTCATTGCCAAACAGTTTTGGATTTTGAAAACCTGTTGATAAGTACTAATGAAACCGGCAGAGCGGTCACAAGCAATTTCGGCGTGATCGATGCG
>JBAZPZ010000090.1:0-8113 GCA_041645495.1 Fidelibacterota bacterium | reverse complement strand
TGGGAGTGCTGAATGCAAGAAATTGACCAGTTCAAGGAGAGAATGGATGGAAAAATCTCTCACTTGATCGACAAGAAACAACGGTTTTATTTTAATGTCGGATCAGAAAATCTCTGCGAAGTTGCCGAATACTTATTCAAGAATCTCGGTTGTCGTCTATCCACTGCGACGGCGATGGAAATGATGCACGGAATTGAAATCTTGTATCATTTTTCATTGGACAGAGCCGGGCAATATTTCTGTCCAAGAGTCGTCATCACCGATAAAGAACACCCGAAAGTTCCATCCATCACTTCAATCATCGGCGGTGCGGTATGGATCGAACGCGAGATGTTCGATCTGTGGGGAATCGAATTCGATGGACATCCGCGGATGGAGGAATTGCTGACGATCCATCATCCGAGGGGATTGAAGCAACCTATGAGATTCGGGAGGACAGAATGAGTGTGAATAAAATTCCCGTCGGTCCGTTTCATCCTTTATTGGAGGAAGCCGAATATTTTGAGTTGAAAGTCGATGGCGAAACCGTCGTGGACATCGATCTGGAGATTGGCTGGATGCACCGCGGACATGAATTCATCTCGGAATCAAAGACGTTTACGCAGTCGATTTTCTTGGTCGAGCGGATTTGCGGAATTTGTTCGACGTCGCATCCACTGGCGCTGGTTCACGCCATCGAAGACATCGACAACATCGAAATCCCGCTGAGAGCCAGATACATCCGGACGCTCATCGGCGAACTGGAACGCATTCACAGCCATCTGCTGTGGATTGGTTTGGCCGGTCATTTCATCGGTTACGACACACTCTGGATGTGGGCGTGGAAATACCGCGAGCCGATTTTGCAGATGTTCGAGATGATCACAGGCAACCGCAACCATTACGGCATGATGCGCGTCGGCGGCGTTGCGCGCGATGTCGATCCGGTGATCATTCCCAAACTGCTCGAAGATCTCGATATTGTCGATAAAAAAATGGTGATGATTGCCGGAGCCGCAAAAGACGATCCGGTTTTGCGTTCGCGCCTGAAAAATGTGGGAATATTGACACATCAGGCCGCCGTCGATCTGTGCGCCGTCGGACCGACTGCTCGTGCATCCGGAATCGCGATAGATGTTCGGAAAGATGACCCGACGGATGCCTATGATCTGGTTGATTTTAATATGATTGTGAAAAAAAATGGGGATGTTTACGATAAACTCGTCGTTCGGGTTTTGGAAACGCTGGAATCCACGAAAATAGTTCGGCAGTGTCTTGAAAAACTCAAAGTTGTCCAGGGAGCGATTTTAAACGACGTGAAAGAAGTGTCAGCGGGAGAGGGAATCGGACGATACGAAGCGCCGCGCGGCGAGGTTTTTCATTACATCCGAAGCGATGGAACGAATAGACCGATCCGCCACAAAGTGCGCGCTCCCAGTTATGTTAACATTCCGACATATGTCGCATCATGCAAAGGAATTCCGGTCGCCGACGCGTTGATCACGCTGGCGGCTGTCGATCCATGTTATTGCTGTACGGAGCGGACAATTCAGTTGATCGACGCGAATCGAAATCCAGTGGCGGTGGATTTGCTGAAGTTGTCGAGGGAAAAAACCGAACGAGTTCGGAGGGAAATCCATGATTAATCTATTGGTTTTATTCATAGCCGTTCCACTGGCGATTTCCGTCATCAATCTCTTTTTCCCCGTCGTAATTCGAAAGGCGTTGACGTTTCTCGGCTCGGTTTTTTTACTCTTTTTGTGTTATCAGATTTACATAAAATCGCCTGCCGATTTTTCGATGTACGACCGACTCGTTTTTTCCATGGACAAACTCGGCTTTTTTACGTTGATCTTTTCGCAGGCGCTGAGTTTTATCATCCTCGTTTTCTCGCTGAAAGGGGTTGATAAGGAAATCCAAAGTTCGTTCTTCATTCTATTTCCGATGACGGTCGCCTTCTGCAACGGAGCGATTCTGGCTGTTCATTCCGTCGTGCTGATGATCTTCTGGGGGTTGACGGGAATTACATTGTATCTGTTTGCGTTGCTGGGCAAGACGAACGATACACCGAAGACTGCCAAAAAAACATTCATCATCGTCGGCGGGAGCGACGTGTTCCTGATCCTCGGTCTGTTGCTGATCGGATTTCTGGAACCGTCGTCAAAAATGTCGTTGTGGAATACGCATCTTATTCTCAGTGGCGAACTCGCAATTACAGCATTTTTCTGTTTGCTCATCGCCTCTTTTGCGAAAGCCGGCGGATTTCCACTTCATACGTGGGTTCCGGATTTTTCAAAAGACTCACCGATTGAAAGCGCTGCACTGCTTCCGGCATCGTTGGATAAATTGTTGGGAATCTATTTACTGGCGAGGATGATGTTGTCGCTGTACGCAGTTCCCGTATGGATTAATTACCTGCTGATCACGCTGGGAGCGTTGACCGTTATTACCGCCGTGATGATGGCGATGATCCAGAATAACGGAAGGAAATTTTTGGGTTACTCGACCGTCAGTCAGGTGGGTTATATGATCATGGGCGTCGGAAGCGGAAGCATCATTGCCTTTATTGGCGGACTGTTTCACATGATTAATCATGTGATCTACAAATCCACGCTATTTCTCTCACTGGGCTCCGTTGAAAAGAAAACGGGAACCAGCAATTTAGACGACTTGGGCGGACTTGCGAAGAAAATGCCGTTAACGTTTATTGCCGCGCTCATCGGTGCGCTATCGATCTCCGGAATTCCGCCGTTAAACGGTTTTTTCTCGAAATGGTTGGTTTATCAGGGAATGTTTGAAGTCATTGCGGGCGCCTCAAAAGGCGCTCAAGTTTGGCTGTTGGTTTGTTTGGTTTTAGCGGTTTTCGGAAGCGCGCTTACACTGGCGAGTTTCATGAAATTTCTCCATGCGATCTATCTGGGAAAACGACCGAAATCACTGGATGGCGTTACGGAAGCGCCGGTCAATCAATGGATTGCGACGCTATCGCTCGCTCTGGGTTGCGTCGTTTTCGGATTGTTTGCGATGCCGTTGCCGCTGAAGCGATTGATTTTCCCAATCCTGACGCAAAGCGGTTTGGCAATTCCTGTATTTGCAGGTTTCTACGATCCATTGCTCATCTTCTGGCTGTTCGGTGCGGCATTTCTCGTCGGCTTGTTGATCTATTTTGCAACCCGGCGCGTGCGATTCGATGAGAATTATCTCGGCGGGATGGACGCAGAAGAAAAGTTTAGGATTACCGGTACCGCTTTTTACAACGAAATCCGGCAAATGAGTCCGCTTCGTTCGCTTTACGATTGGGCGGAGCGGAAATATTTCGACTGCTACAATCTGTTCTCGAAAGGTGCAATCGCGCTGGCTAATTTTTTCAGTTCTCTGCATCGCGGGATGTTGCAGATGTACAATTTGTGGATCGTCATCGGATTTCTAATGTTGTTAATCATTGCGGCGGTGTATCGATGAACTGCCGCACGATAAATAAATCATATCGGAGGTTTTCATGCCGGTAGAATCCTGGTTGATATTTCTATTGAGTTTCATGATCGTCGGTTCGATCATCGCGCTCGAGATGAAAGATTTGCTGTCGGCGGTCATTTCGATTGGCGTCGTCGGACTTGGCGTTTCGGTGGCGTTTCTTCTTCTTCAGGCGCCCGATCTTGCCGTCGTTCAATTTCTGTTCGAGATTTTTTCGATCGTAATCATGGTAAGGGCGTTTATCAAAAAAGACTATCATCGGGAAGAACCGTCCAGAGTGAATAAAATCCTCGCCGGCGTCACATTGATTACACTCATTGCGGTGTTTTTCCTGAGCGTTCCACTCTTCAAGTTACTGCCGGCATTTGGTGAACCGTTGATGACGACTTCGCGCTATTATTTAGAAAACGGTGCGGCAGAAACCGGATCGGCAAATATCATTTCGGCGGTGATTCTCGATTACCGCGCTTATGATACGCTGGGTGAAACGACAGTTCTGTTTACCGCGATTCTCGGTACGCTCACGATCATCCGGATCAAGAAACGATCTAAAGTAGCGGAGGAGGAAAAGCCATGAACCAGCAAGCCGGAATGACGCTGATCGTCAAGACCGTTACGCGCATCAGCGTTTGGTTGATTTTATTGTATGGAATTTACATCATTCTGCATGGGCATCTGAGCCCCGGCGGCGGATTTGCCGGCGGCGTGATCATCGCTCTGGCTTTTCTAAATGTGATGTTGGCGTTTGGCCGGGATTTTATTAAAAATTGGCTGAACATCGAAATGTTGCACGACATCGATTCGTCGAGTGCTACGATGTTTCTTGCCGTTGGTATTTTGGGAATGGCGTTCGGCGGAAGTTTTCTCGCCAATTTTATTCCTCACGGAACGCTGTTCAATCTTGTCAGTTCCGGAACGATTCAGGTGCTCAACATCGTCATTGGATTAAAGGTCGGGATGGGACTTTTCATCGTGGTTTGGGCTTTAGCGCTTTTCCACTTAGATCGAAAGGAGTTGAAATGACGGTTTATCTTCTCTGTTTTACATTGTTGCTTGTTGGTATTTACGGAATTATCACCAAGCGAGATCTGGTTCGGATCATCATTTCTTCCGGAATCATGGGTTATGCTGTCAACCTGCTGATCGTCCTTTTTGGGTACAAAAACGGCTCCATTTATGCAATTTTTATCAAGGATACGCCGGTTTCGCCGCAGATGATGGTTGATCCTTTGCCGCAGGCGCTCGTGCTGACATCGATCGTGATCGAACTGGGAACGACGGCGATGCTGGTTGCGCTGGCTGTCAGGCTTTTTGAAAAATATCAGACGTTTGACATCACTAAAATCAGGAGGTTATCAGGATGATCCTCCCATTTTTTATCATCATACCGTTGCTGACGGCTTTTATCATCACGCTGATCGCAGGCGAGCGGGACAACTGGGCTGTGATTTTATCCATCATTGCCGTAATCTCGCTTGTGGCGCTGTCTGTCTTTTGTTTCGTTACACTTAATGGGCGAACCATCGTCTATGAAATGAGCAACTGGAAGGCGCCGATCGGCATCATTCTCGCAGTCGATGCGCTTTCGGCGTTCATGCTGATGATCGTCGCTGTCATTGCCCTGACGTCGCTCATGTTTTCCGTTCACTATATCCGTCATTTGGCGCCATCGTGGAAATATTACGCCTTGTTTATGTTGTTGGTGACCGGCATGAACGGTGTCATCGCGACGGGCGATTTGTTCAACATGTTCGTTTTTGTGGAGATAACGCTGTTCGCTGCCTACTCGCTGGTGGCATATGGCTGTAAAGCGGAAGAGTTCGAGGCGTCGTTCAAATATGCCATCATGGGTTCCATTTCATCCACGCTCGTGTTAGTCGGAATTGGAATCACCTATGCCGCGACTTCGACGCTGACCTTGGCGAAAATTGCCGAGGTTTTACAACAAAAAGACCCGATGGTTACGTTATGGATCGGCGGTATTTTTCTCGCCGGTTTCGGGCTCAAAGCCGCCATCATGCCGTTTCACGCGTGGTTGCCGGACGCGCATTCTTCAGCACCGGCGCCGATTTCGGCGATGCTTTCCGGAGTGCTGATCAAGGCACTGGGCGTGTATGTGCTGATCCGGTTGTTTTTCAACGTCTTCGGTGGTATAACGATTTTCAACGAAGTTTTTGTTATTCTGGGAACGATCTCGATTTTGGTCGGTGGTTTCTTGGCAATGGGGCAATGGGATTTTAAGCGACTGTTGGCGTATTCCAGCATCAGTCAAATCGGCTACATCATCCTCGGTCTTGGACTCGGAACCTGGCTGGGTGTTTTGGGAGCGGTTTTTCATCTTGTGAATCACGCGATTTTCAAATCGCTGTTATTCTACAACGCCGGTTCATTGGAAACTGCCTTCGGAACGCGAGACCTGCGGAAAATGGGAAATGTAGCGAAAGCGCTTCCGATTACATCTTTCACGTCGATGATCGCATCGCTTTCAATTTCAGGCGTTCCACCGTTTAACGGATTTTTCAGCAAACTGATCATCATCATCGCCGCGATTCAAGCCGGTCGTCCGGTTTATGCGTTTCTCGCCGCGGTTGGCAGTTTAATCACGCTCGCTTACTATATGAAAGTCCAGCGGTTTGGTTTCCACAGCCGGAACATTGTGCCGGTCGAAAAAGATGTCATCTCATTCGGGATGAATTCGGCTATGATCATTTTAGCCGTTCTGTGTCTGGCGACGAGCGTTTTGATCATTCCGGGAATCCGGGAAGTCACGCTGGATCCGATTGTCGCGGTGATTATGAATAAGACGGGATACATTTCCCAGATTTTCGGGAGGTAGTGATGTCGATAGAAAACCGAAGCCGAATTATCGTATTTCTATTGTCTTTCTTTGTCTGGCTGGCGTTAACGCCGCTGGGAGACATTCAAGAACTTGTCGCAGGCATTCTGGTCGCGTTGATTGTCAGCGCGGTCGCCGGAAAATTCTTAGTGACGACCGAGAAGAGCCGAAATTTGTTCAAACGGGTGTTCGTTTTCGTTCTGTACTTTTTCAAATTTCTATGGGAAATGATCAAGGCAAACGTTCATGTCGCAGGAATTGTCCTGAATCCAACGTTGCCGATCCGGCCGGGCATCATCAAAATCCGGACGAATCTGACCAAAGATTCAGCCATTACGATGCTTACCAATTCGATCACGCTGACGCCGGGAACCTTAACGGTAGATGTCAATCCTGAACGGAAAGAAATTTATATTCATTGCATCGAAATCGACTCGACGGATACCGATGTGAATACGCATAAAATCGGTGATCTTTTCGAGCCGCTCATCAAGGAGGTGTTCGAATGAACAACAATCAAAAGATCAGATGGCGCGTCGTTCGCTGGGTGATCGGCTTTCTCGGAATCGGCTTGTTCATGTACTGGAATTTCTTCGTGTATTCTGCGCTGATTTACTACAAACTCATTAACATTATGTTTTTCTGTATGCTGTTCATTCTGTTCCGCGTCGTATTCGGCCCAACGCCAGCCGACCGGATCATCGCCGTCGATATTCTCGGTGTGTTGATGATCGGATTGACGGCATTGCTGGGTCTGATCTACAATCAATCGTTCTTCATGGATATCGGCTTGATCTGGGCGCTGATGAGTTTTATCGCGTCATTAGCCTATGCAAAGATTCTGGAAGGGAGATCGCTCGATGATTAGAGAAATCGTTGGAATGGTATTGATTTTGATTGGCGTGACGTTCGATTTCCTCGGCGTGCTCGGTTTGGTCAGATTGCCGGATGTTTATAACCGACTTCAGGCTTCGACCAAATGCGTGACGTTCGGCTCCGCAGGAATTTTACTCGGCGCTTTCGTTCTGCAAGGATTTACGAATTTTGGATTCAAGGTTTTGCTCGGGATCGTGTTCATTTTCCTGACTTCTCCGGTTGCCGCTCATGCCATTGCGCGCGCCTCGCACCGGAGCGGCATCAAATTATCGGACGAGTCGGTTGCCGATCTCTATCAGCAAGACCACGAACTGAAGGAGGAATAATCATATGTACCTTCCGAAACTTCGCGAACTCGGAGAAGCGTTACGGTCGCTATTCTCCGCGCCGTACACCACAAAATTTCCGATCAAGCCGCACACCCCCGAACCCGGATTCCGTGGTTTCCCGAAATATCATGAGGAATTTTGTGTCGGTTGCGGAACCTGTGCGCAGGTTTGCACGACCGGCGCCATCGATATTCATGACGATTTGGCGACCGGGAAACGCACGCTGACTGTCGATTATACACGTTGTTCTCAATGCGGACAGTGTGAAGAAAAGTGCATCACGGGCAAAGGGATTCAGCTATCCGATCAATTCATTTTGTCTGTTTCGGATTTGAAATCGCCGGAAGTTTATGAGTCGGTTGAGAAAAAACTGCTGATCTGCGAGTTTTGCGGGACAGGTTACGCATGTGAAGACCATATGAAATTCATCAAGGACCGGCTTGGCGCAAAGGCTTACGCGCATCCGAATTTACTCTTGAATACTCAACGTCAGTTTACCGAATTGGCGCCGTCGAATCCGAAAGATCGTCTGCGTCGTGAAGATATGTTTAAGGAAGTTTGTCCCAGATGCCGACATCAGATCGTCGTAAAAGATGAATTTTGAAGATTTCAGGCAAAT
>JBAZPZ010000089.1:0-8189 GCA_041645495.1 Fidelibacterota bacterium | reverse complement strand
TCAATCCGTTCATTCATCCAACGATTTTACCGGATAGCACGATTTACGCCAGTTATTATCGGCACAAACCGTATGAATGGGCGGCTTATCTGCAGGATAAAATGGAATTCAGCGAGATTATCGTCAACATCGGAATTCGTATCGATTATTTCGAACCGGATGGCGTCATTCTGGCCGATCCGAGCGATCCTGAAATCTACGATCCGATCAAACCGTCCAACCGTTACATTGATACGAATGGCAATGGAGTAAAGGACAATGGCGAACCGATCGTGACTGTAACTGATCGTGAGAAATACTGGTACAAGAAAGCGTCGGCAAAATTCAAGATCAGTCCACGCATCGGCATTTCATTTCCCATCAGCGATCGCGGCGTATTCCATTTTTCCTACGGACACTTTTTCCAGATTCCGAATTTTACATACCTGTATCAGAATCCGGGATTTGAACTGGGATCCGGAACCGGCAATCAGGGCGTCATCGGAAACGCCGACCTGAAACCGGAGCAGACGATCGTCGGAGAAATCGGCGTTCAGCAACAGATCGGTAATAATTTTTCCATCGACGTCACTGCTTACATCAAAGACATCCGCGACTTGACCGGTACGCGCGCCGAAGAGATCGAAGTTTTCGGCGGTTCCGCTACGTACAGCAAATTAGTCAACAGCGATTTTGGCGTCGTGAAAGGCATCACGATCGCACTGAATCAGCAGAATCCGAACGGACTTTATACGAACTTCGATTATACGCTTCAGATAGCCAAAGGCACAGCCTCCGATCCCGAAGCCTACCGCAATGCCGTTGCCGGCGGATCGGAACCGGAAATCCAGTTGAATCCGCTCAGCTGGGATCAGCGCCATACCGTCAACGTCACGATCGGATACAATTCGCAGAATTACGGCGTCAATTTCATTGGAAGGTATGGAAGCGGACTGCCGTTCACACCGCAGAAAAGCGAGGATATTACATCTCTCCTGACGAATGCCGATTCCAAACCTTCGACCTATACGGTCGATGTGAAAGCGTTCTATCGCGTGAAATTCGGAAAGTTCGATAGTGAATTTTTTATTCGCATCCAAAACCTGTTTGACCGGTTGAATGAGACGAATGTTTACGACGAAACCGGCAGAGCGGGATTCACGACCGACGAGGAACGTGTCATCGCTCTTGGCGTCAAAACGCCGGTCAACTCGATTCACGAATACTTTGTCAATCCGACCTATTATTCGGAACCGCGTCGAATTGAAATCGGTATGAGGTTTAGTCTATGAAAAAGATCTCATCTAAATTCATCTGTTTGACGTCGATGGTTGCATTTTCCTTCGGCGTTTTATTCAGCCAAACGTCTAACAGCGGGCGACTTTACCGGAGAACCGGAATCCATAACGCTAATTTAGTCAGAACTGTATTCGGTAACTGGGGCGTTATTGGTCAACCTGCCCAAAAAGGACCGCGTGGCGCCTGGATTTATGACACGAACGGTTACATCGGCGATGTGAGTCCGATCGTCGGCGCTGAAGTCTGGTATCACGACAAAGGCCTCGATACGAACATCACTTTTCACAGCGTCGTTGTTTGTCCGGTCGACAGACCGGCTACCGCCCGCGAAGAATCCCGTGCCGGCGTACAGTGGACATTCGAACCCGTTTCCGGATATTTCAACGAGACCGGTGAAAAAGTGGCAATGAGCACAGATCCGACTTCATGGCCGTCGAGTTGGCCGGACAAGACGAGCGATCCTGACGATGCCGGGTGGCCCGGGCAGTGGAACGGGTTCTTCGGGAAAGGCGTCACGAATGCCGATCAGGAAAGTTATTACGTCATGGACGACAACAACGATGCTGAGTTCAACGATTCCTCGTCGAATAACGTTGTCATCCGGAGCAATCCGCTCAGACGCGGCGTCCATTTTAAACCGGATTCGACTAACCTAACTCGAAACGGCCTTGGCTTGGAAGTGAAGGTCCGCGGAATGCAGTGGCAGCAATTTCTCGCCGCCGATGTAATCTTCTGGCTATATGAAATCACAAATAACAGCACGACAAACTACGATAAAGTCGTCTACGGCATGGTCGCCGGAACGTACAACGGCGTGACGGGAACTGACGATTCGCCACAGGAATATGACGACGATTATTCCTTTTTTGACGTTCAGCGCGATTTGACTTACACGGGCGATTATCCCAACAACAACCGGCGAAATCCGAAGTGGCAAGGCGCGGTTGGATTGGTTGGTTACGCCTTTTTGGAAAGTCCGGGTAATCCGTATGACGGCATCGATAATGACGGCGATAACAATCTCGACGCACAACCGGTGAGCTCGACGCTGATCTTTACAGCGCCTTACTTTGAGACGACGGATTTCGATTCGGTAATGTACGATATTGGCGATGAAGTTGTTGTAATTGACCAGAATTATGGTCGGTCAACTCTTACAATCACGAAAGATACGACACTGATCTCGACTCGCGGCGCGACGATCAAACTCATCGCCGGCAAGACCAAACTTATTGAAGGAAATATGCTGGCAGACGGTTCGATCAATCCGAACGTTTACGACGGAATCGACAACGATCTCGACGGTTTGATCGATGAAAATTACCTGCTTCATTATCGTCAACGGCGAGTTGATCAGAACGGCATTGTTCTGTTCGATACGCTGAACCCGGTTGCTCACATTAATTTTATTACCGGTCAGGGCGTTGGCGATCCGCTGATCGACGAACGACGCGATGACGGCATCGATAACGACGGTGACTGGAATGCGGCATTCGACGACGTTGGTGCGGACGGGAAAGTGGGAACGTATGACTATGGTGAAAGCGACGGAAAACCAACCTTGCAGGAACCGAATTTCGATATCACCGACGTCGATGAATCCGACCAGATTGGACTAACCAGTTTTAATTATTTTACGCCTGCCAACGATTATCCCATGGCTGATGATGAAAAGCTCTGGGATTGGTTAAAACCCGGATATTTTGACGTGCCATCCAGTATCCAAAACGGTAAACCGATTGCTGGCGAAGATGGCGATTTTCTTTACGGCTCCGGTTATTTTCCTCTGCGAGCCGGGGATACCGAGAGATTTTCACTGGCGCTGGTGTATGGGCATGATCTGACCGATTTGCTGAAGAATCGCGAAACCGTTCAAAAAATCTATGACAGCGATTATAGATTTCCTCAGCCGCCGGACAAACCGAACGTCCGAGCGGTCGCCGGCGACGGAAAAGTGACGCTTTACTGGGATAGGACATCGGAAGCAAGCATCGATCCCGTGACGAAGGAAATGGATTTTGAAGGATACAAAATCTACAAGGCGACCGATCCCGATTTTAACGACGTTCGCGTTATCACCGATGTGAACGGTGCTCTTACCGGATATAAGGTGTTGGCTCAATACGACAAAATCGACGGAGTCAAGGGCGTATTTCAACCAAGCGCCGACCTCTTTCAGGAAGCGGCCGGTTACACGTTCAATCTCGGAACGGATAACGGACTCGTTCACTCTTTTGTCGATGAAGATGTCGAAAACGGCAGGCGGTATTATTATGCGGTCGTCGCGTACGATAAAGGAAGTTCGGAAGACGATATTTATCCGTCAGAAAACACCAAATTCATCTCGATACAATCCAACGGCGAGATCATCACGGATGTCAACACGGTCGTCGTCCGTCCCGGAACGAAAGTTGCCGGATTCGATCCGCTTAACAGCGATCAGACGCTGGAACATTTGGCCGGACCTGCGAATGGTGGAATCCAGTATGATTTGGTGGATGAAACCTGTGTTAATGGACATACATACCGCGTGACTTTTTCCGATTGCCGCACGGACGGTGTCGATAACGACGGCGACTGGAATCCGCTAACAGACGACACCGGGGGCATCGAGAATCCGACTGCAACGAAGAATAACGGTTTACCGGATGTCGGAGAACCGAATTTCGAATGGAAAGATCCGCAGGAATATGCGCCGATTACGACGACCTACTCGGTTCTCGATCTGACTGGAGTGGAGGAGAACATCACGCTGGATACGAGTTTCGTTTATCTTACTAAACGTCATCTATTGACGAGCAGTATTCTGATTTCGAATATTTCTGCACCGTCGACCTATTTATCATTGGATGAATTCGAGATCGATTCCACACGCGGGAAAATCCGAATTTTACCCTCCGGTTCTTTGGAACCCGGCGACTTTACGATAAAGTATCGCTATTATCCGGTCTATAAAAGTCCGAATATTCTCAGAAGCCCTTATGTCTCAGAGGCGTTGGACGCGGATATTTTCGACGGTATTCAGATGAAGTTCGATAACCGGTGGTCGGTTACCAAAGTCGATTCGCTTTGCTATTGGGAAACGAGCGACGGCGTCATGGATTATTCGTTCAAAACCGACCAGTCGAGTCTGCCGGATGGAACGATTCTGACCGGCGTCGCTTATCCGTCGCGGTATGAAATCCAAATCGGCGATACGAATCAGATTCTTTATACGTACAATAAAAACCTGATTCGTTTTTTAAATAAAGGTACCAGCGAAGCGACGTTGAACATGCTCATTCAGCTCGGAATCATCGAACTCAAGAAAGTAAACTTCAAGATCGTCGATTTGGTCGATTCGGTCGATGTGCCTTTTACTTATTCCGGCGTGCTGAAAAACAAGACGACAGGAATCTACGAATTCAAAAAGAACGGATTGATCGAGACCTTTTTACTGTGTCCCGACAGTTCGTACCAATATTCTTGGGTGATGAAATTTACATCAAAAGCCTCGACTCCGCCGACATTCAAGTCCGGCGATAAA
Organism: Fidelibacterota bacterium; assembly: GCA_041645495.1. Classification (GTDB taxonomy): domain Bacteria; phylum Fidelibacterota; class UBA2242; order UBA2242; family UBA2242; genus 0-14-0-20-45-22. The sequence goes on along the minus strand of JBAZPZ010000089.1, from coordinate 3,385 downwards.
TTGCATATCGAGACGTCCATTCCATACCGGAAAGCGGATGTGTTCGAGTTTACGACACAGGTTCCGACCGTTGACAAGAAGTCTGCGAAGGATCAATTGGATGAGATTCAGGTTGTACCGAATCCGTATGTGGTTGCGAACAACATGGAAGCACCACTGCCGCCATCGATCACGAGCGGACGCGGTGAGCGGCGAATCGAATTCCGGAAATTGCCGACCGACGCCAAAGTACATATTTTCACTTCGGCGGGTGCGCACATCATCACGCTGAATCATGGCGGCAACATTCACGACGGAACACTCGCATGGAATCTGAAAACCAAGGAAAATCTCGATGTTGCATTCGGCGTCTATTTTTATATAGTCGAATCGGAAGTCGGGAAGAAATCCGGCAAACTGGCTGTTATTAAGTAGGGTGTGGCGATGAAGAAGACATTAATATTATCTGTTGCAGTGATTCTCTCTCTCGGAACCGTTTTCAGCTTTGCGCAAGACAAGGTCGGGACAGCCGCCGGACAATTTCTGATGATACCGGTCGGTGGCAAGGCGATCGCCATGGGTGGTGCGTTTACAGCCGTTTCGGACGATCCGACGGCACTGTTTTGGAACCCGGGCGCAATCTCCCGCACGAAGAAGAACCAAGTGTACGCATCTCAGACGAATTGGTTGGTGGACACCAAACATCAATGGATCGGCGCCCAATTCATGATTACGTCTGCGGACGCCATCGGCGTTTGCTTTAACAACCTCGATTATGGCAGTCGCGAAAAAGTAACAACCGTGGATCAGCCGGAAGGCACCGGCGAATACTGGGAAGCTAACGATCTGGCGTTCGGTTTATCCTACGCCCGAAATCTTACCGACCGCTTTTCGATCGGCGGAAGCGTCAAATATATTCAGCAAAAAATCTGGCACGAATCGTCGAATCTGTTTGCGCTCGACCTCGGACTACTTTTCATCTCGCAGTTCAACGGACTGCAGATTGGAGCGAGCATGCGGAATTTCGGGGGCGAGTTGATAATGGACGGACGCGATCTGATATATAGAATTGATCTCGATCCCGACAATCTTGGAAATAACGAGACGATCGTTGCCAAGTTAAAAACGGATAAGTGGCCGATTCCGCTGACATTCAGCGTCGGCGCCATGATGCCTGTACTGAATAAAAAAAATATCAAATTAACATTAGCCGCTGACGCTATGCGACCGACGGACAACAGTGAGACGATCAATCTCGGCGCTCAATTGACGCTCATGCGAATATTGGACATTCGCGCCGGTTATCAATCTCTTTTTAGAAAAGATCAGGAAAACGGACTGACATTGGGAATCGGGTTGAACGCCCCGGTCTCTTATGTCGATCTGAATATTGATTTATCGTATCAGGAATTCGGTCTGTTTGGAAATGTCCAGACGACCGCGATTAGTGTGGGTTTTTAACAATTGTGGTTAACCAAAAAAAGGAGAAAGTGTATGAAAAAGTTGTGCATGTTTTTGCTGTTGTTGCTTTGCGTGACGACGGCCTTCGGGCAGATGACCGTTCTGTGGGAAAAGACCGCAGTCAACGGTACGATGCCGGGATGGTTTGACGCAACGCATTTGACACGCGGATTGGCATACGGGAAGGTTGGCGGTCAGGACCGGCTTTACGTTGTCACCCGCAATGGCGGTAACTTTGTCTATAAATTAGACGCGGCTACCGGTGATACCGTCGGACAAATGAATACATACGGCATGAGTCTGGGGACCTACACCCTGAACGATGCCGGCGTATCCGCCGATGGTATTCTTTATGTCGGAAATTTGTGTCTTGGCACGACTGCCGATACTCTTTTCCGCGTTTATAAGTGGACTGCCGATACTTTGCCACCTGTTCTTGTAGTCAATTACATTAACAAAGGCATCCGGTTAGGCGATAAGTTCACGGTTACGGGTTCCGCGATCGATAATTCGCTGATCATCTGGGCGGCTTCATCCACAGCCGGACAGAAGAAAGTGTATAAATTCACGACTGCGGATAATGGTGCGACTTTCACGCCGACCGTCATCACGCTCGATATGGGAGCAGTTGATGTGTCTGGGAGCGCATCGATAGGGCCCTTGCCAGATGGCAGTTTCTATTGGAATGCCGGAGGGCGGAGCGCGATGAAATTCAATGCCGATGGTACACTGAAAGGTACGATTCCGGGTTCGGTCGTTGCGACCGGTTCATCGGCGATTAGGTATTTTGGGACGATCAATGGTTGTGAATTTTTCCTGACACATCAGTATGGAACAGGAAACGAGAATGCCCGTATCGTGAAGGTTCCGATGGGCGATCCGACGAAAGCCGAAACCTATGCGATCACACCAAGCCAGCGTCTGAACGCCAATACCAACGGCGTCGGCGATGTGGATTTTAAGGACAACGGAGACGGCACGTTCACCGTTTATGTCCTTTCGACGAACAACGGCTACGGCGCTTATGTAATCGATCCGCAATATATGGCTGGCGATTACTATGTTGGCGCCCTCGGCACCGCTCCGGGTAGCGCAAATCCGCACTTTGCCAGTCTCAAGCCTGCGTTTGACGGTTTGAATAAGCAGAAGATCATTGGCAATGTCAACCTGTACATTACCAGCGACATCGATGAGCCGAATACGGTGGCGTTGGGATTCCTCGGATTGGCTGTCGATCCGGGCGAATTTACGATTACAATTAAACCGTACACGGGCGTTCAGCCGAAGATCAATCTTGCTTATCCTGCTGATGCAACGGACGGTCCTTCCGGAGCGTTCATCATCGGTATTCCGGAATTGGGCACGACCAGTCATCATATCAACTGGCCGGATATTCGCCCGACCCGGAATATCGTTATCGATGGATCGAACACGGTTGGCGGAACGACCCGCGATCTGACGATTCAAAATCTGACAACTTCAGTTCGGAATGGATTTCCGATGGTATTGGTCGGCGACGTTGCAAACGTAACGATCAAGAACTGTAACCTTTACTATCAAGCGCAGGGCGTTAGCACATCCGGAAACTTGATGGTATCTGCACTCCAGATTCGTTCCCGGAATCAGGATACGGTTGATCGCATCCCGAACAACATCCTGATCGAGAACAATCACATCAGTTCCAATTTCACGGGAGTTTGTCAAAATGCGCAGGCAATCGGTTTTTATCAATCCGGCACGCCTGTTCCGGCATCCTATCCTTGGGCGATCACGATCAAGAATAACCTGATCGAGGGAACGCGCCGGGCGATTGCGCTGTACAAAGCGGGAAGTGTTGACATCATCGGCAATGAGATCAAACTCAATCAGCAAATTGCTGGTAGTCTTTCCAGCGAGGCGATCTATAGCGTCGATGTTCTGCCGGGTTCATCGATCAATATCCTCG
>JBAZPZ010000088.1:0-8358 GCA_041645495.1 Fidelibacterota bacterium | reverse complement strand
GACAAGACGCTGGCGTGGACGAAACGCGGTCATACTTTTGAACTCACCCGCCGGGCGATTCAATCGACGAAGGCGCACGGCTTGCATGTTTCCGGTCATCTGATCCTCGGCTTTCCGACGGAAACACCGGAAGAAATGCTCGCCACCGTCAACGTTCTGAACGATCTCGATCTCGACGCGCTCAAAATCCATCATCTGCACGTCGTCAAAAACACGCCGCTCGCCAAAATTTTCGCCGAACAACCGTTCCGCGTCTTTTCGGAAAGCGAATGGATCGCGCTCGTCTGCGATTTTCTGGAAAGACTGCGCCCGGACATCTCCATCCAGCGGCTCTGCGGCGAAGCCAAAACCGGCACGCTGATCGCCCCGGTCTGGAATCTCTCCAAAAGCGAAATCATCGAAGGAATTCAGGCCGAACTGACGCGTCGCGGCACGCACCAGGGATTTTTATTCCATCCAGCCGAGCCGGAAAAATGACACCACTGCGCGCCGGAAACTACACAATTCATTTTCTGGAAACCGGCCGGATGGCGATGGATGGCGGCGCCGTTTTCGGCCCGATTCCCAAAGCGCTCTGGCAGAAAAAAGTCGCCGCAGACGAATTCAATCGCGTCCCGATGGTCACGCGTTCGATCCTGATTTCCGGCGGCGGTCGCCGGATTCTGGTCGATACCGGCATCGGCAATCATCTTCAGGAAAAACTGCGTAAAATCTATCGGATCGAAACCGAGAATGACAACCTGCTGATTGCGCTTACCAATGCCGGATGCCAGCCAGACGAGATCACCGACGTCATTTTCACGCACCTGCATTTCGACCACACCGGCGGCGCGCTGGATTATGCGACGGACGAACCACAACCGGCATTTCCGAACGCCGTTTACCATGTTCAACATACCAATTTCGATTGGGCAAATGCACCGTGCGAGATCGACCGCGCCAGTTACATCCGGCGGAATTTCTACCCGCTTTTCGAGATGGGAAAGTTGCGGTTGATCGACGGCGAAGCGGAGATTTTCCCCGACATCGAATTGATGACGTCCGACGGCCACACGCCCGGCCAGCAACACGTTTTAATTCACGACGACCGCGAACCGATTTTCTTCTGCGGCGATCTTTTCCCGACAGCCTTTCACCTGCCGACCGCCTGGATCAGCGCCTACGACCTTCAGCCGCTCAAACTCATCGAAGAGAAAAAGCACATTGCGCAAAGAGCCGTCGCCGAAAACTGGCGAATTGTTTTCCCGCACGATCCGGTTGTCACCGCCGCTTTTATCCAAAAAGAAAACGATACGATCACCATCCGAAAGATCGCCGACGACGATTAAAAAGCGCTTGATTGATGCGACCGGATGATTCAAATTACAGGTAGAAAAAGGTGAATTGAAATTGAGTGAAATGAAAACAATATTCGAGAGTGAAGATAAAATTCGTTCTTTAAAAGACGCCAGTCGGTGGGCAAGTAATTACCTGAAGAAAAACGTCACAGAATCCAACATTGCCTATTTAGTCAATTACGGACGAATCAATAAAGCCAAAAACAATGGCTCCTTATCCGTGGATATTTCCGAGTTGAAAAACTACTATGATTCGTATTTTGGCAGACGCGAGATTCATTGGAAAAATCAATTAGGTAATGATTTAAATTGGCATCTGAGTTTTGATTTCCTGAAGGAAGCTGACACAACGAAGCACGTCCACCGGCTTCATCCGTATAAGGGAAAATTCATTCCGCAGTTGGTTGAGTACTTTCTGGACGATCATACCGACGAATTCAAAATGGATGTATTTTTCCACAAAGGCGACATCATCCTTGATCCTTTTTGTGGAAGCGGAACGACTTTAGTTCAATCAAACGAACTTGAGATGCATGCGATCGGAATTGATATTTCCGCTTTCAATGCGCTGATAAGCAACGTCAAAATAAAAAGATGCGATCTAATTGTTCTCCGTGAAGAAATTGCAAAAATCACGCGTTCGCTTCGCGCATTTCATTTAAAGAGAAATATCCTTCAGTTCGATGTCGAACTTACCGAAAAATTATCTTCATTCGACAATGAGTTTTTCCCATCTCCCGAATATAAGCAAAAAGTTCTGCGGAATGAGATCGATGAGAATTCTTACGGTCAGATGAAATCCGATGAATTTTTGACGACATACTGGAAATTGATCCAAAAATACGGTATCGCCTTAAAACAATCGTCCAATAGCAATTTCCTCGAAAAATGGTATCTACAGCCGATACGGGATGAAATAGATTTTGTCTTCACCCAAATTAAATCAATTCAAAACATCGATATAAAAAAAGCGATCAGCATCATTTTCAGCAGGACAATCCGTTCTTGCCGCGCGACGACTCATGCAGATTTAGCAACTTTAATCGAACCGGTTACGATGACTTACTATTGTGCCAAACATGGGAAAATCTGCAAACCGCTTTTTACAATTCTCAACTGGTGGGAAAGATACAGCAAAGACACTGTCGTCAGGCTATCGACTTTTAATAAATTGAGAACCGAAACCTTTCAACATTGTCTCGTGGGCGATTCCAGAGTAATTGATATTGTCGGAAAACTTGAAAATAAATGCCCGAATTTGGCAAGTCTTGTGCAGAATAAAAAAATCGATGGCATTTTTTCAAGTCCGCCATATGTCGGTCTTATCGATTATCACGAACAACATGCTTACGCATACGATTTATTTGGCTTTGAGAGAAATGATGAGTCGGAGATTGGCCCTCTTTACAAAGGAAATGGAAGAGAAGCGCGGGAATCTTACGTCCAGGGTATTTCTGATGCTTTAATCAACTGCAAAAAATTCCTGAGACCCGACTATAACGTTTTCCTCGTCGCAAATGATAAACACAGTCTTTATCCAGTGATTGCGGAAAAATCTGGAATGGAAATTGTTAATCGCTACCGACGGCCGGTGTTGAACCGATCTGAAAAAGATAAAGGAGCATATTCGGAAATCATTTTTCATATGAAGGGATCAAAATAAATGGAGGTGAACATTGCCACTGTCAGCCGAAAAAGTTAATTCCATTGAGGATATTCTGAGAAATAGTCTTCGACATAAATTTCAGAATTATCATCCAGAACCAGCATCAATGCCATTTCACACAAGGTTACTCGGTAAAGACAGAATGGCATTATTCTCTTTTATACATTCATTAAACACGAATTTTGGAACAAGTATATTTGAACCGGTTGCATTAGAACTCGCATCATCAAATTTCGTTAGTGCTACTTTACAGCAGACAGCGGGAACACAAATTTCATCAGAGACACACAGAGTTATTCAAAATATAATGGACGGATTAGCAACAGCCGATTTATCCCCAAACAAACCAGACGAAATCAATGCAATCAGAGCGGTTTGTAGACAAGGAGAAATGAAAACTGTTAAACTCACTAAGGTTGATATTAAACTTGTTGCTCACGATGGAACGATCTACTTCTTTGACCTCAAGACAGCAAAACCGAATGCCGGTGGCTTTAAAGAATTTAAGCGAACACTTTTAGAATGGATTGCTGCCATACTTGCAATAAATCCACTTGCAAATGTTCAATCACTCATTGCAATTCCTTATAATCCATACGAACCACAACCGTACAATCGTTGGACAATGAGAGGTATGCTTGATCTCCAAGAAGAACTAAAAGTAGCAGACGAGTTTTGGAATTTTTTAGGCGGCGAAGGAACTTATAATCAATTGCTGGATTGCTTCGAACGTGTTGGTATAGAATTACGTCCAGAAATAGATCAGTATTTTACTAGATTTATTCAGGAGTAATAAATGCGAAGCGACAAAACTATTTATTCGATTAACATCGCCGATGTTCAGACTGTTGCCGAACAGGAATTGGACAGAAAACTTTCTCAAGACGAACTCAAACTTGTCGAAGAGGCGGCTTTATCCGATGATTATTTTGGTTGGTATGATGGGATTCTTCGGATATTTCAGCATCTAAAAATGACATAAACAGAAGATGATAAATCCACAGGACAATAATAATTCAGAAATCACGTTTGTGATTTTCCCCCGCCTGTTCGCCGCCTATCCGTCGGCTCATTGCGCGCTGAACCACGTCAATCCACGCGAACTCCTGATTGCGACGATCCTTTCGGCCCAATGCACCGACAAGCGTGTCAACATGGTGACGCCGGGACTGTTCAAGAAATATCCGACGGCGCAGACTTTCGCCGCCGCCGATCTCGATGAACTGAAAAACGACATCCGCTCGACCGGCTTTTTCAATAACAAAGCCAAAGCGATCAAGTCCGCTATGAAATCGGTCGTGGATAAATTCGGCGGCGAAATCCCCGGAACAATGAACGAACTTCTGCAACTCGAAGGCGTCGGCCGCAAGACCGCCAATGTCGTGCTCGGCGACGCGTTCGGCATACCGGGAATCGTGGTCGATACGCACGTTAAACGACTGGCAAATCTGCTCGGACTGACTACAAATATCGAGCCGGAAAAGATCGAACAGGATTTGATGAAACAATTCCCAAAAGAACAGTGGACAACGCTTGGGCATCTGTTGATCGAACACGGCCGGACGGTCTGCATTGCCCGTCGCCCGCAATGCGATAAATGCGTTCTGAACGATATTTGCCCGTCGGAAAAAAGCAACAAATGACATATCAGACGCAAATAACCGATTCCGTTTTTCAGAACATCCGAAATATTCTGGAAAACGCCCGCGCGCAGGTTTATCGGTCAGTCAATTTTATTATGGTCGAAGCCTACTGGAATATCGGCCGAATTATCGTCGATGAAGAACAGAAAGGCAAAAGAAGAGCGGAATTTGGACAACGACTGATCGCGGAACTTTCCAAGAAACTCTCTGCTGAATTTGGGAGTGGTTTTGATCCTTCAAATCTGCGATACATGCGTTTGTTCTTTTTTCGTTTCCCAATTTGTGACGCAGTGCGTCACAAATTTGCAAAAGAGAACGATTTAACAAGCCCTGCTTTATCCGAATTACATGAAATCCTTCGACCGGAACTAACCTGGACGCATTATCGCTTGCTGTTAAGAGTCGAAAATCCCGATGCGCGTTCCTTTTACATAAACGAAGCCGCCAATAGCCGCTGGAGTACACGGGAATTGGACCAGCAAATCAATTCTTTGTTGTTTGAACGCCTTTCTCTCAGTAAAGACAAATCCGGCGTCATGGCATTGGCATCCAAAGGACAAACCATTCAGTCGTCTTCCGATTTAATCAAAGACCCTTACGTTTTGGATTTTCTCGGACTGGAGCATCATGAAAAAATCATCGAAAAAGACCTTGAACAGGCGTTGATTGACCATATCCAATCTTTCCTTTTGGAACTTGGAAAAGGGTTCTCGTTTGTCGCCCGCCAACAGCGGATCACGCTCGACGGCGACCATTTTTATATCGATCTGGTTTTTTACAACAGATTGGCACGCTGTTTCGTCCTCATCGATCTAAAGGTCGGAAAAATTACCCATCAGGACATCGGTCAAATGCAGATGTACGTGAATTATTTCCAGCGAACCCAGAAATCGGAAGAGGAAAATGATCCAATCGGGATAATTCTCTGCGCCGAAAAAAACGACGCGGTCATTCGGTTTACCTTACCGGAGGATCAAAAACAAATATTCATATCGAAGTATTTCCGATATTTCCCATCGGAGGAAGAGTTACGCAATGAAATCCTCCGCCAAAAAGAATCCTTTGAAATGGAACATAAATTAAAACAGGCGTCAGCCTGAAACCCTCTAAATCGAGGCATCATGCAAACCGAAGACATTATCCGCAATCTGCTCGCCAATATCGGCGAAAATCCCGACCGGCCGGAACTGCTGAAAACGCCGTGTCGCGTCGCCAAATTCTGGCAACATGTTTCGCAAGGCTACAAAATTGACGTGCCCGCCATGCTGAAAGAATCGCTTATTTACGAGGATTACAACCAGATGATTGTCGTGAAAGACATCGACTTCTTCAGCCTGTGCGAACATCATCTCGTGCCGTTTTTCGGGAAAGCGCACGTTGCCTATATTCCCGATGGAAAAATCGTCGGCTTCAGTAAAATTCCGCGCGTCATCACGGCTTTTTCCCAGCGCCTGCAAATTCAGGAGCGGCTGACACAACAGATCGCGACGGCGCTGAACGATGCGCTCGAACCGAAAGGCGTCGGTGTCATTATCGAAGCGCGGCATCTCTGCATGCAAATGCGCGGCGTCGAGAAACAAAATTCCAACATCACGACCAGCGTCATGCTCGGCGAATTGCACAACGAAGTTCAGGCGCGGGATGAATTTTTAAAACTTATCAGCAGATGATTTTACTCCGCCAAACCCGTCACCCGTCACTCATCACTCGTCACTAATCAATGCCATTCATCGGTTGTCATGTCTCGGTAGAAAACGGTTTGGAAAAAGCCCCTGTCCGCGGTCGCACTCTGGGTTGTGACGCGATTCAGATTTTCACGTCGAATCAAATGCAGTGGAAAGGCGTCCCGGTCTCGCCGGAAACCGCTGAAAAATTCAGCGCCGAGCAAAACTTTTACCAAATCGCCGTCGTGACCGCGCACGATTCCTATCTCATCAATCTCGCCAGTCCGGAACCGGCCAAACTCGCGCTTTCGCGAAAAGCATTCGTCGAAGAAATCCGCCGGTCGCAGGCGTTGCAAATCCCGTACATCGTTTTTCATCCGGGCTCGCACATGGGCGAAGGCGTCGAGTACGCTTTGCGGAAAATCGCGGAAAGTCTCGACGTGGTCATCGAACAGACACCGGATTGCAGGTCAATGCTTTTACTGGAGACGACCGCCGGTCAGGGCACAAACGTCGGCAATACATTCGAAGAATTGCGGCAGATCATCGACCACTCCGCGCATCCCGAACGATTGGGCGTCTGCTTCGACACCTGTCACGCTTTTGCCGCCGGTTACGATTTGATCAGCCCGGAAAAGTACCGGGAAACGTTCGCCCGGTTCGACGACATCATCGGCCTGGATCGATTGAAGTGCTTTCACCTGAATGATTCGAAAAAACCGCTTGGCTCGCGCATCGACCGCCATGCGAATATCGGCGAAGGTTTTCTCGACCGGGACGTTTTTTACCGGCTGGTGAATGACAAACGCTTTGCCGGATTGCCGATGATTCTCGAAACGCCCGGCGGCGACGAGAATTTTGCAAAGGAAATTCGTTTGCTAAAAGCATTAAAATCAGATTAGAAATGGAAATTATTTACTCCGGTAAAGCCGCCAAACAAATCAAATCGATCTGTAAATCCGATCACAAGAGCGCAGAATTGATTTTTCAGTCAATTGAACGTTTTGCCTGCGATCCTCAGTCACCAGCAGATCTGAAAATTCTTAAAGGTAAAAAAGCTATTTTTTATCATCTCAGAGTCGGAAATTACCGGGTAGTATTTGAGAAAGACAAGGAAGAGATGCGAATTTATGAAATCAAACACCGGCAGGGAGCGTACAAATGATTGAAACGAACATCATCAAACAAAACGACAAACCCGTCGCTGTGGTAATTGATTATCAGGAATATATCCGGCTGAAACAACTCGAGGAAGACTCACTCGATTATACATCGGCCATGAAAGTTAAAGAAGAAAATCAGGTCTGGATTAAACATTGCGATCTGAAAAAAGAGATGGGTTTTTAAGAAATCTTATTCTTATCGTTTTGGCCTCCTTCTGGCTTAAATATGTTCAAATCGTCAAATCATCCAAAAGGAAATATTTGTGATTGAATCTTACGACCTTGCTGTCATCGGCAGTGGCCCTGGCGGTTATGTCGCCGCAATCCGCGCCGCTCAACTTGGAATGAACGTCGCCTGCGTCGAGAAAGCAGAACTCGGCGGAATCTGCCTGAACTGGGGTTGCATTCCGACCAAAGCGCTGATTAAAAATGCCGAAGTCTGGCAAAATCTCCGCTCGCTCGGCGAGTTCGGAATCACCGTCGCTCAGCCGGAACTGGATTTTGGAAAAGTCGTCCAAAGAAGCCGCGATGTCGCCGCGCGTCTTTCCAAAGGTATCGAGTTTCTTTTTAAGAAAAATCGCATCGCCGTCATCAAAGGTTCCGGCCGCCTGATCGATTCGCATACGATTGAAGTCGTGAATCCGGACGACAATTCGACGGTTCGGGTCGGCGCGCAAAATATTATCATTGCAACCGGCGCGCGAACACGCTCGATTCCCGGCGTCGTGATTGACGGAAAGCGCGTCATCGGCAGTCGGGAAGCGATGATTTTACCGCAAATTCCGAAATCTGTCATCGTTATCGGTGCGGGCGCGATTGGCGTCGAGTTCGCCTACATTTTCAATTCCTTCGGCGCCGAAGTGAATATCGTGGAAATGTTGCCGC
>JBAZPZ010000087.1:0-8390 GCA_041645495.1 Fidelibacterota bacterium | reverse complement strand
GTCAGCATTAAGATCTCCTGTTGCTATAAAGCAGCCAAAACCATATCTCATTCCTTCACCATAAAGGGTAAGATCAGCAATAGAGTCCGGACCATCTTTACCCCCGAGATATATCCAGACAATTCCAGCTTGATATCCAGCACGCGGATCAGATATCACAAGATCAGTATAACCATCTCCATTAAGGTCCATATTGCCATATGGACATGCAGCACCTCCCATATATACGTACTTCCAAAAGGTAATGTCGGGATCTATATCAAATGGAGAACCACCATAGTATATATCAATTCTTTGGGTCCATGGATATATGTGTGAAGAATCAGGATAGGCTCCAGTGGTTATTCCAAGGTCCTGATAACCATCATTATTAATATCGCCAACATTCTGTATAAAACAGCCAAACTGATCTCCCGGATAATAACCGGGTATGGTCACAACTTTTTCTAAATGGATCGTTTTTTCTGCAAGTAGAAATCCTGTAGAAATAAATAACCATGCGATAAATTTAAAATTTCTCATTATTAATCTCTGTATTTATGGATCGCGTTTTGATTAAGACATCTATTAGCGAAAGAAGGAAAAGCCCGGAGCGTACCTCTCCCGCATGAGTCGTTCATGGAAAATGCGGGAAAACTTTCACAGACTGAAACAGATTGACCGTTTAAGTCTGACTTGAGAAATAGGAAGAATGAATGTTCTTTCTTCCGGGACTCAAGATTTAACATCGTTTCACCTTTATAAATAAATTGCTCCACGATTCTATCTGAAAAACTTGAAATTCCAAAAAGCGTTTCAATTTGAAGTTTCGGAAGCCGGGAGGTCAACCTTCGCTTCTACTGCCCATTGTCCCAATTGCAAAAATCGATTCTATATTAAAATACTTCTTTTTGAAATGCAACAATATTCTCATGTTTAGTTACATATTTATTTCCCATAGCGTCAGATTCTCAAATCTGACATAAATCAAATTCCCTTTTCATAATGATGGACATCGTTTCCGAACATTTTTTCTTTTCCATTTATGGTTTTTAGGTTATTATTGAGACATGAATGAACGAGATTTAAATTACTATTACAACAAGTTCAAATACGGCGAAGATTGCTTTCATTACCTGATGAGTAAAAAGGTCAAGGAAATCCTGCTCATTTCGACCTTCTACGACGCATTTATCTTCGAGCAGGACGGCCGGTTATCGGAACAGATTTTCGGCGAATACCGGCAGTTGAATCTCAGCACGGCGCCGATGATCACCAGCGTTCCGACAGGCGAAGAAGCGCTGAGGATTCTCAAAGAGCGTCAGTTCGATCTGGTCATCACGATGCTTCATGTCGGTAAGATCACGTCGTTCGATTTAGCCAAACAGATCAAGGAAAATTATCCCGATCTGCCGATTCTACTCCTTCTGAACATGGAGTCGGACATCCCGTTAGTCGATCAGTACCGCGACCGGATGACGATTTTCGACGGCGTATTTTTATGGAAAGGCGATACGAAACTCTTCCTGGCAATGGTAAAATCTATTGAGGATAAGCGAAATTTAGAATACGACACGAAACACGGTTTGGTGCGCGTGATCCTTCTCGTCGAGGATTCCGTTCAATATTACTCGATGTTCCTACCGTTATTATACGAAGAAATCATGAAGCAGACGCAAATCCTCATCCGAGAGGAACTGAACGACATCAACAAACGACTCCGGATGCGCGCCCGTCCCAAAGTCATTCTCGCCAAAACCTATGAGGAAGCCGCCGAGATTTACGACCGTTATAAAGAATACATCATCGCGGTCATCTCGGACATCAGTTATCTTCACGACGGGAAATTAGACGGCGAAGCCGGGATCAAACTGATCTCGGAAGTGAAAAAGAATATCTACGATGTTCCGACGATCCTGCTCTCGTCAGAGTTCAAAAACAGCGACAAAGCCGCCGCTATCCGGGCGACTTTTCTCTATAAATATTCCAATCAACTGCTGAACAATCTCCGCAAATTCATCATCGATAATCTGGGATTCGGCGACTTTGTTTTCCGGGATGTCAATGGCAATGAAATCGATCGCGCGCGGTCACTCGTAGAGTTCGAGGAAAAACTGAAAACGATTCCCGACGAGTCGATTGTCTATCACGGCAAACGGAATCATTTTTCCGCGTGGCTGATGGCACGCGGCGAGACGTTCATCGCCCGGAGTATGCGCCTGTTGAGCGTTGGCGACTTCGACTCGATTTCCGAAGTCCGGCAACATTTGGTCTCGACGCTCAACCAAATCCGCAAGAGCCGGAATAAAGGCAAGATCATCAATTTCCATCCGAAAAGCCTGTATGAATCGAACGAGATTTCACGATTGGCAGAAGGTTCGCTTGGTGGAAAAGGACGCGGTCTGGCATTTCTGAATGCGCTTCTCATCACGATGGAATTCGAAAAACATTTCACCGGTGTCAACATCACACTGCCCGCCACTGCCATTATCGGCACGAATGAATTCGATCAGTTCATCCGCGACAACCGGATTTTCGACCGGCTGAAAGAGAATCAGAACGATCGGGAAATCGGTGAAATCTTTCTGAACGGCAGGCTCAGCAATGATCTGATTGAAAAACTATCGTCATTTTTGGAGATCATCCGCTACCCGCTCGCCGTCCGGTCGTCCGGTTTGCTCGAAGACTCGTATTCTCAGCCGTTCGCCGGAATTTACCGAACCTACATGATCCCGAACAATCACCCGGATATAATTATTCGGCTCGCGCAGTTAGTTTCGGCGATCAAGTTGGTATTTGCATCGGTTTTCGTTCGAAACGCGCGAAAATACATCGAGAATCTGAATCACCAGATCGAAGAAGAAAAGATGGCTGTCATCATCCAGAAAGTCGTCGGTGTTTCGACAGGTGATTACTTCTATCCGCATATTTCCGGCGTCGCCCAATCGTACAATTTTTATCCGATCGCAAATTTGGCCAACGAAGACGGCATCGCGACGGTTAGCGTCGGACTCGGCAAATCCGTCATCGAGGGCGGAAAATGCTTTCGCTTCTGCCCGCGCTATCCCGACGTCGAGTTCGTTCAGCCGCAGGCATTATTGGTCAACTCGCAGAAGGAATTTTTCGCACTGAATATAAAGCAGACGGATTTCGATCTGCTCGAATCCGACGACGCAACCATTTTCCAGTTACCCATCAGCGAAGCGGAAACGCATGGTTCTCTCGAACATATTGCTTCGGTGTGGGATTACGCGGACAACCGTTTGGTCGCCGGCCTGACGCACAAAGGCGCGCGGGTGATCGCTTTTGACGATATTCTCAAGTACGACTATATTCCGTTGGGCGAGATTATCTATAAATTATTGGACATTGGTGAGAAAGCGTTCGGAATGCCCGTCGAAATCGAATTCGCAGTCGATTTGACGAAAGACTGGGCGCACGAAATCAATCCGACTTTTTACATTCTTCAAATCCGTCCGCTCGCCGTCGGCGCCAGCGATGTAGATCTTCGCGGCGAAGACCTGCGCGGCGACGACTTGCTTCTTTACACGGATAAAGGCATGGGAAACGGCGTCATTGACTACCTTAGCGACATCATTTACCTGCAATCTGAAAAGTTCGACAACCTGAAAACGGTCGAAATGCAGGAGGAAATCGAGCGCTTCAACGAAAAGTTGAAAGTCGAAGATCGGGAATATATTCTGATCGGGCCGGGACGCTGGGGTTCGCAGGACCGTTTTCTGGGAGTTCCGGTCAAATTCGTCCAGATCAGTCAGGCGCGCGTCATCGTTGAGACAGGACTGGAAAATTTCGCCATCGATCCGTCGCAGGGAACACATTTTTTCCATAACATCGTCGCTATGAAAATCGGATATTTTACCGTTCCGTTCAAATCCGTATCGTCATTCATCGACACAAAATGGCTTAACGATCATGACGCTATCGAAGAAGGAAAATATTTCCGACACATCCGGCTGGAAAAACCGCTAACCGTCAGGATGGACGGCAAAACGGGAATCGCGGTGATTAAC
The DNA here is from genome assembly GCA_041645495.1 of Fidelibacterota bacterium. Taxonomy (GTDB): domain Bacteria; phylum Fidelibacterota; class UBA2242; order UBA2242; family UBA2242; genus 0-14-0-20-45-22. The sequence goes on along the minus strand of JBAZPZ010000087.1, from coordinate 4,380 downwards.
CGCTAAGAACGCAGATATTTTTTACCGCGGATCCCGAACAATATCGGGACAGGTTCACGCGGATAAGAGAAAGAAATCGACCACGAAAAGAGACGAAAAAAGACGAAATATTTAGATTGAAAATTTCTAATCCTTCGTGTCTTAGAGCCTTGGCTTTTCACTTCCTCACTTCTACCCACACCGGACTGCTCCACGCCATCTCGTTGTCTTCCTGAATGACGCGAAGATAATAGAAATGCTCGCCTGCGGTGACGGTCTCATCCACAAACGTTCTTCTCACGCCGCACCCTTCGTCGAAATCCTTGCCGATTGTGAGGATCGGTTGATTATCGCGCAAGAGAACGACATAATGGATTTTCGCCGTTCCGAGAACATCGATCTGGATTTCCGGATCGCCGGTCGAGACAATGCTTTCACCCATCAAACGACCGTTGATTTGAAAGTTCATCTGAATTCGCGCGCCGGTTGTGGCATAAACGCGTCGATGTTTGATTGCGTCCAAAATCGCCTCGCGGCTGTTTTCTTTCGCGATTACGCCGGTCAGACCCGACGCCCATTCGGAATATTTCGTTCCGACGCCGTGATGCCACTTCAAGCCGTGTCCATCCGTTCCGCCGACGAATCCGAACCGATTTCCTCTCGCCAAACCATCCTGAATGAAACTGCCGGGAATTCCACCGCGATGCGCGATCGGCTCGTTTCCCATGTATTCAAAAACACCGTGCGTTGAGGCGATCTCAGAAACCGGAATGACGACCGAATCCATCGCCTCCCAATCGGTTCCGATCCAACCAATATGATGCGGGATGGCGATCGCCTGATTCTGTTTGAGCAGAGCGACTAAATCCGTCGTGTTCGTCGCGTCGAACCGGCAACTGAAAATCGGTTTGTTCCATGACGAAAAATAGACGTTCTTGTGTCCGAAACCTTTCGGCGTGCGTCCGGTCGTCCATTCGTATGCGGGAATCGTTGTAAAAACTGAATCCTCCGAAAAGGACTGCCCAACGATTTTAATCCATTCCCATTCGGAAGGAAGAATATAATTTTGTGTGAACCATTCATGGTCGGTCAGCGCCGCAAAATCATGCCGCATGTCGAACCGCGAACGGGCATAACATTCATCCGGAGTTCCCATTCCGTCCGACAGCGCCGAATGCTGGTGAATATCGCCAAAGTAAATTTGATAACCATCTGGCAATGTAAAACCGGCAGGAATTTCCACTTTTTCCGCCATCTGAATCGGCGGCTTGGCGGAAATCGGCGTAGTCTCTTGAACGAAAGACAGATTCTTGGATGCCGGATCGAAACGATTCAGGTAAATCGCCTGCAGATCGCGCCGAACCGAATAGATTTTTCCATCCTGTCCGACGATCGCGCGAACATCCTGACCTCGTCCGCCCCAACCTTCGATGTCGAAACGGTAAATCGGACTGACATTGCCGGATTGAACACATTGTACGAAGAAATTCTGCGACGGGCGTCCAAATAGCCACAGTTTTCCCTGTCTGTCTATCAAAATATTTGGAAACTCGAAGCCCTGATCTTCGCCGAGTTTCTGCCGGTCGCCGTCGTTCGCCGGTGTAAAGAATCGCGCCGAACCATCGGAATTGAACGACTTCATGAAAATCCACGGATTGTAATCCAGACCGCCGGACGCGAGCAAATTGGAATGCCAGGCGACTGTCAATTTTCCTTTGGAATCAATCGTCAATGATGGCGCCATGTTTTTCCCCGATGCTTCGGGGCTGACCGATTTTGCCGTCTGCCATTTTCCGGCGACAAATTTTCTAAGAAAAATCTCATAATTTTCCGCTTTCTGACAGTCCCATGCGGCATAGACAACATTTTTCGCATCAAATACAAGCGTCGGACGGAATTCTTTGTCTTCTGTATCGGTGATAGGAAACGGCTTTCCCGGTTGACTATCGGACATTTTCATCCCATAAATATTGAAATTGCCGTCTTCCACCCTTTCCCAGGCGATCCAGATGTTGTTTTGTAAATCGCTGATTATGGCAGGATGCAAATCGACCGTTGAGTCGTTCGTCAATCTGATTTCCGGCGATAGGTTGCCGCTTGACAATCTCCGCGTGAAAAGATCCCAATTACCGTCTCGTTTTCCCGCCCAGACAATCCAAACGATGCCGGACGGACAACTGACGATTCGCGGAAAGCCCTCGATTCCTGCAGATTCGCTGATTTGGAGTGAATCGATCACCACGAAGTCATGAATTATTTTCAGCATGATTCGTTCTTTTCCGTCGATGAGTTCTGAATAGACAATGAAAATGTCGCCGGTTTTATCCTGACTAAGATCGGGATATTCGGCGAACGGATGAGACGTGATGCGGAGGTCGGTTCCGCCCAATTCGCCGATGGAACAAATAGGCGTCGGTTCGCCGCAAAATACAACGTTCAGGGAAAACATCAGGAGTGCGGGAAGTAACCATTTCGGACAATTCATGTCGATTCCTTTCAATAGTGCCGACCATAATTTAGAAAATATTCGACGCGAAGAAATCAGGAATTTCGCCATCGGCGACATTTTTTTTATGCACTGAGCGTCTCTATCTTCCGCCCGGCGATATTTTCTTTTTACAAATCGTTCGTTTTTTATACATTCTGCCCAACGATGTGACTGATAGTTAAAATCGATAAAAAAGGAATTCTGACATGGAAGACACGACAAAAAAACAACAAAGCCCACTGAGGGAAATCATCGACCCGTTTGTCAATCTCATAAAGGCGCCGCGCGCACTATGGGGCATCAATCTTTCGTATATTCTTGAAGGCTTGACCTATTTCGGCGTACTGAGTTTGCTGGCAATGTATTTCAACCAATATGCCGGACTAAACGACATCGACGCCGGAAGAATGGTCGGCATTTTAACCGCGGGCATCACGCTGGCGATGCTGTTTCTCGGCGGAACGGTTGATTTTATCGGGGTGCGAAAGGCGCTGTTGATCGCACTTTCGAGCATGCTGGTCGGGCGGGTTTTCCTGTCGCTGGCGCCGACGCTGGGTCTGCCGGGAATGTGGAACAGCACACACATCATCGCCATGTTTGGAATTTTAGGAATCGTTCTCGGCTACGGCATCTATCAGCCCGCATGTTATGCCGCCGTCAAGCAATTCACGACGAAAGAGACGAGCGGCATCGGTTACGCAATGCTTTACGCGCTCATGAATCTCGGCGGATTCCTGCCCGGATTGATTTCACCGCCGGTTCGCAAAAGTTACGGTATCGTCGGCGTTTACTGGGTGTACGTTGCGCTGACCGTGCTCGGCATCATGGTTATCGCTTTCATTTTATCGAAGAAAACTGTCGAAATCGCCATCGCCAACGCCCGCAACAAGACGCGCGAGGAGATCGAATCTGAAAAAGCCGAAGAGGCCAAGCAATCCGCGAAGGAAAAACTGCTGTATTATCTTAAAAATTTCCCGATCCGCGACGGACGGTTCATGTACTTCATCTTCATATTGATTCCGGTTCAGACGCTTTTTGCGCATAACTGGCTGACTCTGCCGCAATATTTCGCCCGCGCTTTCACCGGCGTCGTTTCCACTAATTTTGAATTCTTTGTCAATTTCAATCCGATCCTGATCTTCATTTTGGCACCGATGGTCGCGGCTTTGACAACGAAAAAAGACACCTACAAGATGATGATCATCGGCACGTTCGTGATGGCGTCACCGACATTCATTCTCGCCACCGGACCGACGATCTGGGCGGTTTTCGGTTACCTGATTCTGATGACAATCGGCGAGGCGATCTGGCAACCGCGCTTCCTGCAATGGGTCGCCGAAATCGCGCCGAAAGGCATGACCGGCATCTACATGGGCATCGGTCAATTTCCGTGGTTTATGACCAAGATCATCACAAGCCTCTATTCCGGCTGGTTTCTGATGCATTATTGTCCCGAAGCTTCGGGATTGCCGGAACAAATGAACACCGAAACGATGTGGCTGATCTACGGCTGTATCGCGATGCTCAGTCCGATCGCGCTCCTTTTTTCCAAGAAATGGATGGGAAAAGGGTTGGAGAAAAACCGGGCGTAAAGTTTACCCGATCAAACTCAGCAAGCGTCCGTTTCACAAAGAGGCGGACGCTTGCTATTTCATCAGCAAAATCTTCTGCGTGTGCAAGTAACTCTCCGTCGCCATTCGTACGAAATAAATTCCCGATGACACGACATTCCCGCGCTGATTCATTCCATTCCAACGCGCCTCGTAATAGCCGGGCTGATGCGAACTCTCTGCGATTTTGCTCACGACTTCCCCGTTTAAATTATAGATGACGATGCGAACGAAGGTTTCTTTCGGAATCTCGTACCGAATCGTCGTCGATTGATTGAATGGATTCGGGAAAGCCGGATGCAA
>JBAZPZ010000086.1:0-8403 GCA_041645495.1 Fidelibacterota bacterium | reverse complement strand
CGACATTGCTGGACGTCATGACGGCTCAGTTCCTGAAACTCATGCCATTCAGCGAGAACGAGCGCGATCTGATCATTCTGATCCATGAATTCATCGCGGAATATCCGAACAACAAGAAAGAAAGAATTACCTCTACGCTGATCGATTTCGGCATTCCCGGCGGCGATTCTTCGATGGCGCGGACAGTGAGTTTGCCGGCGGCGATCGCCACGCGGATGATCCTGCAGGGCGAGATCAGACTGACGGGCGTTCACGGACCGGTTCTGCCGGAAGTCTATCATCCGGTTTTGAACGAACTTGAAAAGATGAACATCATCTGCAAAGAAAAAGTGTTCGCCCTTTAATTTAAAATTCAATCGACAGCCTGCCGGGATCGACGAAATTTCGGCAGGCTGTTTTATTTCAGTTCTGGCACTCGTTTCACAAGCGTTTGGGTAACTTTTCCTTAGATAATTTTCTATAATTTTCCTATTATTAGAGAGAGATATAGTGAATGAAGAGGTTGGAATGGACAAAAAATTCATCGTCGATTTTCAGGAAAACGAAACCATCTCCGGTTACTTTTGCGTACTCACTAAGTCGCTCAAGAAAACCAAAGACGGCAAGGATTATATTAGTGTCGAACTCACCGATAAAACGGGAAAGATCGATGCGAAAATCTGGGACAGAGCCGCCGAATTCAACGATAAATTCGATCAGGGCGACGCCGTCGCCGTCAAAGGACAAATCGTTTCTTACAACGAAATGCCTCAAATCAAAATCGACCTGATCCGTCAGGCGTCGGAAGAAATCGATAAACCACATGGCTTCGATCTCGCCGATCTAATCCCGACAACCAGCAAGGACATAGATCAAATGTGGAGCGACGTTCAGCAAACGATCGAATCCATCGGCGAGGAACCGCTGAAATCGCTCGCACGGTCGGTCTATCAAAAAAACGAGATTCAACTGAAGCGGCATCCCGGCTCGATGGTGCTCCATCACGCTTATCTCGGCGGACTACTGGAACACATTCAGTCGATGTGCAATCTGGCCGTTCACGTCTGCGAAAATTATCCCGAACTCAACCGCGATCTCGTACTCACCGGTGTTTTACTGCACGACATTGGAAAACTCAGCGAACTGAAATTCACGACGGTCGGCTCTTATTCCGACGAAGGATATTTACTCGGGCACATCGTCATCGGAAGAGATATGTTGCGGGAAGCGGCGGCGCAGATCGCCAATTTCCCGGAGCGGCAGTTGCTGAAACTCGAGCACATTCTTCTGTCTCATCACGGAAAATTGGAATGGCAGTCGCCACGCGAACCACTATTTCCCGAGGCTCTTGCCGTTTATTATATCGACGAGATCGACACGCGGCTTTTCCAGATGAAGCACGAGATCGAAGCCGATTCTTCCGATGGAAATTGGACATCGCGGAACAATTATTTCAAAAGAAGTCTTTATAAAGGAGAATGATTCAAGGATTTTATGGATAGACACACACAAAACATCGCATTCACCGGAATTTTCATCGGCCTGATCCTCGGCGTTGGATACGCCCTCGCCTTCATTCCAAACGTCGAACTCATTACCGCCATGATCTTTATGTCGGGCGTTCTGATGGGATTCAGGCGCGGAATCCTGATCGGCTGTGTTGGAGAATTCCTTTTTTCCGCTCTCAATCCGGTCGGCTCGGGAATTCTGTTTCCACCAATGCTGATTGCGCAGATCGTTTCGATGGCAATAATCGGAGCCGCGGGCGGAATTTTCCGTGAATTTGTCCTTTCGTGGAAACCGAATCCAACCCACATATGTATCATCGCTTTATTAGGCGTCACACTGACTTTTCTTTATGATATTCTCGTTTCGGTCGCCTTCCCGATCTCCGCCGGATTCAATCTCAAGGCAATCGGAGCAACGCTGATCGCCGGAATCGCTTTCAGCGCCGTCCATATCGTTATCAACGCGTTGATTTTCATTTTCATCGTTCCTGTTACGTCACAAAAAGTTTATGCGGCGATTTCCTACTTTCACTCAGACGAAAAAAAATGACCAAACATTCGCTTATCCAGCTGGTTACTCTATCGTTGACACTTCTGATCGTCCAATCCGTCGGGTTCACACAGACGAAAGCCGTCCCCGATCTGATGCTGTACGACCGGCTTTTTTCAGGCTCGAACTGGTTTTCGCTTCCATCTGACGATTACGGAACCAACGGCGCGGTTTCGCTTCTGAATCTGCCGTCCGGCGCAGTCTCGTTTCGCGTCAACGGACTCAAGATCGCGGATCCGCTTTACGGGCAGTTGCCGACTTCGTGGTTCAACGTGCGGCATTCTCTGTCAAACTTCGACGAATCCGGCAGAACGGTGACATTCTCGCCCGTCTTCTCGGATTCCAGTTCCTTCGTCTCCGGATTCGATTATTTCAAAGGTGACTACGGATTTCTGGATTTCGCACTTCATCTGAACGGTGGGATCGGAAATGATGTTCGGTGGCGGTTTGTCGGCAGTAACGCCGCGTACGATGGCGCATCCTATCTTCTCGGTTCGCTTCCTTCGACTTACGGAGAAAGCGTGTCTCAGTCGTTTTTGTTCGATGTTCAGTCACATCGGAATGGCTGGCAATTCGACTATGGCTCGTCGTACCAAAAATACATTCCCGGGAAAACGACGCCGGTTCTCATCGGTATATCCAATGGGAATTCCTATCTGAACTGGGCTTATGGCGGAAAATTGAAAGAGTACCGGGTGGGCATGTCGTTTTTGGCATCCAGCGGAACCGCTTCGGATTCTTTTGCGATCGGCGCACAGGTTTCCTCGTTTCTTTACGGCAATCACGCCTCAGAAGATCGTTGGTGGTTCGACGCGACCGGTTATCAGTATTCCGGCTTGATTTTAAAGACGCTGGCCAGCGGGAAGAACCGGCTCGTTTTTTCATTTGAACCGAACGTACAAAACGTCTATTCGGAATCGTTTGCATCCCGAAAATTGACCACGCTGACAGGCAAAATCCAGTTGGAGCGTCTGTTCGGACGGACATTCGTGTCGATAGCACCGGGATTCGTGAATCATGAAGTGACGTGGAAATCAACTATCTACCGCGATCTTTCAACCCGGCTGAGACTTCAATCTGAACTTCTGCGCGATTACGCGCTTTATCCGAACATCCTTTTTATAAATCTCGCCGACACGCGCCTGAACGAACCGCCGGAAGAAGGATTCGGATTCTGGATTGCCTCAATCTCGGCGGATTACCGTTCCAAATTCATCCGATCGGTCAGCGGAGTTGGTTTCGTCAATTCCGATTTCTACGTTCCGTATCAAAATTCTATCTCGGACACGACGGTTCAGTTCATTGGTAAATCGCTGAAGACAGTCTATTTCACCGAAGACCTGACGCTCTCGCTTCCATGGAAAATGACGCTTCGCTCGAAGACGACTTTGTTGCCATCGCCGGACGCCGACGATTTCCTGCAACTTCAGACATGGGGACAAATGGCACAGGAGATTCCGCTTTTTCACGGAAACCTGAAGTTGTATGTGGCGGGCGAATTTACCTATCAGTACGGCGGGAATTCCGTGGTTTGGTTCGACGAATTGCGCAGTTCCGGAATCTGCGGCACGCGATATTACACCAACGAGCGACTCAATTTCAATGTCCGCGTCGGTGGAAATATCGGCGATTTTCACATCTTTTACGTGATCTATAACGCCGAAGGAAGGTTTTTCTCGACGCTCGGCAGAATGCCTTATCGAAACAACCTCAAAATTTTCGGCGTGGAATGGAACTTCTTAGAATAAACCTTCTCCGGAAATGAAAAGGAGTCATGAAATGAAAACATTTTTCTCTCGACATCTGCTTTCAATTTTGGCGATCTTTTTTCTTCAAATCACGATTTTCCCGACGTTGACAACGGCTCAGACGACCGATACGACGCGAACGAACATTTACCGCGATTCGTACCGGGCGGCACTGAGCGACGGCGAACTGACGCCGGAAGAGTCGGCAATGCTTAAGACACTCCAAAAATCGTTGGGACTCGCTGAGTCGGAAATCGATTCCGTCAAAGCCACAACTTCCCTGCATCTTCCCAAAATGATAGACCAGTCAGGTCGGTGGCCGCTCGTTCTTCAGAACATGCTGTTCGGCGTCGGTTTGTACGGTTGGGGTGTTCCGTATGTCCTCGATGCGGACGATGCAAAATGGTATGTCGCCGGAGAAATGATCTCGCTGAGCGCGGCTTTCTGGATGACCTATCAATTGACAAAGAAAATGGAGATTCCCCACGCCCGTTCCCAGATGATCCGCTACGGTTCACTGGTCGGGATGTTCGCTGGCACTACCTTGAACCAATTTCTGGAACCCAACGATTTTACGAAAGCGAGTTGTCTGATTATGATGGCGTCCATCCCGGCAGGAGCCGTTCTCGGAGACCGCTATTATCAAAAATGGAAACCGTCGCTTGGTCAATCGTGGGCAATGACACAGTGGGGCGAGATTGGGGCGACGGCATCGCGATCGGTCTATCGGCAAATCTGTGCGGAACCTCAGCCGCCGGAATATGATTGGGAAAACCGGGAGGAATGGGAAGAAAAGGACAAAGCCTACCAAAAAGATTCTGAGAAATGGGCAAAGTTCGATATGCTGTATTACACAGTTGGTTATCCGCTCGGCACATGGTTCGAAAATAAATTCTTCAGCGATCGGCAGTATTCGTTTGGCGACGGATTGATGCTCACTTGGGGGCGACTTACAGGATCGGCTTACGGTATTTTTCTGTATGATTTGTTATCCGTGAAATCTGACGATAATCAAACACAAAGTCTGTTTCAGGCGGCCGGAAGCATCGGCGGGGCTATAGCGATGGATCGGTTCATCCTTAAGAAAGACTATACGACAGGACAATCCATTTTGATGTTTCTCGGTGCAATTTCCGGCGGATTCTTTGCAGCGGGAATTCCCGTCATCCTCGAAGTCGATGAGGCAAAAGTCTATGACGTCGCCGCCATCGTTGGTAGTCTGAGCGGATATTATTTGACGAGCCGGGTCATCGATGTCCGTTCCGAGACAAATTCAGCCGCGAAAGAATCCAGTTCGTTTTCCATCGCGCCGACGCTGATTCCGAGCAGACATAAGATTCTACCGGGAGTACATCTTTCTATGTCTTTCGATTGAATCGGGATTGACGAAAATTAAAATGATCATTCGCTCCATCATTACGAATCCTTTTTATCAAAACGTCTGGATCGTTTCTGAGGAGACGGACAACACTGCCGTTCTGGTCGATCCGGGCGCCGAACCGGAAAAAATCCTTTCATATCTTGAAAAGAACGCACTGACTCCGCTCGCCATTCTCTGTACACACGCCCATCCGGATCATATTTCCGCCGTCAGCGCCATTCAGAAATCGTTTCCTATTCCTTGCTATCTGCATCGGAACGATCGGCAAACGCTGGAAGAATCGATGATGCTCGGACAGATGCTTGGATTCGGGGCATTCGACTTGCCGGACGATCTTCGATGGATCGATCGGGACGAGGCGCTCGCTTTCGGAAAGATGGCGTTTCAGGTGATTCACACACCGGGACATACGCCGGGAAGCGTCTGTTTTCAGATCGGCGACTCGCTTTTATCCGGCGATACGCTTTTCGCCGGAGCGGTCGGTCGGGTCGATCTGCCGGGCGGCTCATGGAAAATGCTGGCGAAAAGTCTGGAAAAATTATCCACTCTGCCGGAGAGTTTGACCGTCTATCCCGGTCACGGACTACAGACAACGATGCGGGAAGAACTCCGAAGCAATCCTTATTTAAACAGCAATTCGGTTCCGGTATAAGAAAGATGCAAACCTGACGACATGCAGACGCTGATTAGCCCGTTTAAACATTTTCTAAAAAGTCATCATATGCTGGATGACGTCGAGACCGTCGTCGTCGGATTATCAGGAGGTGTGGACTCGGTCGTTCTGACCCACCTGCTATACAGCCATCAAAACCAGTTCCATATTCAAATCGTCGTCGCGCACGTCAATCACCAACTTCGGGGAGCCGAATCCGATGCCGACGAAGCCTTTGTCCGGAAATTCTGTAAACAACTCGAAATTCCGTTAGTCGTGACGTCGGTCGAAGTGAACCAATACGCCAAAGCGCACGATTTATCGACCGAAACTGCCGGCCGCGAACTGCGCTATGCATTCTTTTCCAAAGTCGCGGCGCAATATGAAAAATCGGTCATCGCAACGGCGCATACGGCGGACGATCAGGCGGAAACGGTGCTCCTCCGTTTTCTCCGGGGCAGCAGTTTAAAAGGGTTGGAAGGCATTCTCCCGAAGCGCGATAACATCATCCGACCGTTGTTGTTCGCCAAAAAAGCGCAAATCTATGCTTATGCTAAAACGAACCAACTCCGATTCCATGAAGACGCCACGAATTTTCAGGAATATTGCCTGAGAAATATCGTCCGAAACGCGATCATTCCGAAAATTACCGAGAAACTGAATCCGGGATTGACCGAGACGATGAATGAAATGGCCAAAACGGTTTCGGAAGCACATGACGCAATCGCCCACTATGCCGAAAAAGCTCTGACTGAAACGATCGTCCGCCGGTCATCGCATGAGATTGTACTTGAAATTTCTCGTCTAAAAAACTATTTTATCGCTGTTGAAAAAGAGATGATCAGACAGATCCTGTACCAGTTAGAATACAATTGCCAAGCGCCCGGAAACAAGACGATGGAACAGCTGTCGGCAATGATTCAGTCAGGCTTAACCGGAAAATGGTTGCAGATGACCGACCATATTTTTGCGAATGTCGATCGAGGTAATTTGGTGCTGTACAAATGCGAACCGGAGGACTGGGACGGTCATGTTCTCCGTGCGGGCGAGACGTTTCAGACAAATTCGTTCCGGATTTCCTGTGATATTTCGTCGATCGAAGAATTTCAGTCACATGATCGTCGCAGAAATGTCGAGTTCATCGATGGCGATCTTATCAAAGGCGAGATCGTTGTTCGGAAATGGCGGCGGGGAGATAAATTGAAACCTTTTGGATTTACCGGTATCAAAAAGGTCAGCGATATTTTTATTAATGACAAAGTTCCCTTCATCAAAAAAGACCAAATCCCTCTGCTTTCGGATCATAGCGGAATTATTTGGGTATGCGGTCTGGCAGTAGCAGACGGTTACCGTATCACTTCACGGACTCAGCACATGCTGAAACTAACTTATGAGGAGATCGACACATGACAGAAGAAATGATTCTCGACCAGAATTTCGGAAAATACTCCGGACAGGAATTACAAATACTCATATCAGAGGAAGAAATCAAGAAACGTATCAGCGAACTGGCGGTGCAGATTTCCTCTGACTATCAGGGAAGTATTCCGATTTTTATCGGAGTCCTGAACGGCAGTTTTATTTTCATGTCCGATCTGTTTCGGGAAATCAGCATCGACGGCGAAGTTGATTTTATCAAGATTTCTTCCTATATGGACGAGACGAAGTCCAGCGGGACCGTTCTGTTGTTGAAAGACATCAGTTGCGACATCACGAACCGGGACGTGATCGTCGTCGAAGATATTATCGACTCCGGACTTTCGATCAAATTCATCAGACGGCGGTTGGAGGAAAGCGACACGCGCTCGGTCCGGTTTGCCGCGCTTCTCATGAAAGAACATACGAAGATCGACTTTCCGATCGATTATCTCGGTTTCAAAATTCCGAACAAATTCGTCGTCGGTTACGGACTCGATCTGTCGCAGAAACTCCGAAACCTAAAATCCATTTACGCTTTTAAATAGAACAAAGGTATCACAATTTTATATGAAAAAATCTCAGAATAACACGAATCACGAAAAAAACGAAAAAGACAAGCAGTCTGCTCCGGGACAAAGCGGCAAGCCGCCCGTTCATCGAAAAACGGACAAACTCGGCAACGACTTTAAATGGAAAAAAGCCTCCAAGACATCGTTCATGTGGCTTGTTATCATCGTCAGTTCGATTCTTCTCCTTCAGGTTTTAGGCAAGAGCGGCGACGAGGAAGTCGTCACGACCTACTCGCAATACAAGGAATTTCTGACGACGAAGATGATCAAGGAAGCAACGATCATCGACAAGGAATTTCACGGCGTGCTGACAGAAAAAAAAGCATTGACGGTCGGTCAGCGGATAATGAACGCCGATAAATTCATGATCACGCTCCCATTCGTGGACGATACTATCCTCAAAGAATGGGACGCCGTCGGGCTCAAATACAATTTCAAGGAAAAAAGCGGCGATTGGTCAAGTTTTTTAATCAACCTGTTACCGTTCATCCTCTTTTTCGGCGTGTGGCTTTTCTTCATCCGCCGGATGCAAGGTCAAAACAACAAAGGTCTTTTCGGGTTCGGAAAAAGCAAGGCGCGGCTCTGGACGTCCGACCG
>JBAZPZ010000085.1:0-8649 GCA_041645495.1 Fidelibacterota bacterium | reverse complement strand
ATGGCGGAAATCTATTCCGGCAATATCACCGACGCCAAAACCCTCATCGGACTCTTCTGGGCGGAAAAGATAATCAACGACGAGAAGTTTGCGAAGAAGTTGATTGGGTAGAATAGGTTGGATTCGGTTGAATAGGTAGATTGGGTAGATTATGTTGGATTCGGTTGAATGGGGATAAAGTTGTGAGCCTGTCCGCATTGGCGGATTCCATTTCTCCTCATGCTGTCATTCTGAGGAGTGGCGCAAATCAAATAGAAACGCGACGATCAAACAAGAATCTATGAGGATTCAGAAGCCCGAAAGTCTATAGCGACGAAGCCCCGCCTTTGGCGGGAACCTGTCCCGACACTTCGGGATTAGTCCCGCAAAATGCGGGAAATCGTGTTCAACTGATGGGCCAATCGTCATTGGTCATTCGCCATTAGGCGTTGGACAATTGATAAAAAACCGCTCAAATGCAGGTGAAGACAGATATTTTTTCAATGTCATTTTTAACAAAACGGTTATTTCTTTCATTGTCATCATATTCCGATTGACTTCATAAAAATCTATGGTTAATATTGCATTAACGATGATTTATGAAAATCCCATTTATTATTTAACCCGGGTTAAAATGAGGGTAAAAATCTGTGATCAAATCACCGAAAATCATAACTCCAAACCCCGTACAAAATAGCGAAACGATATGAGCCAAGTCGTTATAGAAAACCCAATAATTAATTCACCTTTCGATAAACCAACACATCATTTCCGCTTTTCGAACGATGGAATCACCAATGAAATCGTTGACGGGCGGAGAAGCAGTACCTATTTCGTACCCATCGCAAAACCAAAGAAGAAAGGCGCTACACAACTTGAGATTTATACGGAGTGGACACAAGACCGAGTCAAAGAGAATCAGTTTATCAACGACATCCGGCGTCGTGTGGAGATTTGGCGGAATGGCGGTTATGTCGGTGTGACACCAACGACTGCGCACTTACTCGCTTACTGGACAGACCCTAATCGGGAAAAGAAACTCTTTTTCTGTCAAATTGAAGCCCTTGAAACTGCCATATATATAACTGAAGTCGCAAAGAAATATGGCGACTCATGGATAGAAAACAAGATACAAGAAGCGAATAACATGTCCAACCCCGGACTGCCTCGCTCTGCGTTTAAGATGGCGACCGGTTCGGGGAAAACCGTCGTCATGGCAATGCTCATCGTTTGGCAGACACTTAATAAACAAGCCAATCCACAGGATACTCGTTTCTCAGATACATTTCTAATCATCACTCCGGGAATTACTATCCGGGATCGGTTGCGTGTGTTGCTTCCCAACGATCCTCAGAACTACTACCGTCAGCGGGATGTTATCCCAACTCAAACACTTGAACAAATCGGTCGGGCTAAGATTCTCATAACGAATTTTCACACCTTCGCACTCCGCGAGCGCTTTGAAGGTTCACGATTAACGAAAGAGCTCTCCGGTCAAACTAAAACTGGTGTCAACAAGGAATCTCCGGACGAAATGGTTCGTCGCGTTTGCCGCGAGTTCGGCGCAAAGAAAAATATTGTCGTTATCAACGATGAGGCACATCATTGCTACCGTAGAAAACCGGACAGCGATGAAGATGAACATCAACTGAAAGGGGAAGACCGAGCAGAAGCCAAAAAACGTAACGAAGAGGCCCGCGTCTGGATTTCCGGCATCGAAGCAGTGAAAGCAAAAATCAGCGTCAAAGCCATCTACGATCTTTCGGCTACGCCATTCTTTCTCAGAGGTTCTGGCTACCCTGAAGCCACTTTGTATCCGTGGGTGGTTTCAGATTTCTCGTTAATAGACGCTATCGAATCCGGTATTGTCAAAGTGCCTCGCGTTCCGGTTGCCGACGACTCAATGACAGGCGATCAGCCGACATATAGAGACCTTTGGTACCGCATCCGGGAGGATTTACCCAAAAAGGGGCGTAAAAAGGAGTCGATTGACGGCGAACCCAAACCGCCGAAAGAACTGCAGGGAGCTTTACATAGCCTTTATAGCAACTACGAAAAATACTACCATCTTTGGGAACAAAATTCCGAAGCCCGCGCCCGCGGGATTACACCACCCGTGTTCATTGTTGTTTGTAACAACACAAACGTTTCCAAACTCGTCTTCGACTATATCGCAGGATGGGAAAAGCAAATTGGTGATAAAACTATCGTTCAAGCGGGGCAATTGCCTATCTTTCGAAATGACGACGGAAATGGCTCATGGCTCCGTCGTCCAAACACGATACTGGTAGATAGCCAACAACTCGAATCCGGTGACGCAATGAGTGACGATTTTAAAAAGATCGCCTCTCGTGAAATCGAAGAGTTTAAAGCCGAATACCGTACCCGTTTTCCCGGACGTGACGCCGAAAGCCTGACCGATGAAGATCTGCTCCGCGAAGTGATGAATACTGTTGGAAAACAAGGCAAGCTCGGCGAACACGTCAAATGCGTCGTCAGCGTCTCGATGCTGACAGAAGGTTGGGATGCTCAGACCGTCACTCACATTCTTGGCGTTCGTGCTTTTGGTACGCAACTATTATGTGAACAGGTTGTAGGCCGCGCTCTACGCCGTATGAGTTATTCCGCGGACGAAAAAGGACACTTCAGCCCCGAGTACGCCGAAGTTTATGGCGTTCCATTTTCATTTATACCCTGTAGCGGCGGAACAATTGAACCTAAACCGGGTCCGATGCCCACCCGCGTACGCGCTATCGAAAGTCGTATCGCCTGTGAAGTAACTTTTCCCCGTTTGATTGGTTACCGCTATGACCTCTCCGGCGAACGCATTACGGCTAATTTCACAGATGATTCCAACCTGACTCTATCCACAAAAGACCTTCCTACTAAAACCGAAAATGCTCCAATCGTCGGCGAATCGAGCATTCATACTTTGGACGACCTGAAACGTCATCGCGCCAACGAGGTCGCCTTTATGCTGGCGAAACTCACACTGGAAAAGTACTTTCGTGACGACGATGGTAACAATAAGCCCTGGCTATTTCCGCAACTGCTGGGAATATCCAAACGTTGGCTGACCGAATGCGTCACTCTGAAAGATAACACTTTCATTCAATTGCTAATCCTGGTTGAATTTGCGCACGATGCGGCTGACCGCATTTACAAGGCGATCGTCGCCTCGACCGACGGCACAGCCGCGCTCAAACCCATTTTGCAACCTTACGATACAATCGGTTCCACGCGGTATGTTGACTTCGATACGACGCGACCGGTTTATGCCACCCGTGAGGATAAGTGCCATATTTCGCATGTCGTCGCCGATACCGAATCCTGGGAACAGAAAATGGCGGCGGCATTGGAAGATATGCCCGAGGTTATCCGCTATGTGAAAAACCACAACCTCGGATTCACGATACCCTATACATTGAACGGCGAAGAACACCAATACTATCCGGATTTCATCGCATGCATCGATGATGGCAAGGGCGCGAATAACCTTTTAAATCTGATTATCGAAGTCACCGGCGAGAAGAAGAAGGACAAAGCCGCAAAAGTCTCTACCGCCCGCACACTCTGGGTGCCGGCAATTAATAATCACGGTGGTTTTGGACGTTGGGCGTTCATCGAAATCGAAGATCCATGGAATGCGATAAAAACAATAAAATCTCTTTCAATACTCAAGGAGAACTCTGATTATGCTGACAAGACTAAGGGTTAAAAACTTTAAAAGACTTGATGAAATTGACATCGAGCTTTATAATAACGTAGTTTTAATTGGCCCAAATAACTGTGGCAAAACGACTGCTCTTCAGGCTCTCGCATTATGGGATATTGGCGTTCGAAGATGGAACGAAAAACGGAAGGGTAAAACCTCGCCTGAAAAAAGACCTGGTGTAACGATCAACAGACGCGATCTTTTATCAATTCCCGTCCCCAGTGCAAATTTATTATGGCGGAATCTACATGTACGCGATGTTAGCCGCATCACCGAAGGTAGTACAACATCTCAAAAAACTCAAAATATCCGGGTCGAAATTATTGTCGATGGTGTGACTAAAGATAACGCATGGTCATGTGGAATGGAGTTTGATTATGCAAACGAAGAATCCTTCTATTGCCGACCATTAAGACTTAGTGATGAAAATGAGAGGATGCCGGTTCCAAGTGAAGTAGAAGATGTAAAGATTGCATTCTTACCGCCAATGTCTGGATTAACGGACACAGAATTCATCAAACAAAGTGGGGAAATAGGTGTTCTAATTGGTCAGGGGCAGACCGCTCAAGTTCTCAGAAATCTTTGCTTCCAAATATTCCAGATGAATAAAGAAAATAAATATTGGAATGAGATGGTAAATCATATTCGTTCCTTTTTTGGAATAGAATTGTTACCACCGAAGTACATTGTTGAAAGAAGTGAAATAACAATGTCCTATAAAGATGAATATGGACATGTTCTTGATTTATCCTCCTCCGGTCGCGGTTTACAACAAACCACTTTATTGCTGGCACATCTCTATTTACACCCAGGAACAGCGCTACTACTGGATGAACCAGATGCTCATTTAGAAGTTCTGCGGCAACGGCAAATTTACAACATCCTTCTTGACGCGGCTTCTAAACAAAACTCACAAATCATTGTCGCCAGCCATTCGGAGGTTGTTCTTTCCGAAGCCGCGGAAAAAGGCACCGTCATAGCTTTTATTGGAAAGCCTCATAAACTAAACGATCGTGGATCACAGCTATCTAAATCACTTCAGTCCATCGGATGGGATCAGTACTATCAGGCAGAACAGTCTGGTTGGGTTCTCTACCTTGAAGGCTCGACGGACCTCGAAATACTTAGAACTTTCGCTATAAAACTTGGGCATGACGAAGCAATCAAAGTTTTAGAACGTCCATTTGTTCACTATTTAGGATCCAACCATCCCCCAAAGAGTCGTGATCATTTCAATGGCCTGAGAGAGGCAAAAGACGATTTAGTTGGTGTTGCACTTTTCGATCATCTTGATAAGCCTTTACAGACAGAAAGTCAACTTACAGAAATAATGTGGACTCGCCGTGAAATAGAGAATTATTTCTGCACAAAAGAAGTACTTATCGCCTATGCCAGAAATGACGAGCTTCAAGAGGATCTTTTTAGTTCAGCTGAATCACAACGCCGAATTGCGGCAATGGAAGAATCCATTCAAGAAGTCATATCCGCACTCGAAACATTAGGAAAACCACCGGCATGGTCGGCTGAAATTAAAGCGACCGATGATTTTCTCGATCCACTATTTAAAACCTATTTTAAAAAACTCAACTTGCCACTACTTATGCGAAAAACAGATTATTATCTGTTAGCAAAATTACTTCCTAAAGAAAAAATCGATGATGAAGTAAAAAACACTTTAGGAACCATCGTTGAGGTATCAAATAGATCAAGGAGGAACTTTGAATAACATTTTCAACAAATATAAAAACCGTGGATAGAAACTAATGGGACAGAAATCCTCTATCGAATGGACTGAATCAACCTGGAATCCTGTAACGGGTTGTTCAAAAATCTCTGCCGGTTGCTTGAATTGTTATCCCGAAGCTTCGGGAAAAAGACTTCAGGCAATGGGTCAGGCAAATTATAAGAATGGCTTTCAGGTCAGTCTCCATGAACATTTGATCGAATTGCCCCTGCACTGGCGCAAACCGCAAATGATTTTCGTCAACTCCATGTCCGACCTTTTCCATGAAGACGTTCCTTCAGATTTTATTAAGCATGTCTTCAACGTAATGGAAAAAGCGAGCTGGCATCACTTCCAGATTTTAACGAAGCGCTCGGCTCGTCTGGTTGAACTTGCGGGGAAATTGCCCTGGCCGGAAAATGTCTGGATGGGCGCCACCGTTGAAAATGCCGATTCTCTTTTCCGTATCAAACACCTCCGAAGCGTTCCCGCCGCCGTCCGGTTCCTTTCCCTCGAACCGCTGATCGGCCCCATTCACGGAATGAATCTGACGGGAATGAACTGGGTCATCGTTGGAGGAGAGTCCGGTCCCGGAGCCAGACCCATGAAACCAGAATGGGTGCATGCGATCAAAGAACACTGCCAAAGCGCAAACGTCCCGTTCTTCTTCAAACAATGGGGAGGCTTCAATAAAAAGAAAAACGGACGCATTCTCGAAGGCAAAGTATATAACGAGATGCCTGAATTATTTCTATCTCCCTCAGTTTCATTAGCGATCTGACCACCACAAGGAATTTAAAATGGCAAGCAATAACGCTGACAAAAAAATAAACATCGATTCCATCAAACACAACGAAAAGCGCGCGAATATTCCCACCGAGGAATTGCGCGACTTTGTAGCCAATGATGAACTCGCCCCTAAGATCATGCTCTACCCGCGCGATCCTTCGCTCGATCCGCAATTGGTCTGGAAAGGCAAGGATGAACAGGACAAAAAAGACCTCGCCGTCCCGATTGTGCCAATCTATATTCAGGAAAAAATTCATCCGCAGGCAATTATCAACGATCTGATCGCGCACGCCACCCGCGCCGCTAATGGCAAAGTCTCGGAAAAGGAAACCGCGTATCAAATCCAGCTCTTTGCCGACTTTAACGGCTTTGAAGGCGACTTTGAACGAAAAGTCGATTTCTACAGCCAAAACACAAAAAGTCAGCCGCACTGGTCGAATCGCATGATTCTCGGCGATTCGCTTTTAGTGATGACCTCGCTTTCGGAAAAGGAAGGGCTCAAGGGGAAAGTCCAAACTATCTACTTCGATCCGCCTTACGGCATCAAATTCGGCAGTAACTGGCAGGTGAGCACGCGCAAACGCGACGTGAAAGACGGCAAGGCCAAAGACGCTACCCGCCAGCCGGAGCAAATCCGCGCCTTCCGCGACACATGGCAACTCGGCATCCACTCCTATCTCGCCTACCTGCGCGACCGCCTGGTGACGGCGCGCGACCTGCTGACCGAGACCGGCTCGGTCTTCGTCCAGATCGGTGACGAAAATGTCCATTTGGTCAGGTGCGTGCTGGATGAGGTGTTTGGGAGTGAAAACTTCATCGCAAATATCGCATTTAAGAAAACAAGCGCTACATCTTCGGAGAGAATGGACGGAACTTTCGATACACTGCTTTGGTACTCAAAACAGAAGGATCAACACAAATACCGGCAACTTTATGAGGAAAAAGGAATCGGCTCATTCATCCCTTCAGCATATAACCGTTTATTTTTACCGGACGGTTCAACAAGATCACTTACAACAGAGGAGCGGGAGGAGGGTCTGCCTAAGAATGCAAGACTTTATGCATTGGACAATCTGACAAGTAGTCGCCCATCCGGTTCTGGTGATCTGGCAAGCTTTAAATTTGAGGGAAGAATCTTTACTCCGGGCAACGGAACGTTTAAAACTGATCTATCGGGTATGGAACGACTTGCTGTTGCAAAACGCTTAGAAGCAACAAGAGAGCGAATTGGTTATATACGTTTCATCGAGGATTTTCCCGCCATACCACTTGCGAATATGTGGACGGACACAGTTTCAAGCTTCATGTCAGATAAGGTATATGTAGTACAAACAGTTCGAAAAGTCATTGAACGTTGTTTACTGATGACGACCGATCCGGGCGACCTGGTGCTGGACCCGACCTGCGGAAGCGGGACGACATCCTATGTCGCCGAGCAGTGGGGTCGGCGCTGGATTACGATTGACACCAGCCGGGTAGCCTTAGCGCTCGCTCGCACACGCCTGATGTCCGCCCGGTATCCCTACTACCTGCTGGCAGACTCCCCCGAAGGCGTTAGGAAAGAAGCCGAATTATCCGGTAGGATACCGCCGGAATACAAGACGGAAAACGACATCCAGAAGGGCTTTGTCTATAAGCGCGTCCCGCACGTCACGCTCAAGTCCATCGCCAACAATCCCGACATCCATGAGGGCATGACGCGAGCCCAGATTGACGCCGCCATCGCCCGCCACGCCGACACCGAGACGCTCTATGACCAGCCTTACGAGGATAACAAGCGCATTCGCGTTTGCGGACCCTTTTCGGTCGAAAGCCTTTCCCCGCATCGCGTTCTTCCCGCCGCCGATGACAATCAGGACGGCACGGTGAGTGAAAAGGAGGCGCGCAATCAGCAGGACTTCGCCGCGATGATCATTGATAATCTCAGGAAAGCTGGCGTACAGAATACCCGCAAGAATGAACGCCTGGTATTCAACCGTTTGGACGCCTATGCCGGAAAATGGCTGAATGCCGCCGGTGAATACAGCGATGCCGATGGCAAAATCCGGCGCGTGGCTGTTTCGATTGGCCCGGAACACGGCACGGTCGGCCCCGGTCAGGTCAAGGAAGCCGCCAAGGAAGCCGTTCAGGGCGTCGGTTTCGATACACTCGTTGTCTGCGGTTTTGCCTTTGATCCGCATGTGTCCGAAGAAGTAAAACGCTATGGCAAGTTGATTGTTCTGCCCGCCAAGATGAATCCCGACCTGGCAATGGGCGATGAATTGCTCAAGAAAACCGGCGCTGGCAATCTATTTATGGTATTTGGAGAGCCGGACGTGGAAATTCGGAGAGTTCATCCACAGATGACGCAGATGACCACAGATAAAAAAAAGAAAAATCTGCGTGAATCTGCGAAATCTGCGGATTATCAGTCTGTGGATCAAATCGTCGCCGAAATCAAGGG
>JBAZPZ010000084.1:0-8769 GCA_041645495.1 Fidelibacterota bacterium | reverse complement strand
CTTTGCGACCAATTCGGCGAATTTCTCGAACGATCGGTCGTAGGTGCGCTCGACGTCATTTGGGAAACAGCAGGCGGGAAGTTCGCGGTTTACCAGATGATATTTGAGGCAATCACAGCAGGTCCCTTTGCGCGAGCAGGGTTCGTAACTGCAATTGCAGGTTGACTGGTTTTTCGTTTTCTTACATTCCATAAAATCTCCGGCTCCATTGTTATTTCATCATCTATCGGAAAAAGCGGTAGGAAATTACTTTATAAATATTCTTAATTCAATGGAATGATGTGGTCAAACGGAACATGTGAGAGAGCGCCGTGTGAAAGACAACCGGCAATATCTTGTTAAATTTTTGTAAAAATGAAAAATATTTTCACACAGGACTTGATTTTTATCGATGAACATACTATTTTTGAATAAGGAAAGTTAAACAATATAAAGAGGTCTGGAATGAGAAGGAAAATTGTTAGAGTTGGAGCAAGCTTGTGCATCCTTCTTCCCAAAGAGGTCGTTCGGGAAATGGAATGGGACTTTGGGCAGGAGATCGACTTGATTCTCGACGAAGAGAATGACAAAGTCATTCTTCGGAACCTGCATGAACAGGTAGAGCCGGCGCCGAGTTATCTTCTTGAATTTGATCAGTTCCTGGCGCAGTACGGAGGAGCCTTCGAGGAACTTGAAAAACGGGTAGAAGCTTGATTATTCTGAAAAGCAAGGAGCAGGTATGAGAAGAAAAATCATTCGAGTGGGATCCAGCCGCGGCGTTCTCCTTCCCAGAGAAGTGACGCGCGCGATGAGTTGGGATTTTGGATCGGAAATAGAACTGAACATGAACAAAGAGAAAAAGGAATTGACGCTCAGTACGATCAAAGTGAAAATCCCGGATGAGTACAACACGGATATGATGAATGAGATCGTTGAAATCTTAAATGAAAACGCGGACGTTTTGGGAGGCATCGATGACTAACGATCAGGTTCAACAGGTGAAAATTCTTGGTTTTGCCAACTGGTTGCTGGCGCGGAAATTCGGAACCGAAATCGGCATCCGCGATACAAGTGCCATGGAAAATGTCGTTAGTCTTCCCGGCGGCGGGTCTTTGACCTGTTTTCTCGGAGAAAAACTATCGAATCGAAGAGACCTGTACACGCAGTTAGGCTGGTTCGTTTATTACATGATCAGCGGCGAACCGTTCAATTCCAAAAACCGTTCGACGACTCTTTTAATGCTCAGCTGGTGTCTGAAATATTACCAGATGGACTATGACATCGAGGCGTTGAGAGACTTCATCCGGAATATGGATCCGATGAAACAGGGCAATTCGGATATTTCGCTCTGGTTCTCGAGCAACTGTCATTAGTTTCCGGCGGCTGTAAGACGGGGAAAATTCAGCCGCACCGACGGAGTCTTTCGCCCACATTGGGAGGGATTTTCTTATGTTTAGAGACCGATTGATACGCGCCGCTCGCGGAGAAGCGCGGATTGACCTTTTATTGAAAAATGCGCGTCTTGTCAATCTAATATCGGGCGAAATCTATCCAACCGACATCGGGATCGACAATGGACGAATCGTCGGATTCGGGAATTATTCGTCGAACGAAATGATCGATCTCGGCGGCCGATATCTCGCGCCGGGGCTCATCGATGGGCACGTTCACATCGAGAGTTCTCTGCTTTCACCGGCGGAATTTACCCGAACCGTCCTGCCATTCGGGACGACGACGGTCATTGCCGATCCGCATGAGATCGCCAATGTTCTCGGCTCAGACGGAATCCGATTGATGATCGACCTATCGGAAAAACTGCCGATAGACATATTTTTTATGATCCCGTCATGCGTTCCGGCGACGCATCTGGAAACTGCCGGCGCCGTTTTATCAGCGGCGGAGATGAAAAAATGGATCGACCATCCGCGCGTTCTTGGAATCGGCGAGATGATGAACTTTCCCGGCGTGTTGTTCCGCGTTCCTGAAGTTCTCGAAAAGTTGGCGATCGCCGGCGATAAAGTCATCGACGGCCATGCGCCTCTGCTTACCGGCAACGATCTCTCGGCATACATCGGCGCGGGAATTTCGTCCGATCACGAGAGCACTTCTTCCGATGAAGCGCTCGAAAAACTGCGGAACGGCATGTTCCTGATGATTCGCGAAGGTTCTGCCGCGCGAAATCTGGAAGCGCTTCTGCCAGTTGTCACGTCGCTGAACTCGGCGAACTGCGGTTTTGTCACCGACGACAGGCATCCGGATTTCCTGATGGATTTCGGTCACATCGACGCGATGGTGCGGAAAGCGATACGTTTCGGACTGAATCCGATTGACGCTCTGCAGATGGCTTCTCTGAACACCGCTCGCCATTTTAATATCCGGCAAACCGGAGCGATCGCAGTCGGCTACTTCGCCGACATGATTGTTTTTGACGACTTCGAGAATTTTACCGTTCTAAAGGTTTTTAAACGCGGTCGGTTGGTCGCCGAAAATGGGAAACCGATTGTCGAAATTCCTCCGGCTTCGGACTTGCGGCATGGTTCGGTTCGCATCGGACAATTGGATCGCGAACGGCTGAAGATCGGTGCAGAAGGGAAATCGCTTCATGTCATCGAAATTGTTCCGGATCAGATTCTTACAAAAAAAATCGTCTGTGAGACGACTATCCGCAATGGCGAGGCGGTTTCGGACATCGGCCGGGATATTTTGAAGATCGCCGTCATCGAGCGCCATCATCAGACGGGAAATATCGGGCTGGGATTTGTCAAAGGATTCGGGCTGAAATCGGGCGCGATTGCCTCGACCGTCGCTCACGATTCTCATAACCTGATCGTCGTAGGCGTCACCGATGAAGATATGCTTGTGGCCGTTGCGGAGATCGTGCGGATGAACGGCGGACAGGTTGTCGTTGAAAACGGAAAAGTACAGGCCGCTCTGCCTCTGCCGCTCGCCGGGCTGATGAGCGATCTGCCGGTCAACGTTGTGCGCGCGATGATGGATGAATTGAATCGCGCGGCTCGGAAACAGGGCTGTGTTCCGGAAAATCCGTTCATGACGCTTTCATTCCTCGCCTTGCCGGTCATCCCCGAACTGAAGATTACCGACAAAGGTTTGGTGGACGTCGGCCGGTTCGATTTCATTCCGCTCTTCGTCGAATGACCGATCGCCGTTCGATAAATCTGTCTTCGATTTCCGGTAGCAATTTGTAAATTCTGCCCGTCTTTTGGTTTTCTGATTCGGAAAGGAATGAGAATGAATTATCGGATTCGGATTTTTACCTGCCTCGTCATTTGCGGATTATCCGTCTCACTCTTTGGACAATCGGTTCAGCAATTTGCAAATCTCGGTGACTTTCAACTCGAGAACGGTTCGATCGTTTACGACTGCAAGATCGGTTATCGGACATTCGGAAAGTTGAACGCCGATAAATCCAATGCGATTATCTATCCGACGTGGTTTGGCGGCGTCAGCACCGACATCGCGAATTTGCTCGGCCCCGGGAAGTTAGTCAACACGGATAAATTCTTTGTCATCGCCATCGATGCATTCGGCAACGGCGTTTCGTCATCTCCATCCAATAGCCAGCGACAGCCGGAAGAAAAATTTCCGTCGTTCACGATTCGGGATATGGTCAAGGCCGAACATCGCGTTCTGACGGAAAAACTGGGAATTATGCATCTGTTCGGCGCGATTGGCGGCTCGATGGGTAGTTTTCAGGTTTTCGAGTGGCTGACGACGTATCCGGATTTCATTGATCGGGCGATTCCGTATGTTTGTTCGCCGCGCCTGACGTCGTTTGATCTGCTGGAATTGCAGACGCAGGCACAGATCATCGAATCGTCGAAAAAAGTCGGAATGTCCGAAAAGGAAATCCAAAAAACATTAAGCATGTTTACTACACTGTTTGCGCATTCGCCATCTTATGTCGTCCAAATGACGCCGCTCGAGAAATTCCCGCAAATGTTGGCTTCGTTCGACGGAGAACCGTCGAAAGTTTTCACCGTCGCCAACAGGTTGAGTCAAATCCGGGCGATGCAGGCGCACGATATTTCCAAACCGTTCGGCGGTTCGATGGAAAAGGCTGCCGGGCAAATTCACACGAAAGTCCTGATGATCATTTGCGCGACCGACCATATCGTCAATCCGGCTCCGGCGATCGAACTTTCTGGGAAAATCGGCGCGGAAATCATGATTCTTGGAGGCGACTACGGGCACCTTTCCGTCGGTTACGAAATCGAAAAATGCGGAAAAGCGATCGACGATTTCCTGAGCAAATAAAAACCGCTTCCGGTTCTGATGCACCGGAACAATAAAACAACAAACGAATTCGGGATCATCGGACAATTATCCATGAATGAAACACACCGCACGGCTCGTCGGATTCGTAATGTCCAGCGCGAATTCTACGGCGTTGGATTTGGTATGGCTCTTTAATAAATTTCACCGGTTTTTTATAGAAGAAGAAATGGCATTTTTAGAATTATTATTTCCGGACGAGGACCCAATTTCCAAAATAATCCGGCGCATCGGCGCTGTCGCTGACAAGAACGGCGTAGAAGTTTATCTGGTCGGTGGCGTCATCCGCGACCGGATTCTGGGCTTTCCGACAAAGGACGTCGATGTAACCGTTTTGGGCGACGGGCTAGCGTTTTCGCACCAAATCGCGCACTCTTTCCGCCTGAAAAAGGTGATCGAATATCCGAAATTTGGAACGGCGATGGTTCCGTATCACGACATCGTCATCGAGGTGGCGACGGCGCGTTCGGAAGCATACGAGCCGGACTCGAGAAAACCATCGATAAAACGCGGGAATCTCCACGCCGATCTGGAGCGCCGGGATTTTACCATCAATGCGTTGGCCATGTCGCTGAACGAAGAAAACATGTTCGAATTGACCGATTATTTTGATGGATTAAAAGACCTCGATGCGGGCATCATCCGGACGCCGCTCGATCCTGTGACAACTTTCTCGGAAGACCCACTGAGAATGTTGCGGGCGATCCGGTTCGCTACGCAGATCGGATTCCAGATCGAAGAGAAAACCTTTTGGGCGATTTCACACGTCAAAGAGCGGATGGCCATTATATCGCAGGAACGCATTACCGACGAACTGACCAAGATTCTTTCGACGAAGAATCGGCCGGCGCTGGGATTTAAACTCATGATGCAATCGGGTTTGCTGGAAATTATTCTGCCTGAGATCGCTCTTCTCGCCGGCGTCGAGCAGAAAAACGGTTATCATCATAAAGACGTTTTTTGGCACACACTTGACGTTTTGGACAATGTCGCCAAGGTGACCGGTAAAGTCGAACTCCGGTTCACCGCGCTGGTTCACGACATCGCGAAGCCGATGACCAAACAATATTTTCCCGATAAAGGCTGGACGTTCCACGGGCACGAAGAACTCGGCGCAAAGATTATCGGCCGTTTATGCCGACGCCTGAAAATGCCGAACAAGGTCATGGAATATGCCCAAAAGTTGACGCGCCTTCACCTGCGCCCGATTTCCATTGCCAGCGAAGGCGTCACCGACAGCGCCGTTCGGCGGCTGATCGTCGAAGCGGGAGACGATCTGGACGATCTGATTCTGCTTTGCCGCGCCGACATCACCTCCAAGAATCCGCGAAAAGTGTCCGAATATATGTCGAATTTCGATCGCGTCGTCGAACTCATTCAGGATGTTCGCGAGAAAGACAAGATGCGCGCATTTCAGTCACCCGTTCGCGGCGAAGAGATCATGAAATTCTTCGGGCTTCAATCCGGTCCGGCGATCGGCTATATCAAGGATGCGATCGAAGAAGCGATCCTCGAAGCAAAGATTCCCAACACCTATGAAGCCGCACGGGAATATTTGGAACTAAACGCCGACCGGTTGATCTGGGAAATTTCTACGTTATAAAACCTGACAACCTTTGTCTTAGCGCCTTATCTAAGACCGCGTATTTCTTTTGACAGACCGTTCAATGAAAAACCAGTGAGGTAGCATTGTTTAAAAAAGCGATTTCTGTTTTTTGGGAACCCTCAGCGACCTTCGCATCGCTGAAACTGCACACGACATGGATGGATGTATTGATTCCACTGCTCATCGTTATCATCGTTTCTCTGGTGACTCTGCCGTACATTTCACCGATCGCAGTCAGTTATCAAAAGGGACTGATCGAGAAGAGCGAACGATTCACCGACGAACAAAAAGATGCCGTCTATGTGCGGATGGAAAAGCAGACCAATCCGCTAAGAATGTCTATCACAACGACGATCGCTATCCTCGCGAAAGCGCTGTTTATAACGCTTGCGCTCTGGTTTGCCGGTAATTTTCTTTTGGGCGGCGAAGCGAAGTTCCTCGTGATTTTCGCACTGACGGCGTATGTCGGACTGATCGATCTCACCACCATGGCGGTGAAATATCCGCTGATCATTTCTCAGGAAACAATTCAAATTTACACCGGCCCGGCGCTCTTCTTTGACGATAACGGCTCATTTCTCTTCCGCTTCCTGACGACGCTGGATATTTTTGCCATCTGGAAAGTCATCGTTTCTTCGATCGGGTTAAGCGTGATCTATGAGAAAAAATTAGGAAAATCCGTCACGATCGTGACGATCCTCTGGTTAATTTACTGTGTCGGCGCCTCGTTGCTTGGCGGTCTGGCCAAAATGTAATTATAAAGGAAAAAACATGCGAAAATTGGTCTTTATAGCGCTTTTCTTTGCCGCTACGGCGATCGCCGCCGACCAAAATCTCACTTTGCAGGAATGTATCCAGATCGCGATGCAAAACAATCCGGATATTCGCCTCGCGGATAAAATGCTTGAATCAACGAAAGTGGGCGTTACCGGCTCCTATTCGTCGATCCTGCCGAATGTCTCGTTCGGAACGTCGGCGACACACAAAACGCGGGGCGCCGGCGAAGATGTCATTAACGGCGTGTTGACGGAAATGCCAAAATCTTCAACAAACCTCTACGCGACCGGTATTTCCTATTACCAAAACCTGTACGACGGCGGAAAGTGGTTGAACACGATTCGCCTCGCCAAAAACAGTTATAAAAACCAATCGTTCACACATGACCTGGCGCGCCAGACGCTGGTCGTCACCGTGACGGAAAAATTTTACGGTGTTCTGCAGGCGCAGGAATTGCTGAAAGTCTATCAAAAATCTCTGGAAAACAGCCATGAACAGTTGAAGAAAACCGAAGAGATGCACAGAATCGGTCAGGTTGCCAAGAAAGACTTGTTCAAGTCGCAAGTGCGCGAAGGAAGCGACCGGTTGAACGTCATTCAGCAGGAATCGACGGTGAAATTGAAGATTGCCGAGTTGAAGGTCGCGCTGGGCGTCTCGTCGGAGCAGGAAATTCAGGTCTATGAAAGTTCCTATCAACTGCCTCAGCAAGTTGACATGGAAACGGCGTTGGCGAAAGCGCTCTCGCAAAATCCCGATTTTAACTCTTTGAAAGCCGAAAAGCAGTCATCGTTTTTGCAGTATCGGATCGCGAAAAGCAACTGGTATCCGTCGATCAACTCGACCTATTCCTATGCGCGTAGCGGTTCGGAATTTTCCAAACTCTATTCGGACATCAGTAAGTGTTACTCATCGTCACTACAGTTGAATCTGAGCATTCCGATCTTCGACGGGCTTTCCCGCAAAACGACGATCCAGCAGAAAAAGATCGATTATATGGCTTACGACGATAAGATCGAGAAGAGAAAATTGGAAATCCGGAGCCAGATCGAAAACCTGATTCTCACGATGAACACCTACCGGGACATGGTTGCCATCAACGAATTGAATATCGAATCGGCGCGGGAAGATTTGCGCCTGCAACAGGAAATGTACCGGCTGAACTCCGCCACTTTGCTCGAAGTTCTCGACGCGCAAGTCGCTTTAACGACCGCCGAGGGCAAATTAATATCCATCAAATACGACGCAAAAATCGCCGAGGCACGCCTCGCTTTTGCTATGGGAACGCTTTAGGAGCCATTCATGAAGAAGAAAAGTAAGAAGAAATTAATCATCGTTCTGATCATTCTGGCGGTCGTTGCCGTCATGGTAGTTCTGAATTTTACCAAAGACAAGGTCAAGCCGATCATCGTGCAGACCGATAAGGTCAAGCGGGAGAAAATCGTTCAGACCGTCAACGCATCCGGCTCGCTGATTCCTGTTACGCAGGTCAAGATCAGCGCAAATGTCAGCGCCAAGATCATGAATATCACGGTCAAAGAAGGCGATCCGGTAAAAAAAGGCGAATTGTTGGTAGAATTGGATAAAGAACAGTACGAAGCGGCATACGATAAGGCATTTTCATATGTTCAATCCAATAAAGCGAGCCTGAAAAAGGTTCGTAGCGACTTGAAACGGACGCAATCGCTCTATCAGAGCAACCTGACGTCCGAATCGGAACTTGAAGCCGCGACGGCGCAGGCAGAACTCGCCGAAAGTCAGGTGCATCAGTCGGAAGCCGCGCTGAAACAGGCGGCCGACGATTTGAATAAGACGCGCATCGCATCACCGATGAACGGAATCGTCACCAGCCTGAATAAAGAGATCGGCGAAATCGCGCTCGGTTCGGTCTTTCAGGAAGACGTAATTCTCATCGTCTCCGATATGTCGAAGATGGAAGTCAAGATCGAAGTCGATGAAACCGACGTCGTGAATTTGAGCATTGGCGATACGGCAAAGATACAGATCGATGCGATTCCCAATACAACTTACAAGGGCGTCGTTGCGGAAATCGCTCACAGCGCAACGACAAAAGGCGCAGGCACGCAGGAACAGGTGACCAATTTTGAAGTGTCCAT
>JBAZPZ010000083.1:0-8866 GCA_041645495.1 Fidelibacterota bacterium | reverse complement strand
GCGCTTTATGAAAAAAACGAGTTTAAACAGGTCGGCAAACGAATAAAATATTATGAAAATAGAGACGATGCGTTTATTTTAACCCGTATTTTGTAATGGAAGCATATGGCTGATTGGTTTAAAAGAACAAAACAGGGTCTTCTCGGTTCGGAAAAAAAGGTAATTCCCAACGGTCTTTGGCTCAAATGTCCGACCTGTTCGGAATATTTATACAAACGGGAACTGGAGAAAAACTACTGGGTTTGCACGCAATGCCGCCACCATTTCCGAATTCCGTACTACGATTATCTGCAAATTTTATTGGACGGAAAATTCGAGGAATTCAACGCCGGTCTTTGTTCGACCGATCCGCTGGAATTCAAGGCTTCCAAACGCTACAACGAGCAATTGGAAGAAGCGGTCAAAAACACCGGCGTCAATGAAGCGGTGATCACCGGAACGGGAAAGATCGGAAAACACGCGCTCGTGATCTGCGTGATGGATTTTCGGTTTATCGGCGGATCGATGGGCTCTGTCGTCGGGGAAAAGATCGCCCGCGCCATCGATAAAGCGATGGAATTGAAAGTCCCGCTGATAATCATTTCCCAGTCCGGCGGCGCGCGGATGCAGGAAGGCATTCTCTCGCTTATGCAGATGGCGAAGACCAGCGCAAAACTCGCGCAATTTCACGATGCCGGCGGTCTCTTCATCTCGATTCTGGCCGATCCGACTGCCGGTGGAACGACGGCGAGTTTTTCGATGCTCGGCGACATCATCATTGCCGAACCGGGCGCGTTCGTCGGATTCGCCGGCCCGCGCGTCATCAAACAGACGATCGGGCACGAACTGCCCGAAGGATTTCAGCGTTCGGAATTCCTTTTAGAAAAAGGCTTTTTGGACATGATCTGCGAACGCGCCGAACTGAAGAAGACGATTCTTCGACTTTTGGATTTTTTCTATGGAAATCAAACCTTACCTCCTGATAACGAATGACGACGGCATTGCCGCGCCGGGCATTCATGCGCTCGTGATGGCAATGAAAGAGATCGGCGACGTCGTGGTCGTCGCACCGGACAGCGAACGAAGCGCCGTCGGTCATGCAATTACTTTGAGCGATCCGATCCGCGTCGTGGACTTTAATAAAAACGGTTTGTGGAGCGGTTTTGCCGTTTCCGGAACGCCCGCCGATTGCGTGAAAATCGCCGTCGGCGCTTTGCTGGAACGCCGACCGAATCTCGTTGTCTCCGGCATCAATCTCGGCTCAAATGCCGGCATCAACGTGATCTATTCCGGGACGGTTTCCGCCGCAACGGAAGGCACGATCCTCGGAATTCCATCCATCGCCATCTCGCTGACGACCTACACGAATCCCATTTTTCCGACGGCGGCCGATTTCGCCATCAAGATCGCGAAGACCGTTCTGAGAAAAGGGTTGCCGCCGCGAACGCTATTGAATATCAACGTACCGAATGTGCCGAAATCTGAAATTCTCGGCGTCGAAATCACGCGGCAGGGAATGGCAAATTTTGCGGAATGTTTCGATAAACGCGTCGATCCTCGAAAACGCGTTTATTACTGGATGGACGGTCAGAAAGAAGATGTTCAGGCCGGCGATGACGTGGACGACGAGGTCATCAAAAATAATAAAATTTCCATCACACCAGTCAAGTACGACCTCACAAATTACGAATTTATAAACGAACTCAAATCATGGAACGTGGAGATATAAACCGGTGAATCATGTCAGCAAAGTTTGGATCGTCGATTTTGGATCGCAATATACGCAGTTGATCGCGCGGCGGATTCGGGAACTTTCGGTTTACTCCGAAATCGTCCTGCCGACCGTTTCCGCCAAAGAAATCGCCACCAATCAGGTGGATGCGCTCATTTTAAGCGGCGGTCCTTCCAGCGTCTATGAAAATTCCGCGCCAACGATTGCCTCCGATGTTCTGGAAATGAATCTGCCGGTTCTGGGAATTTGCTACGGTCTTCAGCTCATTTCGCGGCACTTCGGCGCCAGAGTGCATTCCGACAATCACCGCGAATACGGGCGCGCGGAAATCCATATCGACAAACCGCATCCGCTCTTTGACGGCGTTTCGCAAACGACGCCGGT
Source organism: Fidelibacterota bacterium (assembly GCA_041645495.1). Lineage (GTDB taxonomy): Bacteria > Fidelibacterota > UBA2242 > UBA2242 > UBA2242 > 0-14-0-20-45-22. The sequence goes on along the minus strand of JBAZPZ010000083.1, from coordinate 6,771 downwards.
CTGGATGAGCCACGGCGACCACGTGGACTCGATTCCCGAAGGATTCGACGTCATCGCCAAATCGACGTTTGGTGCACCGGCCGCGTTGATCCATCGTGACGGAAACTTGCTGGGCATTCAGTTTCATCCGGAGGTTGCCCACACCGCCGAAGGGACGAAAATTCTCGGCAATTTTCTCTTCAAAGTCGCGAAACTGAGCGCGAACTGGACTGCCGGACGTTTCATCGAGGAAACAACGCAGGCGGTTCGCGAAAAGGTCGGTTCCGATCGCGTCCTGATGGCGCTCAGCGGCGGCGTCGATTCGTCGGTCATGGGCGTGCTTCTGCATCGCGCGATCGGCAAACAATGTGTTCCCGTTTTCATCGACAACGGACTTTTGCGCCTGAACGAACAAGTGCAGGTCGTTCGCCAATTGAAGGAAGAAATGGGACTGCCGATCCGGACGCTAAATTGTTCCGGACAATTTCTAAAAGCGCTTCGTGGCGTCGTCGATCCCGAACGGAAGCGCAAGATCATTGGTAAGGAATTCATCCGTGCGTTTGAAAAATTCGCCGCGCACGACGCCGGTCTGAAATTTCTCGCGCAGGGAACGCTCTATCCCGACGTCATCGAGAGCCGGTCTGTCGCCGGTCCGTCGCAGGTTATCAAATCGCACCACAACGTCGGTGGTTTACCGAAAAAAATGAATCTCAAACTGATCGAGCCATTCAATCATTTGTTCAAGGACGAAGTCAGAAACATCGGCCGCGAACTGGGAATTCCCGAACCGATCCTGAACCGGCATCCTTTTCCCGGTCCGGGTTTGGGCGTTCGCATCGTCGGCGAGATCACGCCGAAACGCCTCGATCTTCTGCGCCGGGCGGATGCGATTTTTATCGATGAACTCCGCGCCGCCGGATTTTACGACAAGGTCTGGCAGGCGTTCGCAGTCTTTCTGCCGGTCAAAACGGTCGGCGTCATGGGCGATCAGCGGACATATGAAAACGTTCTCGCGCTTCGCTCGGTCAACAGTAGCGACGCCATGACTGCCGATTGGTCGCATCTCCCGGACAGTCTGCTCAGTTTGGTCGCCAATCGCATCGTGAATGAAGTTCGCGGCATCAATCGCGTGGTGTACGACATCACGTCCAAACCGCCGGGAACGATCGAATGGGAATGATGAAAATCGCTACGAACTCACGCTTGACTACCATCGGCGTCTTCCTGCTGTCCGCCGTTCTGACGATCGGTTTGGCATTCGGTCAAAGCAACCAAACGTCGCGGTGGCCGGGAGATCGCGTCGAAGAGCCTGACACGACGGGAAATCTGTTTCAAAAAGGCGTAAGCTTTTACAATACTGAAAAATACTTTGACGCGCTGGCGGTTTTTCAAAAAATCTCTGCGATTCCTGCATCACACAACCGCTTTCAGTCTGCGACGCAAATGATGCTGATCAAGACGCATTTCCGGCTTGGCGAAGCGGATCTCTGCATCGCGCTGGGAAAAGATTTCGAAAACCGGTTCCCCAATTCCAAATATTTAGACGACGTTCGCTTTACGCTGGCGGAGATCGATCTCAGTCGCGAAAAAACCGGCGACGCTATCGTTAAATTTCTCGAAGTGTTAAAAACTTCCGACGATCCGGCTTTGATCGCCAAAACCAAGCAGACGATCGATCCGGCGCTGGATATGCTCGTTTCGACGGAAGAGTTGAAAACGCTCCGGGATCGGACAGCAGATGATTTTCAAAAAGCCTTTTTGACGCTCAAATTGGCGGAAAAATATTACGCCGACGGCGAGAGCAAATATGCTCGACAGGAAATGGATTCTCTTCCGGAAATCTCCGGAAATGCTATTCTTGCTCAGCAACTTCAGGAGACCGAACGGTATTTGAAATCGCGTCCGAACGACCAATATTACATCGGCGTTGTTTTGCCGTTGAGCGGATCGCGCGCGGAAGTCGGAACGCAAATCCTCAAAGGTGTTCGGTTCGCGCTGAATCAATTTCGACAGACGAACGGAAAAAAGATTTCCGCGATCGTTCTGGACAATCGAAGCGACATGGCGCAGAGCATTCGGCAGGCGCAATTTCTTGCGAAAAATCCGCGCGTGCTGGCTATTTTCGGTCCGGTTTCCAGCGAAAACGCCATCGCCATGTCCATAGTCGCCAACCAGAACCGGATTCCGATGATCACGCCGACCGCCACTGCCAGCCGGTTGACGTCGATGGGTTCGTACGTTTTTCAGGCGAACCTCGATTTTGAAAACATGGGACGTTTTCTCGGCAAATATGCGTGGGAAGTCACCCGCGTTCAAAATGTCGCCACGCTTTCGCCGGCGGATGAATTCGGCAAAGAAATCACCGACGCCTTTTGTAAATCCATCGACGAATCCGGCGGGAAAATTCTGACGCAACAATGGTATTCCGGCGATCCTGACATCCTGAAAAGCCAGATGCTGTCCATCCGGCAGATTGGAAAAGAGATCATGCGCGATCGGCTTGCCGACAGAATCCGGTCGATGGAACCGCAACTGCTGCACCTGACGCGCGCGCAGGGCGGCTGGCGTACGGACATCACGCTCATTTCCAAACGAGGCGACCTGTACCAATTTTTCACGCCCGACACGATCTATTATTTGACGTCGAAGGAAGCGCTCGTTTCGACAGGATTAATGGCTTCCTCCGAGTTTGATATTCCCGACCGCGATTCCATCCAATATCCGATTGATGTTATCGACGGCATTCTGCTTCCTTCGCAACCGGGCGATGTGAAACTGATCGTTCCGCAGATAGATTACTATAACGTCAATTCGCAATTCTTCGGCTCCGGGAACTGGTACGACCAGAATTTTTTAAAAAGCAACCGCGAATTTGCCGCGCGGCTGAAATTCATTTCGGATTATTATCTCGACGTCGAGTCGAAAACATACAAAACGTTCGTCGCGCAATACACCAAACTCATCGGCTCGGCGCCAAGTCGGTTCGATCTGTACGGTTATGACACGATGACGGCGCTTCTGGGCGGCATGAAAGGAAACGATTTGTCCCGCGAATCGGTCAAAACATATCTGGCTCATATGCCGGTTTATACCGGTATCTCGCGGAAAATTTCGTTTCAGGGAAACCGTCCGCGCGTCAATTCCTGCGCGTTCATTCTCGGCTTTGAAAACGATGTCGTTCGTCCCGTCGTTTTCATTGAAAACGGCAACATCGTGCCGGTGAAGAAAAACTGACCGCCATGTTCGTTTCGTCTTTTAATAAAAACATCGAAATCCTTCAATCGGATTTGTTGGCGCCGTTTTCATCGGTCGTTCACGGATTCAGTACACGAACAGGCGGTGTCAGTCCGATTCCGTTCGACTCGCTGAATCTCGGACTGAACAGCGGCGACCTTTCCGGAAATATCGAAACCAATCGACGGCTCTTTTGTTCGGCGCTGGATTTTCCAATGGCTTATCTCGCGCATGCCAATCAGATTCATAGCGGAAATGTCGCCGTGATCGATCGTGCCGGTTCGGTTCCGGATACCGACGCGCTGACGACGAACATGCCGGACATTTTTCTCAACGTAAAAACGGCGGATTGCGTTCCGATCCTGCTTTTCGAGCCGAAGCAAAAAGTCGTCGCGGCGGTTCACGCGGGTTGGAAGGGAATCATCAACAACGTCATCGAAAACACAATCGAAACGATGATCGCTCGTTTTCATTGCAAACCGTCTCGAATACTTGTCGCTATCGGTCCGTCGATTCGTTCGTGTTGCTATGAAGTTCAGTCGGGCGTTGCTGGACAATTTTCCGAATCGGAAATCGTTCGGCAGAATGGACGATTATTTTTAGATGCGACAAAAGCGGTACACACAGGGCTGGAAAATGCGGGAATTTTACCGAAAAACATCGATGACTGCGGATGCTGTACGATGTGCGAACCGAAGCGGTTCTATTCATACCGGCGCGACGGCGTACGAAGCGGACGCATGATGGCTGTCATCGGAATGCGAGAATAATTTTTCGAGGTTTCAAATGAATTTGAAAGAGCAATTACATAAAGATCTCGTCTCTGCAATGAAAGCGCACGACGAAGTCAGAACCAACGTCGTTCGCCTGCTTCGCGGCTCTATCAAAAAGCAGGAAATCGACACGATGCACGAACTATCACCCGATGAGTTGATCGGCGTTCTGACCAATGCCGCGAAACAGCGCCGCGACTCGATCGAGGCTTATGCAAAAGGAAATCGTGCCGATCTCGTCGCTCAGGAAACGGCGGAACTCGAAATCATCCAGCGTTATCTTCCTAAGGAAATGACGCGCGAGGAAATCGAGAAAGTCGTCATCGAAACGATTGCCGAGACCGGCGCACAGGGACTCAAGGATCTGGGAAAAGTGATGTCGGCGGTAATGGCTAAAGTGAAAGGACGCGCGAACGGCAGGGACGTGCAGGCGCTGGTTCGGTCTAAATTGTCCTGATCGGCAATTCGTCCGGACGAACAGCGGCGTCAAATGGAAATAATCTTACAATTTTTGGCAGAACTATGGGAAATCTTTTCGATCTGATCGTTATAGTCGTTATCGGACTCACCGCTTTCTTCGGACTGCGGAAAGGACTCGTCGAAAGCGTGATCAAACTGGTCGGTTTTATCGTCGCCGTTTATGTCGCAACGAAGTTTCATTACCTCGGCGCCGACTTGGTGCGCAGTGTCTTCAAATCGCTTGGCGGCGCACAGACGATCGTCGGCTTTGTGCTGGTTTTTCTGGTCGTCTATCTGTTTTTTGTCGTCGTCTCGATGTTGCTGAAAAATATCATCCACTCATTTGAACTCGCCGGGCTTGACCGCTCGGTGGGAATCGTTTTCGGTGCGCTGAAGGGCTTGATCATTCTGGCGATATTCGTCTGGATTCTGTCGGTTTTTCCGGAAGCGGGAATCGGCGCCAAGTTCAAAGCGACCTCATTCTCCTATCCACTCGTAGAATCTTTTGAAAAAGGAACGGCGCGCGTGTTTAACCTCGAAGACGATCTGGGGCACATGCGCTCGAAAATCCGCCAAACGCTTTTTCTCGAGGAGAAACCAAATCTCCCGAAGAGCGAGAAGTGAAGATTGTAGATTTCAAATTTCAAATTTCAAATTGAAGAAGGGTAATTACATTTTTGTTCATGACTGAAGACGTCGGGAAAGAAAAATTATCCCGGGAAAATCTCGGATTCGGGCGAATCCGTTCGCTGATCGCGGATGAGACGGTTTCGGAATCGGGCAGGGCAAAAACTGACACGCTCCAACCGCTCGGTGACTTCAGCCAAATCATTCCAAAACAGAATCGGATCTCGTCGTTGCGGAAATTGCTCGACGACGGGAACGAACTACCGATGGAATCCTTCACCGATTTGCGCGACGAGTTCAAACGGTGTCGCATCATAGGAACGCGATTCGACGTCGAAACGCTGGCAGGGATTCGATTACAAATTTCCCGCACAGCCATCTTGATCCGGTTTTACAAGACGAACCGGGAAGCGCTCAAACCGTTCGATGCGCTGTTTCAGGGCATCAATCCGCTTCCGAACATTCTTCAGATGATCAACCGGCAGTTGACGGACGACGGCGAGATGAAAGATTCCGCGAGTCCGAACTTGTCGCGCATCCGGAAGGAAATTCAACAGACTTCGCATCGGTTGAATCGGGAAACGACGCGATTCATGGAATTGGCGAAGCGCGAGAATTGGATTCACGAGGAAAATCCGACGATCCGCGAAGGCCGGATCGTTTTACCGCTCAAAGCCGAATGCAAGCGGCGGATCAGCGGTATCATTCATGGTTCGTCTGCGACCGGCGCCACGGTTTACGTCGAGCCGCTGGAGATGGTCGAAATCAACAACGTCCTGAAAGAACTCGCGCAGGAAGAAAAGGAAGAAATCGAGCGGATTCTGCTGGCAACGACCGACGCGATTCGTCCGTTCTTTCCCGACCTGGCGCAGAATATCGAGCATCTTTCCGACCTGGATTTTTACCGCGCCTGCGCCCGGATTTCCCGAAAGTTCAAATGTCATCCCGTGACAGTTTCTGAAACCGACTGCACCATCAACCTCATCAACGCGCGCCATCCGCTTTTGCAGATGATTAAACCGGTCGTTCCGCTGATTTTCAGCGTCGGACAGGACGTTAAATCGGTCATCATCACGGGACCGAACGCCGGCGGCAAAACGGTCGCGATGAAAACCATTGGTTTGCTCGGCGAGATGGCGATGGCAGGACTTCACATTCCAGCCGATGAAGGCTCGCGACTGCCGTTTTTCGATCAAATTCTTTTCGACATCGGCGATCAGCAATCCATCGACAACGATCTGTCCACGTTTTCTTCGCACGTCTCGCAGTTGAAATCGTTCATCGAAAAGGCGACGGACAAAAGCCTGATCCTTATCGACGAACTTGGAACCGGAACCGAACCGGTCGAAGGCGCCGCGCTCGGACAGGCGGTTCTGGAAGAACTCATCCGCCGGCAGGCTTTTACAATCGTCACCACGCATCACAACGCGCTCAAAGCATTTGCCGACCGGACACCGAACGCGCTGAACGCCGCGATGGAGTTCGACTCGAAATCGCTGACGCCGACTTTTCGCATCAAACTCGGTTTTCCCGGAAGTAGTTACGCGCTGGAAATTTCCAAACGCCTCGGTTTGTCCGCTGAAGTCATCCGGCGCGCTCACGAACTCATGGGCGATGAAAATGTGCGGCTCGACCGCCTGCTGATCGAAATGGAAACCGCCAAGAATCGGGCGGAAAATGAGCGGGAAAATCTTCTTCA
>JBAZPZ010000082.1:0-8924 GCA_041645495.1 Fidelibacterota bacterium | reverse complement strand
CTACTGCATATCAGGAATTAAAGGATGCACAATATAAGTAACGATAAGAGAATGCGCGCGGATACTACTTCTCATATCTCTACCTCCTTCTCCATTACAGAGCAACATTTTATGATTTCATCCGATATTGCAAGAGACTATTTTGACATCTGACATTCCACATTAGCCGCCTAGTTATGCAGGCAAGACTCACGTCTTTACTAGAATATCAGCTGGCTTGGAACCTGCGTACCCAATGAAGTGCAGCGAGGTCAGCTGTATATGGTGGTTGAACCAGATTCGTTAGCACATTTTATGATAGGTTAATACGCTCTTTATGTATTCTTCTGGAAGGCAATTATCTCTAGCTCCCTTAACAATTGTATTTACGTATTCTTGGTTGGGTGGAGCGTTGACGATTGAATCAGATATGAATGTTTTGACGATAACCAAGATACCGGCATTTGAATAAAACGGAATTTCTATCTCTCTGTAGCCTTTTTCAATTTTTTTTAATTCCCTGAAACCATCAACATCTATCTCAAAACAGATCCCATATGTGAAATAGCCATTTGAGTTCACAATGTTAGCCTTTGAAGATCCATCCTCGCTTTTCTTATTGTAAAAAAAAGCATAATTTTTAATGAAGCCAGTGGACTTATTATAAATCAAACCAACTCTATCCGTGAGTTGCTTTAGATCCATGTTGCTGCCGTATGCAAAGTATTGTCTGCGTTCCAATTGACAAATGTCGTCCATTTTTCTTATGAAGGCTTTTTTGTGTTCTTGAGAGATGAGAAGTTCCTGCCTGTAGGCTTTTATAAACTCATCAATGGCCTCCTGAAATTTTGTCCTATCTAGAACTAAGTCACCTCCACTGAGTGGCCGAATAAGCGAGTTGCTTTTCAGTTTATTAATGGTTGTTCCGCCTTTTGTTGCCGCCTCATGAAGTAGGCCACATCGAATATTCTTGTAATAGGCATTTGCAAGGGGCTGCGTAAATTCTTTGCGAAAAGGATCGTGCCCTGTCAAAAAATCTCGAAAGAGCTTGGCGCTTGAGTTATATTCGTTTGGCTGGAGATGCTTCTCTAAGTCACTTTTTGATATACCAATCTTTTTAGCATATTTTTCAAGCTCATCTTCTGTTCGCGATGGCGAATATATTTTCCCTTGGTAAAATGCCTCGAGGAATTCTACAAGAATACATTGTAAAGCGGCAGCACTAAAGCCCTCACCTTCAAACTTTCCAATAGATAAAATGCATCTGATGGGTTTCAGGAATCTTGTTTCTATACGTTTTTCGAAAATAGAAAAGGCCTCTTTCCAAGCTTCTAAATTCTCTGCGTCGAAGTTTAGTAATGTCTGTCGAAAATCTTTCCACTGTTCTACTGTGAAGCTCCCGGCAATTTTGGTGTTTTCATTTATCCTTCCCATGTGATGTATTCTCCTTAAGTAAAATGCATTGGGGCGAAAGAGCGTGCTAACATATATGTATCTTGTATATCCTCTCCCTTTCAGGGTCTGTCGGTATCATTTCTTTTCCCGAAGCATTTTCCACGTTCATTACTTCATCAAAAGATCGATCCGCAATCATTTGTGAGATACTTTTTTCTCAATCATTTTTATGGCGCCATTATCTAACAGAAGTTTCATTTGTTGAATAGCCGTTTTATTGAGAGTCATCAATCGCTCTTTCTGTGAAATTCCTTGATTGATCAGATAAGCGTTCAAGACTTCGAGATTTGATAAGCAGACTAACTGCGAAACATCGGCATAGTCACGGATATTTCCTTTTTTGTCGGGATTGATGTCTCTCCACTGTTTGGCGGTCATACAAAACAGAGCCATATTGAGGACATCCGCTTCCGAAGCATAAATCAGGTCTGTCTGGTATTGAGTCAGTTCCGATGGAATCAGATTCTTTTTGATTGCGTCGGTATGAATGCGGTAGTTGATTCGCGAGAGGTTGCGCCGGATGTCCCAGCCGAGTTGTTTCTGTTCGTAATCTTTTAATCGTTGAAATTCTTTAATCAAATAGAGTTTGAATTCAACTGAAATCCATGAAGCAAATTCAAAAGCAATATCTTTATGCGCGAATGTCCCGCCATAACGTCCCGGCTTAGATACGAGACCGATAGCACAGGTTTTTTCAATCCACTGCTTCGCAGTAAGAGTAAAACTATTCAGCCCCGCTTGCTTTCTAAACCCATCGAATTCGATGGGTTTAAAATCAGGATTATTTAGATGTTCCCAGATTCCCAGAAACTCGATAGTGTTGCGGTTTCTTAGCCAGTTCTGTATGATATAATCGGTTCTTTCGGGGTCTTTATACCGAGCCATATCGGTCAGACAAATATAGTCATTCTTATTTAAGGAATAAATTGCTATTTCTCTATCGAGAACATTGATCTTTACCATGATTCACCTTTTTTCCCGAAAGCATTTTTCACGTTCATTCCATCTAAAAGTGCCGATCCGCAATTATCTATATCCAAACAACGGTGAAATAGTACATATAATCGGATAAAAGCGCAAGGAAAATAGTGTTCCATGTTCAAGGTTCTGGGATTAGTGTTTGTATTGCTGACAGGCATTAGCGTGAGATTTAAATCGAGGCAAAACGCGAAACCTCAAACACGGAACGCGGAACATTCTATCCGCCTCTGGCGGAAAACCAGTAACCTATTACCCGAAACCTGTTACCCGAGTTTGTCCTTTAATCGGATGGCATAGCGGTGGCTCATCACAAACGGCTCTTTGGCGCCTTTCATGAAAACGCGGTAGGAATAGTTGAACCATTCTTCGAGCCTGTCCAAAAAGTCGAGGTTGATGATCGTCGAGCGGTGAATGCGGCAGAAGTGACTTTCCGGGAGGCGATTTTCCCACTCTTTCATGGTCTTTTGCGTCAATCCTTTTTGTCCCGAGGATGTGTAAACCTCGGTATAATCACCGGCGGCGGTGACGTACATGATCGACTTGACGGTCAGAAAAATGTACTGCGTGTTGACGAGTAAAAACAGGTGGTCGTTATCTTCGAGCGGTCGCTGGCTGTCGGTGACGGCTTCCTGCTGGAATTCGAGGCGTTCGATGGCGCGTTTGAGTCGCTCGGGATTTACCGGTTTGAGCAGGTAATCGAGTGCGTTGATCTCGAAGGCGCGGATGGCGAATTCGTCATTGTTAAAATCCGGAACAGTATAACCCCATCGAATTCGATGGGGTTGGTTATTCTTCCTTCGATAACATCCCCCAGCTTGCATTCCTTCCAATTAATATTCACTAATAACCCCCGATAGCCTCTCCATAAGCTTGAACGCATCTTTATCAAACTTGGAAAAGGCGAACCATTTTTTACCCAGGTCTTTTAAAGATGCGCCGAAATGATAAACGGTTTTGCCGTCAATGATTAAAAATCGGTCGTGAGAGTTATTAAATTCCTTAATCGTGATCATTGGGTATTGCTCGTTATATTTTTTTACATCCAGCGCAAGCTGTTTGGAAATGGTCTTGGTGAGAATTGTAATTTGCACTTTCTTGTTGGCTTTGGAAAGCACAGTTAAAACGCCATCATCGATATAATTATCAATCACAATAATTGATTTCCGGGCGGTGCGGATCAGATCGGAAACAAATTGATAAGCATCAAAAATCTGTCCGTCGAAGAAAATCCCCTGCCTTGATTTGATGTCCTTTTCTTCGATGGCGTCGAAAACCCTCTTGAATTTCTCATCGGTTTCTACTTTATATTCAAGCTGTTTTCTTTCAACGCCGTCGAGACGATGAAATATTTGCGCATTGGCGGAAATGAACTTTCTCATTGCGACAAAAGCATTGATGACCTGTATGCTTATTTGAACAGCCGTAGCGCTTCTTAGGACACCGGAAAGCATGGCCACGCCCTGTTCTGTGAAAGCATACGGGGTTGTTCGTCTTCCACCCCAACTTGAAGTCGCAAATTGCGACTTCAAGCTCGTTTTGCCATTTGAGGTCACAATTTGTGACTTCAAAGCTTTGCTTTCTTCTAAGGTCACAAATTGTGACCTCAAGGAATCATTTTCTTCCGTAGTAAGTTGAAAACTGAACTCTTTTGGAAATCTTTCAATATTTCTTTTTACCGCCTGATTCAATACTTTGGTTTCCACACCGTAAAGTTCAGCCAGATCGCTATCCAGCATAACCTGAACATTGCGTATGGTATAAATACGGCTTTGAATGTCATCCTTCTTAATGATTGCATTTTCAGCCATTGAATTTCACCTTCCGCAAATTATCTAAAATGAGATCATTGAGCCGCGCCTCTTCCTTCATCTGTTCGTCCAATTCCGCTTTCAGTTTGCCAAAGCGTTCCGCGAAATCGAAGTCGTCCTCATCTTCCGGCAGGCCAATATAACGTCCGGGCGTCAGAACATAATCCTTCTGCCGGATTTCGTCCAAAGAGACGGACTTGCAGAATCCCGGCACGTCCGCGTAATTCTCCGATTTATTCCGCCATTGATGATAGGTTTCAGAGATTTTGGAAATGTCCTCATTCGTAAAATCTTTTGTCCGGCGATTGATCAGAAAACCGAGATTGCGGGCGTCGATAAACAGGACTTTGTCGAGCCGGCCTTCTTTTCTGCGGGACAGGAACCAGAGACAGGCGGGAATCTGCGTATTTAAAAAGAGCTTTGCCGGTAGATTGACGATGCAGTCAAGAAGACCCGCTTCAATGATATTTTTGCGGATTTCGCCCTCACCGCTGGTTTTGGAAGTCAGTGATCCTTTTGCTAGCACAAAGCCCGCCATGCCGTTGGTAGGCGACATGTGATAGATAAAGTGTTGAATCCATGCGTAATTGGCATTTCCGGCAGGAGGAGTTCCATACGTTTTCCAGCGGGCATCATCTCTGAGTAAATGTCCAGACCAATCCGAATCGTTGAATGGAGGATTAGCAATGATAAAATCCGCCTTCAGGTCTTTATGCGCGTCGTTGAGGAAAGAGCCCTCGTTATTCCATCGGATATTGGAACTGTCGATGCCGCGGATGGCAAGATTCATTTTGCACAGTTGCCATGTTGTTCGGTTTGATTCCTGCCCAAAGATGCTAATCCGGTCGGATGGATCGAGTTCGAGACCGTTGTTTCCGTTCTTCCGGTAGTGATCCCGATGAGCATGAATGAACCTTTCACTTTGAACGAACATCCCTCCGGAACCGCAACAGGGATCGAATACGCGACCTTCATAAGGTTGAAGCATTTCCACCAGAAGGCAGACAACGCTCCGGGGCGTATAGAACTGTCCACCCTTTTTGCCTTCCGCAAGAGCGAACTGTCCGAGAAAATACTCATATACTTTCCCCAGTATGTCCTTACTTCGTGAAAATTCGTCGCCAAGTGCGATGCCGCCGATCAAATCGATCAATTCGCCGAGAGATTGCCTGTCGAGATTTTGTCGGGCATAAACTTTTGGAAGCACGCCTTTCAGCGAGACGTTCCGGCGTTCGATTGCTTCCATGGCTTCATCGACATATCCGCCAATATCGACTTTCTTACCGTTTTCAAGTGCGATCTCTGTTTTTTTTGCATTGTCCTGTATGTTTTTCCAACGCGCGATAGGCGGAACGAAGAACACTTTTTCAGCAGTGTATTCGTACGGGTCTTCCGGGTCTGCGCCTTCGAACTCAGATTCACCCTTGACTAATTTATTATGAAGAACTTCAAAGACATCGGATATATATTTTAGAAAAATGAGTCCGAGGACGACGTGTTTATATTCGGCGGCGTCTATATTTTTATGGAGTTTATCCGCCGCTTGCCAGAGAATAGTTTCGATAGAGTCTTGTTTTTTTCCGTTTGCTTGTATCATTTTCCCTCGAGTCATTTTTTCTTCTAGAAAACTGAACTTCCTTTAAGAAAACCGCATAGCACATTTCACGTTCATGCCGTCACTAAAAGATCGATCCGCAATCATCTATAATCAAACAACGGTGAAATAGTACATATAATCGTGTAAAAGCACAAGGAAAATAGTGTTCCATGTTCAAGGTTCTGGAGTTAGTGTTTGTATTACTGACAGGCATTACCGTGAGATTTAAATCGAGGCGAAACGCGAAACCTCGAATACGGAACGCGGAACATTCTATCCGCCTCTGGCGGAAAACCAGTAACCTATTACCCGAAACCTGTTACCCGAGTTTATCCTTTAATCGGATGGCGTAACGGCGGCTCATCACGAACGGCTCTTTGGCGCCTTTCATGAAAACGCGGTAGGAGTAATTGAACCATTCTTCGAGCCTGTCCAAAAAGTCGAGGTTGATGATCGTCGAGCGGTGAATGCGGCAGAAGTGACTTTCCGGGAGACGATTTTCCCACTCTTTCATGGTTTTTTGCGTCAATCCTTTTTGTCCCGAGGACGTGTAAACCTCGGTGTAATCGCCAGCGGCGGTGACGTACATGATCGACTTGACGGTCAGGAAAATGTATTGCGTGTTGACCAACAGGAACAGATGATCGTTATCTACGAGCGGTCGCTGGCTGTCGGTGACGGTTTCCTGCTGGAGTTCGAGGCGCTCGATGGCGCGTTTGAGTCGCTCGGGATTCACGGGTTTGAGCAGGTAATCGAGTGCGTTGATCTCGAAGGCGCGGATGGCGTATTCGTCGGACGCCGTTAGCGATGGAAATCTGATCACGACGAACTGGCCGAAATTCGAGACGACAGCCGTAAAAATCGCCCAACGAATTCTTGAAAACGATTTGATAAATCAATCGGATTGTTCGGCAACCGGAGCGCGGCCAAATCGCGTGTCGTCGAATGCCGTACAATAAATGACTGAATTCGTTCAACAACAAAAGGAGTAAAAAATGACGAAACGAACGATCTCTCTCTGGCTTTGTCTGATGTGGTTTTTTACCGGAATCTTATCGGCTCAGACGGCTAAAATCCCCAATTATCCTAACACGCCCCGCAAAGACGTTCCGACGGAATTCAAATGGCGGTTGGAGGATATTTATGCTTCTGACGCCGACTGGCAGAAGGATAAAGCGGCGTTAGTTAGTCTGATTTCACGGATCGACCGGACAAGAGAGGGCTGGACGAAGTCGCCGCAAAAAATGCTGGCGATGTTTGACCTGATCAATTCCATCAACATGAAAGCGCGCCGTCTGCAATTGTACGTCGGTCATCAGAACGCTTCGGAAATGAGTAATAGTAATTATCGGATGATGGAGGGTGAGCTTCAATCGATTCTCGTCAATTACAGTTCCAAACTGGCATTCAAAAACGACGATCTGGTTCAAATGGACGAAAAAACGTTGATTAGTTATTTCACGAAAGAATCGAAATTGGAACCCTACCACTTTGAGATCGAACAAATCCTGCGCTCGAAAAAGCACATCCTGAGTGTTGCTGAATTATATCAACTATTCAAATGCCCGGACTTCGGCCAATCCAGCGGACCTCTCCTTAGTCATGCGGACTTTCTGGGATAATCATAGCCGGTTTGAAAATACCTTTGCGTCGATTCTAAACGGCGAAATGCAGAAAGATCTCTTCATTTCGAAAATTTATGGTTACACGGACTGCCTCGAAGCGCGTCTGTACGACGAAGCCATCGACACAATGGTTTATCTTCAGTTAATCGAAACGACCAGAACAAATCTGGCGTCGCTTCTTCGTCTGTTAAAATTGAAGAAAGAATTGCTCGGTCTGGATAAGATGCGATATGAGGATGTCTATGCGTCATCTGTTAAATCGGTCGAACGGCTTTATACGGTTGAAGAAGCGCGGGAAATAGTTGTGTCAGCGATGAAGCCGCTGGGCGAAGATTACGCGAACTATTTGAAGAAAGTCTTCGCCTACCGCTGATCGATGAACAATTTCGCACAGTGAATCCCGCCGAAAAAACTTCACCTTGATTTCTTGGTCGTCTTTTAACAAGTTAAAGCGTGCTGAAAATTTCTGAAGTTCGCGCCCGATCGATTCTTTCCAAAACCGGTTTGCCTGCGGATTACGTCATCAATCCATACATCGGTTGCGAACACGCTTGTGTTTACTGCTACGCCTGTTTTATGAAAAAATTCAGCGCGCATACCGAGCCGTGGGGCACGTTCGTTGATATAAAGATCAATGCGGCTGAGGTTCTGCCAGTCAAACCGGCGCGATACGAAAATAAAAGCATTTACTTTTCTTCCGTTACGGACGCTTATCAACCGCTGGAAAAAAAGTACGAACTCACCCGTAAAATTTTAGAAAAACTCATTCGGTTTCAACCTAAAATCAGTATTCAGACAAAATCGTCGTTAGTTCTGCGCGATCTGGATTTACTGAGACAATTTACGTCCTGCGAAGTCGGTTTTACAATTGTGACGATGGACGAAAAACTCCGGCGGGAAATCGAACCGTTCGCATCGCCGATCGCGGAACGTATCGCGGCGCTGAAACAGATTCACGATGCCGGATTGCCGACGTATATTTTCATCGGACCGATTCTCCCATATTTGACAGGCTGGAAGGAGATCATTTCCGCCACAAAAGATTTTGTCGATTACTACATGATCGACAGTCTTAATACACGCGGCGCGATTTGGTCGAACGTCCGCCGCTGGCTGACGGCGCGGCACCCGGATTTATTATCACGATACGACCGAATCTATGCATCCGGCGAAAATTACTGGCGAAAAGTATCCGATGCCGTTCGGGAGTTTACCAATACGGAAAGCATTGACAGCCGGATATTTTTCTAACCAGAAAAAGAGGGTTGCAACATTCCTTGCCTGCCTGTAAATTGTAGCGTTCGATATGAAAAAAAATCCCTTAAAAAGACGCAGATTTCCATTTCAGACCGCTTTTTTGTTTACGGTCGTTTGCATAGCCTGTCTCATATCGTCAGCGCACGCCGGGCAGAATGTCGTTGTCGTTGTAATCGACGGTGCGCGATACGCGGATACATTTGGCGACGGAACGTGGATTCC
>JBAZPZ010000081.1:0-9145 GCA_041645495.1 Fidelibacterota bacterium | reverse complement strand
GTGCATTCGGTGGCGATCATGTCTTTGCCGGAAACATGAAGGGTGAGCGTGATGGTCTCTCCGTCCTTGGTTTTTTCAAGAATGACTTTGCATTTGGAGATCAGGTGTTCGAATTCGCCGAGGTGGGTGAGTTCGTTCTTAACATATTCCTTCACGCGGTCAGAAGGTTCATAGTGTCTCGATGTCATTTCGATGTTCATAAGAATACTCCTTCTTTTGTTGATTATTCGCCATGCGGATGAGCCTGTTTATAGACTTCCTTGAGTTTTCCAATCTGTATGTGTGTGTAAAGTTGCGTCGTGCTGAGACTGCTGTGCCCCAGCATGTCTTTTACGGCGTTCAAATCCGCGCCGTTGTCTAAGAGATGCGACGCGAAAGAATGTCGTAATGCGTGCGGACTCAGATGATCCTGTTCTGAAACGGATTCGAGAAGCGCGGTGACGATCTGCTGAACCCAGGGTCTGGAAATCCGTCTGCCGAGACTGCTGATGAACAGCGGACTTTCCAGTTTCAGTCCACCGAATTCTTCTTTCCGGAACTTGAGATATGATTCCATTGCGTCGTTCGCGCGCTTGGTAAACGGCACGATTCGCTCTTTGGAGCCTTTTCCCAGAACGCGGATCGTCAGTTTATAAAAATTGACGTCGCCGATGTTGAGCGACAATAGTTCGTTCAAACGGATGCCGCTGCTGTAGAACAATTCCATAATTGCGCGGTTGCGTTGCCCGATGAATGTAGTGGAATCCGGGATTTCCATCACGCGGGCGATCTGTTCTTCGGAAATGACGACGGGCAGTCGCTTTTTCGTCTTCGGTGATTTGACCATCGACGCCGGATTCCCCGGAATAATTTTCTGGATCGTTAGAAATTTGAAAAATGATTTGAGCGCGGCCAACTTGCGCGAAATGGAAGTCATCTCCAGTCCGTTTTCCGAGAGCATTCCGAGGTAATGGCGAACGGCGATTTTACCGACGTCGTTTATGTGAATCGGAACCGTATTCGAATATTCGGCAAAAAAGAGGAAAAACTGGTTGATGTCGCGTTCGTAGGCTTCGATGGTATGCGCGGAATAACCACGTTCCTGCCTCAGATAGCGTGTAAATCGTGTTAGCAATTCCTGAGTCGTCAATTCTTCGCTCATTTTCCCGTCAACACTTTTTCGACTGCCAGAAAATCTTCGGGAATCGGCGCCACAATCTCGATTTCCTTGCCGGTTAGCGGATGAACGAACCGAACCCGGTGCGCGTGAAGCATCTGGCGCTTGACTAAAGTCATTACCCGGTTTCCCAGATCGTTTTCCGCTTTCGTATGGCGGAGCAAATATTTCATGCCGCCGCCGTATATCGGATCGCCGACGACCGGATGGCCGAAGTGCGCGAAATGAACGCGGATTTGGTGAGTGCGTCCGGTTTCCAGAGTTACTTTGAGAAACGACATAATATCGAAATCCTGCAAGACTTCGTAGCGCGTCCGCGCATTTCTCCCGGACTGCATCACCGAGAATTTTTTCCGGTTATTCTGACTTCTTCCGATCGGCGCATCGATCAGACCGGTGTCCGGTTCCGGAGTTCCCCAAACCAGCGCTCGATACTCTTTATAAATTTCCCGCTCGGCAAATAATCGACCGATTTTCCAATGCGCCTCGTCGCTTTTGGCGGCAATAATAACGCCGCTGGTGTCCTTGTCTAAACGGTGAACCAATCCGGGTTTCATCGGGCCACCGATGGAGCTTAACTGACTCGTGTAATTCCGGAGCGCGCCCGTCAGTGTTCCCAGAAAAACGCCGGCTCCGGGATGTGCGACCATTCCCGGGGCTTTATCGACTGCGATAAAATATTCGTCTTCGTATAAAATCCGGATCGGAATATTTTCCGGCGGAATTTCCGTTGGTTCGGGCGCTGGCAGGACGACACTGATTTCATCGCCGGTTCGTAATGAATAGCCGGACTTCGCAGTTGCCTGATTGACCGTCACCAGACCGGTGCGAATCAGGTTGGAAATCTTCGACCGGCTCAGCGTTTCAATGCGGTCGGAGAGATAGACGTCTAATCGCATGTCAGTCTCCGGCGCCACGGTAAATGTCAACAATCTATCTGAAACCGCTTTCATGATGTGCCTGAGTTCCGATCTTTCTTCGGAAGAAACGTCTTGCTTCCTGGAACAAGATTATAAGTCTTTCCGTTATGAAAAGCCTGCTCTGAACGTGATTGTCTGATCGTTTACTCTTGCTTTTTGTGCTTCTTAGATTTCCGAACTAACCTCTTCATTCAGAAATAAGGTAACCAAAACCGCCGTGATTGTCCACTGAAATTTTATGGAGAAAGGAGGTGGGCTGGTATCAACCCTTGGGTTTATTTTTACATCTGACACAGTGCTGTGTGTGCGGAACTTCCTCGAGACGTTCCTTCAGGATCAATTCGCCGCACTCCATGCAGACGCCGTACTCGCCGTTCTTGATGCGTTCCAACGCCTGATTCAGATAGGTCAGGTATTTATTTGCGCGGGATAGCCAAAGAAAGGCTTTTTCACGTTCCTCCGAATCGGTCCCGACATCCGCCATGTGATATGAATAGGTCGAGTCGAGTGTCGTGCTGTCTTGCCGCGTATTATCGTTGACCGTAATGGCCTCCAGCCGTTTGATTTCCTTGATCGTTTCTTCCCGTTTTCTTAGAATCAACGCTTTAAAATAGTCAAGGTCTTCTTTGCCCCATTTCTTCATTTTTAATTTCTCCGGCATAACCTGTCTCCAAAATCCTTAGTTCAACCGACTGATCGAAACATGAACTATATGATTTCCAATTTTCAATTCCCTGTCAAATTCACCCTGAAAATACGTACTCTGGACTTGATTAGCAAGAGTCTCATTTTTCAGATATTCTTCAAATTTCGCCAGCGCGATGCAAATCTCTTCCGGCGCGGAAAATGCGATCCGGATGCGGTCTTCCACGCGAAAGTCGGCCTCTTTCCGCATCGTTTGTACGTGGCGAATAAAATCGCGCACCAATCCTTCCTTGATCAGATCTTCCGTCAACCGCGTATCGATGCCAACGGAATATTCGCCGTCGGCGACACCCGAAAATCCCTCGACGTCTTTTCTTTCGACGACCAATTCGTCTTTCGTCAGCGTGATCGCGCGATCGGGAAGTATCAGTTCGATCGGACTGCCGCTTTCGACTTTTTTGAGAGTTTCGTCCGGATTCAGCGCACGGATGGCTTTTTGGATTTCTCCCATCGACTTTCCGTACTTCACGCCCAGCATCGCAAAATTGGGCTTTACGCTGATGACGAAAAGTGCGCCA
Organism: Fidelibacterota bacterium; assembly: GCA_041645495.1. Classification (GTDB taxonomy): domain Bacteria; phylum Fidelibacterota; class UBA2242; order UBA2242; family UBA2242; genus 0-14-0-20-45-22. The sequence goes on along the minus strand of JBAZPZ010000081.1, from coordinate 5,846 downwards.
TCGTCTTTTGTTAACTCGATGGTTTTGATGTTCAGTTCTTCAAGGATTTGACCCGATAGCGGGAGAATTTCGTCCGGCGATAGACTCTTCGGCAGTTTAACGATGATTTTTTGAAGCGGCTGGCGGACTTTTAAATTCGCCTTGTTGCGGGCGGCGCGTCCCATTTCGACGATCTTGACGACCGAATCGATCTTACGAAGCAGGCTTTCGTCGATCAGCGATTCATCGGCGATAGGAAACTTGTCGAGATGAATGCTTTCCGGCGCCGACGGTTCGAGTCCGCGCACCAAATTCTGATAAATAGCTTCCGTGACGAATGGAATGACCGGCGCAAGCACGAGGATCAATCCTTTGAGCGCCTGATAGAGCGTCTGATAAGCCGCCCGCTTATCTTTATCGTCTTCCGATTTCCAGAATCTGCGGCGGCTTCGGCGAATGTACCAGTTGGACAGAACTTCCAGAAATTCATCGATGGTTGACATCACTTTCTGCGTCGCGAAATTATCGAAATCTCTCCGGGTGTCGATGATTAACTGATTCAGACGCGCCAACAACCAGCGGTCGAGCTCGCTCAGGTCTTTTGTTTCGACGTGGTTTTTCCCGGGCAAAAATTGGTCGAGTTCGGCGTAAGTCGCAAAAAACGAGTAGGAATTCCAAAGCGTGATAATGTGTTTCCGGAAATCCTGCGCGACGTGATAGCCGAAGTTCAGGTTGTTGACCGGGTTGTGATCGGCGTAGAGCCAGCGCATCACATCCACGCCCATTTTCTCGGCGGCTTCCTCGAACCAGATCGCATTGCCGGCGCTCTTGTGCATATCTTTACCTTGCTCATCCTTGACGAGTGCGTGACCGAGGATCGTACGGAACGGTTCGCGTTTTTCCAGAACCGTGCTCATCGCCAGGATCGAGTAGAACCAGTTCCGGAACTGTCCCGGCAAGGATTCGCAGATGAAATCGGCGGGAAACCATTCTTCCCAGTAGGAACGATTCGTCGTATAATGAAGTGTCGAATATGGAACGATTCCGGCGTCTAACCACGGATTGCCGACGTCGGGAATACGGCTGACGATTTCGCCGCACTTTTCGCATTTGATTTTCACCGCGTCAACCCACGGACGATGCGGCGAATGACCGTCGAATTCCGCCCAGCCTTCGACCGCGCGTTCTTTCAATTCTTCTTTGCTTCCGATGACGGTAACATGCTTGCAGGATGGACATTCAAAGATCGGAAGCGCCAGGCCCCAATATCTTTTTTTGGAGATCATCCAGTCATGCATGTTTTTCAGCCAGTCGAGTTCGTGCGTCAGACCGTATTCGGGAATCCAGCGGATTTTCTTCGTCACATCGATCATGTCCTGCCGTGCGCCGTCCATCGCGATGAACCATTCATCGACCAACCGGAAGATCAGTTCCGTTCCGTGCCGCCAGCAGATCGGATAGCGGTGCGTGTAGGCGTCGGCGCGGTATTTGATTCCTTTTTGGTCGAGGTCTTTTAAAATATCTTTGGTGATCGAATCGACGTTTCTGCCGGTCAGCCAATCGAAACCGTCGATGTAATTACCGGATTCGTCGAGTGGCGCGATCGTCGAAAGGTTAAATTGTACGCCGAGTTCGTGGTCTTCCTGGCCGCATCCGGGCGCGATGTGAACGATGCCGGTGCCTTCCGTTTCGGTCACTTCTTCCCACGGAATGACGATGTGCTGAACGTTTTTCTGGGCGGGCAATTCGTCGTACGGTCCGTGGAATTTCCAGCCGAGCATTTCTTTTCCGCTCAGTTTGTCTTCAATGGTGAATTCGCCTTTCATCACCTCTTTTTCGCGGCCTTCGATCAGATAATAAAAGTCCGTTCCCTGACGAACTTTCAGATAGGTTTTTTCCGGGTGAACTGCGGCGGCGGTGTTCGATGTCAACGTCCAGGGAGTTGTCGTCCAGACTAACAGATATTCGTTTTCGCGGTTCATTAGCGGGAACCGGGCGGTGATGCTGGTGTGCGTCATTTCCTTGTAGCCTTCAGTGGCGATCTCGTGCTCGGAGAGCGCGGCTCCGCAACGCGTGCACCACGGCATCACATCGTGCCCTTTATAAATCCAGCCGTTTTCGTGACATTTCTTCAGGAACAGCCAGATCGTGTAATTGTTTTCGTCGGACATCGTATAGTACGAATTGTCCCAATCCATCCAGTAGCCCAGCCGGATCGACTGTTCGGTCTGGATTTTGGAATATTTCCGGACGCGCTCTTTGCATTTATTGACGAAGTTTTCGATGCCGTAAGTCTCGATGTCGCGTTTGGATTTGAATCCGAGTTCCTTTTCGACTTCGACTTCGACCCATAATCCCTGACAGTCGAAACCGTTTTGATAGCGCGTGCGGAAGCCGTTCATTGCTTTGTAGCGTTGAAAAATATCTTTTAGCGTCCGTCCCCACGCATGATGAACGCCCATCGGATTGTTGGCGGTGATGGGACCATCGATAAAAGACCACCGGTCTGCGGTCGAATTTTGACTGACCAATTTGTCGAAAACCCGATTCTTTTCCCAGAAATCGAGCATTTCATGTTCCAACGCGATGAAGTCAACCGTTGGCGGTACCTTCTTGATCACTTAACCAAACCTCCTGTTCGTAAACGCGGAAAAATGTCCCCGTACTGAGACATAATTTTTAAAGATATTTATTCAACAATAATTCGTATTTCTTCTTCAGCGAATCGGGAATGAACGCCGGATCGGTGACGAGCGTTCCCCGTAAAGCCTGTTCGCAGGCGCAGGCGTTTTCCGGATACGGAAATCCTTCGATGAATTTTATGATGACGGCGCGCGTGATCGATAACGCTTTTCCCAAATTTCCCAAAATGACGGCGACATCGACGGATTCTTCCTTCCAACTGTCGTAATCCGTGACCTGCGCGATGGGCGCGAAATGAATTTCTGCCTCTTTCGCCAATTTCGCCTCGTATAGATTGGTCATGCCGATCACGTCCATTCCCCACGAACGGTAGAGCCGGGATTCGGCACGCGTGGAAAACGCAGGTCCCTCGATGTTCAGATAAGTTCCCCATGGCGCATAATCAATGCCGAGCCCTTTCGCTATTTCGATCAATTTCGCGTGAAGCGACGGACAAACCGGATCGGCAAAGGCGATGTGAACGGCGACGCCTTCGTCGAAAAATGTGTCGTGAACGCGCTCTTTTGTCCGGTCAACGTACTGATCGACGAAGACGATCGAGCCGGGCTTCAACTCGTCCTTGAAACTTCCGACCGCCGAAATGGAAATCAGATGTGTAACACCCAATTGTTTCATACCATAAATGTTCGCGCGATAGTTGATAAACGTCGGTGCGATGCGATGTCCTCTTCCGTGACGCGGAAGAAAAACGACCTCTTTGCCGTTCATGTCGCCGATGATAAATTCGCCGGACGCTTTTCCATAAGGCGTATCGGGCAAGATGCGATCCCGAACCTTCAAACCTTCCAGATCGTATATTCCCGTTCCGCCAATGATTCCTAATTTATATTGCATAAAACCTGAACTTGAATAACCATTTTTAAACCGTGAAATTTAGAATCCGATGGATAAATAAACAATCAAAATGATGGACGTTTGTGGAAGAGGGAATTTGCGTTATCAGGCTGGTTCTGGATTATAGGTTACGGGTTACAGGTTTCGGGTTACGGGTTTGTCCGCTTCCGGCATAACTGTTCGCCACGGGCAAATCGTGACTTACGATTCACGTATTACGAATTATTGGCCTGTCGCCCATCACCTGTTACCCATTACCCTTCTCCGCTTCCGTCAGCCGGCGGTTGGAGTTTCGGTGGATGTATCCGTATCCGATTTCTTTGCCGATTTTTTCCGAATGATGGTTTTGAATTCGTTCAGAATGTCCGGATTTCCTCTGAAACAAATAGCCGCAGACCCGCGGATTTTACTTTTCATATCCCTCAGGTCTTTTAACAACGTGTCGCGCTCGTTTCTGAGTGTTGTCTGTAACTTTTTGGCGTTCTCCTGCTCGGCGTCTTTTGCCTGCAAACCATCATAACAGGCGTTCAACCCGGTAATATCCGCCGCGCCAATGCCGCGAGTCGCCAACTGCGTCGCATACGTCGTCGTCAGTCCTTTCATGTAAGATAATTCCGCCGTCGTGCCGGCAACCTTCTGCTGTGTTTTGCCACCGACATGGAATTCCTTCTGCATCAACTTGTCCCGAAAGAACTGAACCTTCGCCGCCGATCTGATTTTTCCAATGACATTCCAACTTTGAGCAATCAGAACATTCTGGTCATTTGTCAACAGATGAACATGATTGACCATCGCCTCATGCGCAAGTTCTTTCTCGTTCAGCGACGCTTTCGCCGCAGACAATTGCCGGGTTTCAGCCTCCGTCGAACCGACGCCGGTCAGTTCTGGCTGGTTACTTATTCGTTGCCACCAACAAAACATCGGTGTCCTGAATCTCAATACTGATCATTTCCTGCATGGTAACCTCCTTTTGGTTGTTTTGAACTATCTATGATCATTTCATCGATCCCTGTAAAACGAAAACGAAAGCATAACTATTTACTTCGATGGCTTGTGACTTAATCTCTGTCACTTTTGACCTTACTTCCATCGCTTGTGACATTACTTCTATCGCTTGTGACTCTACTACAGTCGCATATACACCTACTAAAGGAACGTATGACAAGGAATGCTTTTTGTCAGAGACAATGCGGATTGCATCGAACCATGCGAAACCCATCCGGCTCACGGAAAAAGATAGAGAATATCGAGCAGAAATAACGCCGGGCAAAGCGCTCCTTTTAAATAGCCTGTCTCGTACCTGATAGGTAAATGAGATCGGCGCACTTGACTGTTTCAACTTGCATTCGCCTGAACTTAAAAGGAGTTTTTTTTCAATGCAAGAAAAAGTTTGTGGGGAAGGGTTGGATTAGGTTGATTGGGTTGGATTAGGTAGATTAGGTAGATTAGGTTGATTGGGTTGATTAGGTTGATTGGGTTGGATTAGGTTGATTGGGTTGGATTAGGTTGATTGGGTTGATTAGGTTGATTGGGTTGATTAGGTTGATTGGGTTGGATTAGGTTGATTGGGTTGATTGGGTTGGATTGGGTTGGATTGGGTTGGATTAGGTTGATTGGGTTGGATTAGGTTGATTGGGGTAAAGTGGCAGTAAAGTTGTGGTAACGTAGGGATAAAGTGTTTCGGGTTCCGGGTTTCGCGTTACAGGTACGCTGAATGACGCAGAATTGTTTTGGGCGACTGAATCCCGCCAACGGCGGGAATTGCCACGAGATTTACCTGTCCGCCGCAGGAGGATCTCGTGGACAGGAATCCGAAAACCCAATCGGGCTTTAGCCCAAATATCGGACTAAAGTCCGGAGTAGTTGGCGGGTGAATTAAATCCACGACCTCAAGGTCGTGGCAATAAAAAAGGTTGTTAAAGTAAAATGCGGACTGTTTGCGTCTCAACGCTGAGCGTAGAGACGAGATTGGTAAGAATCTGATTGACAAATAAAAGAAAAATGGCTAAAGTTGAATCAATGGTAAGTATCCGGAAAATGCAACGTAAGAAGTGACCTGAAGGAGGTTTGATCTGATGGATGGACTCCTTTGAGGGACAATCGGAAGGAAGCGCAATGATTTCTAAAGAACCTGAAAATTTCATAGTACCTGCAATGAAGAAATGTTCGAGATGCGGTATCGAAAAACCGCTAACCGAATTTTACCGTAACAATGCGTCAAAAGACAAGACAACAAGTAGTTGTAAAATTTGCCTGAAAGCCAGCCTGAAAGTCTATAACCAAAGCGAAAAAGGGAAAGCCCGCCAGAAAGCCCAATATAGAGCCTTTTA
>JBAZPZ010000080.1:0-9475 GCA_041645495.1 Fidelibacterota bacterium | reverse complement strand
CGGCGCGCGATGGTTCCGAGCGACGGCGCGAAGAACGGCATCCAATATTTGTAAATCAGCAGATCGGGCGACAACCGTTTGATTTCACGCGACGTTTTCAACCATGTGATTGGATTGATCGAGTCGATCATTCGGTTACCGAATTCCGGTATCACCGGCTCGTTTTCGATCATCTGCGTTTTGCCGGGAAAAAGTAAGTTTGGATACTGGCGGGAAAAATTGATGGCGGAAACGTCGTGGCGCTTGCCGAGCGATCGATAGAGAAGTGTGTTGAAGTGAGCGATCCCGCCGCGATATGGCGGAAAAATACCCGGAATTGTAATTTTCATAACCTGTTTATAGAATCGGTCGGCGCGCCGAGCAGTTCGACGACGGCATCATAAACGTCGTCTGTCTTCAAATCCTTCATGCAGTTGCGGTCGCATTCCGCGACGAAATAGCATCGGCATTCCGGAGGTTCCAATATTTTCCCGAGTCCGTAGAGTTCAAATTCGTTTTTATTAAAAATATTGTTGAAGAGAACCAATTTTTTCTCCAGAGCGATCGCGATGTGCATTGCCATCGAGACGGCGGTAACGATCAGGTTGCACCGATCCATCAAGCCGATGAATTTTTTCAGCGGGAAATGGCCGAAGTAAAGCGCGCCGCTTGCCTTTTGAATACGCCAGTTTTTTTTGTCTTCGTCAGGTCCGCCCAATAGAATCGCCTCGTATCCCGAAGCTTTCAGCCGCGTCGCGAGTTCGATCCAGTATTCTTCCGGCCAAAGCCGCGATTTCCACCGCGCCCCGCAACCGGCGTTTAGACCGACGATTTTTTTATCCGTCGGCAAATTCCACGAGCCGTCGATTCCATCGCGGTTGATCTGGTATTTTTCGCCATTAAAACGATAACCGCAGATTTCGAAAATCTCTTCGGGATAGGATTTCGTATTGGCTTTGCTGACGTCATCGAATAAACCGGTGAGATATTTTGGCTGAGCCAGAGAATCGATCGGCGACGGTACGCCGTCGATCAGCGTAAAACCAAATTTGGTTTTCGCCGTAATTCGTCTGGCGAGCGCGCAGGCTTCCGGATCTTTGTCTAAATTGATCAGCATGTCGAAATCGATGTTTTCCAGAAAGAGCGTGGTTGCCAGATCGAACTTCAGCTTCCTATCGACGGTCGGCGGAAGGATTTCCGTTGTCAGCGTCAACCACCAGATTGCCGCTTTCGGATGTTCGATTTTCAGTTTTTCGATCAGCGGCGTCGTGCGGATGACGTCGCCCATCGCGCCGAGTTTGATGATCAGGATTTTTTCTTCGATCCGGTCGTAATGCGAACAATTTTCGCAATGTGCGCCTTCCGATTTATGGAACCGGCACGGAATGTAGCCAAGAAAATACCGGCAATCGGGATGAACAACCGTTTTTAGATTCAACTGGCTCACCGGCAGGAGTCGTCCTTTGTCGATTCCGGGAGTGTGACCGACTTGATAATGGCGTTTTCTTTTTTCTGTCCGAATGCGATCATCTCACCCAGCAATCCCATGGAAATGAACTGCAAGCCGACGATCAGCAGTAGAATTCCCAGAAAGAAAACCGGCCGGTTGGCGATCCAGTGTCCCATAAACCAGCGAATCGTCAGCACCAATGAAATAACGAATCCGGCGAGAAAACAGAGAATGCCCGGCAGTCCGAATAGATGAAGCGGACGGCGTTCGTATTTGCTTAGAAAGAGAACGGTGATCAAATCCCAGAAGCCGTGATAGAGCCGCGAACCGCCGTATTTGGATACGCCGAACTGCCGCGCGCGGTGCTGAACGACTTTCTCGCCGACGCGGAAGCCGGAAAGATGCACCAGCGCCGGAATATACCGGTATAAACCGCCATAGATTTTCAGCGACTGAACCACTTCGCGGCGATAGACTTTCATTCCGCAGTTGAAATCGTGTATTTTTGCGCCGGTCATCCAGCTGGTGACGCGGTTGAAAATTTTTGAGGGTAAAGTTTTAGTGATAGGATCGTTGCGTTTTTTCTTCCAGCCGGAAACGAGATCGTAACTGCCATTCATCTGGCGGATCATCGCGGGAATTTCGTTCGGATCGTCCTGAAGATCGGCGTCGAGCGTGGCGACGAAATCACCTTGCGCCAGACGAAAACCTTCCATCAATGCTGCGGCTTTTCCAAAATTTCGCTGAAACCGCACGACGCTGACGGCGGGATTTTCATGTGCGATTTTCGACGCGATCTCAAAAGAGCGGTCGGTGCTGCCGTCGTCGATAAAAATAACCTCGAACGTCAGGTCGGTGCCAGTAAAAGCGGCGGTGATCTGACGGTAGAGTTCTTCGAGTGATTTTTCTTCGTTCAGGACGGGAACGACGACCGAGACCAATCCGTTTTTTCCTTCTGAATTCACTCAAACCTCTTCGTTAATGGTTCCATTACTGCGCGAATTTACGCAACGCGGCAGAGAAATTCGAGAGATGAATTTGTATTTCGACATTTGCCTGCCGGTTCCGAAACGAAATCTCCGAAGGAAGTGGAATATCGGTGACGGATTCGTACGATCGGTAGTGAATTTCCCACTTTCCGGCGCCGCTTCCAATGATCGCGGATTTCAGGCAGGATGTTTGGCTGAAATAAGCGACCTGAAATGACGACAATCGAAGTGGCAATCCGAGTAAAAGCCGTCGAAAATCTTCTGCGCTGATCGTGGGAAATTCAAAACCGCCCAGTTCCGTCGGTAAGTCACTTCCCGAAAAAAAAGTTCCGTCCCGCTGGAATAAGATGGAATATTCAGCACCGTTTAATTCCGCACGCGCCAGTTTTCTGCCGAGCGGATCGTAAATCTGGATGAACAGCGTGTCGGTTGTCCGAAACTGAAGATCGGCCGGAACGGAGATCGCTCCGTCGGGCGAATCGATACCGATTGCCGCTTCGACGCTCAATTGTCCGAGTTTATCGAGCGCTTCGGTGCGCTTTTCGGAATTAAAATATTCAGGATGGAATGAATCTCTATGAAACGCGGTTGTCGATGCACAACTCTGAAAACTCAGCCAGAGCGCGAAGGCGAAAACCGGCTGGCGGAAGATGTTATTCGATGAGGAGTTTCTTTTTAAGTCGCTCATTTTCCGTATCGATTTTCAGCGCGCGCCGGTAAAATTCTTCTGCTTTACCGCGGTCGTCCAGACTTTGGTAAATATCGCCGAGATGTTCGAGAACTTCCGGATTTTCCTTCTCGGTTGCCAGCGCTTTTTCGATCCACGGAAGCGCTTCCCGGGACTTGCCGAGTTTGTACAAAACCCAGCCTTTGGTGTCGAGATAGGATGAATTATCCGGTTCTTTCTGCAACGCCCGGCCGATCATATTCAGCGCTTTTTCAAGCGAAATGCCCCGAACAGCCAAACTGTAAGCGTGGTTATTCAACGCGACGTCGTCGTCCGGATTGTCACGAATGATTTCGTCGTAGAGGCTGTCGGAAAGGTCGTATTTTCCGATCGTCTCCCAGACGTTGGCGAGCATGTGTTGCGCTTGTACGTTCTTCGGCTCGGTTTGCAATGCGGCCGCGAGAGGCGGTTCGGCGAGAGTATAATTTTTCATGGAAAAATAGCAAGATCCTTGCAACATTAAAAAAACCGGGGAATTCGGGAATTTTTCGAGAGCAATCCGGAGAAAATCGATGGCATCGGGATACCGCTGTTGCCGCATAAGAAGCATGGATAAATTTTCGTAACTGTCTATGCTGTCCGGATATGATTCGATCATCATTCTGAGGTACGAATCCGCTTCTTCGAACCGATCGCTTCGCGAAAGTATATCGCCGAGTCGTTCACGATTTGCGAAATTCTGCGGATCGAGCGTCAGAACTTGTTTGGTCAGATCGATTGCTGTGTTGAGATCGCCGTTCATGATCGCGAGATCGGCTCGTCCTTTGATGTAGTCGATATTTTCGGGAGCGTGTTTGATCAGAATATCGAAGAAATTCGCGGCTTGCTTGAAATCTTTTTGAAGGAAGGCGATTTCGGCGGCTTTTTCCAGAGCGTCGAGGCGCGTAGAATCCGCTGCAAAAACTGCCGCGTAAATTTTCAAAGCGCGATCCGGCTGGTTATTCTTCAGGTAAATCGCAGCGATTTGAAATTGGATTTCCGGATCGTTCGGTCGCTCCCGCGCCAAAATTTCATATTCGCGTTGAGCCTCTTTGGTTTTACCGGTGAGAAAAAGAACCTGCGCGAGAATCTCCCGCGCTTCCGGATCGGATGGATTGCGTTGAACGGCCTTTTTAAGTGCGTCGGCGCCGCGGTCGAATTTGCCCACATTCAGATAGGCTTTTCCCAGCGAAAGATAAATGGTCGAAGAGGTCGTGTCGTACTGAAGAGCGTCCTGATATTCCAGCGTCGCCATCGCGTAATCGCCCTGAAGCGTGAACGACTCGCCGGCCATGAAATGCTCGAGAGCTTGCGAGTCGTAGGATTTGGGCTGGGGAGACGCGATTTCGGTGGAGACCGTCGAGACGGCTGGCTTGCCGCCGGCGCAATCAGAAAGAAACGAAAGAGATAGCAATACCCAAAAGAGAACGGGCAGAAGAGAGAGGATTCGTTTCATCGGAGATCGCATCCATTTCCTCGGGTCGATTGATTTTCCGCATCGACGGGGAAGCGGTTTTATTTAAAAATCTCGCTGCGGTTACATTTGCAGACACCGACCATTTTTTCCTGAAACCGGACGGAGTTTTTTTCCTCGTCGGTTACGGTCAGAATGCGTTTGACCAATTCGATGGGTTCGCCGCAGACGGCGCAATGTTTTTTAAAATCTTTTAATGCTTTGGAGGTTTTATCGCCGAAACCTTTGCTGACTCGTTTTGCCATATTGAATTGACTCCTAACTTAATTTGGTTTATACATAGTGACGCGATTGCCGCCAGCCCGTTTGGATTGATACATCGCATTGTCGGCGGCAGAAAAGATGGATTGCAGTTCGTTGCCGTCGATCTGATATTCGGAAATGCCGATGCTGACAGTAATTTTTTCGCTGATTTTATCTTTATCGAAAGAAAAGTTTTGAATGTTACTGCGGATTCTTTCGGCGCTGGTCAGGCAACTTCGTTTGTCGGCGTTGACGAGAATGACGGCGAATTCCTCACCGCCGCACCGGCAAACGATGTCGATCGAGCGAACGCTTGACTGAATGATCGACGCCGTCTTTTTCAGAAGAAAGTCTCCAAATAAATGTCCGTGCGTATCGTTGATCCGCTTGAAATTATCGAGATCCAGAACGAACAACGTCATTGAAATCTTGAATCGCCGGCACCGCTCGATCTCCGTCGCGAATCGTTCTTTAAAGGCGCGCTGGTTATAAATGCCGGTCAGTCCGTCGATGAGTGCGAGTTCCTTCATCAACTGGTGCATCCGGATCCGGTTGATGATTTCGGAAAGATTTTTTCCCAGAAACAACAGTGTCTCCGCCTCTTCGCTGGCAAAATTATTGACTTTGAAACTCTCCAGTAGAATACCACCGAACCGCTTCCTGCCAAAATCCAGCGGAACGCCGAGGCAGGAGCGGAACGGAAAGAGCGGAAGATCGTCGGGCCTGAACCGATGCTGAACGCCGGCCTGTTCGTAATCGGGCAAAGAAAGGATTTGACCGTTATCGACGACTTTCTGGAACAGGCTTCCGTCAACCGGGATCAGATGCCCGATGGAATAATCCGCTTCCAGACCTTCGATATATTCGATGCGCAATTCGCGGGATTCTTCCTCTTTGAAAGTCGCCAGCGTCATTTTATCGAAATTATAAAATTTCTTGATGATGGCGCCGGCTTTTTTGTACAGATCGAGCAAATCGACACCGAGTGAACTCTCGTTGTTCATTCTGCAGAGATCGTCGAAGAACTTCATCTGGGTCATCTGCTTGTCGATGACGTCGATCTGCCAGATGGTCTGTGAATAGAGTTCGGCGAAGGTTTTTGCCATCTCGGTATCTTCTTCGCCCCATGCTTCTTTGCTGACACTGTCCATTCCCAATAGACCGAGAAAAATACTTTTTTTCAGAAAAATCGGTACCAGCATGACGGTTCCGATGCGTGTGTTTTTCTCGTAATAAGGAACCTGTCCGTCCTTCAGGACATCGTTTGGAAAAATCCGCGGTATCGCCGATTGGTGAAAATTATTAAAAATGGAATTGGCCGCGCGAAAGGATGTTTTGGGCTCGACGTTCAAAGAGGTCTGGTATTCCTGAAGCGCGTACTCGTCGTCCGCCTCGTTGTAAAAATAGATAAAGACAGTCTGCGCAACCAAGGAAGATTGGGCGAGCGATAGGATTTGCCGGGTCATTTCCTGATAGTTTTTTTCCGGATCGACACCGGTTTTCAATCCGAGTTCCTTGAGCGATTCGTCCGAACGATCTCCGGCCGCCTCGTCTTTATCGGTTTCCTGAATCGTTCGGATCTTCCGCGTCAGACGTTTTACTTCGATCAGTAAGAAGAGAACGATCGAAAAAAAAGCGACGAAAACCAGTATCTTGAAAACCCACTGAAATGTAAAGGGAATACCCGGGAGCGTTTCAATTCCGGGATAAACGACGACCAGAAATAAAACGGCGATCAGGAGAAAACTAAGGAACCAAACACTCTTCAAATTTTTCATTCCAACCTGCGAAAAAATAGCAGGTAAAAATACTATTAACCGTCTGTAAAATCAATATGAAATATATAAAACCCGGAAATTAAAACGACTTCAATACTGCTTTTTGACCGTTCTGATCTTATCCTGAAAATCCGGATTGTGCTGGACCGGTTGATCGTCGTCCTGAACATCTTTGTCGGAAGAGTCCGGTTTGATCTGATTCCGCGTGTCGTCGGCGACCAACACATTTTTCACGGGTTGCCGTACTGTTGGCTGAGCAACCGGCGGTTGCTGATCGATTTGCTCCTGAACGACAGGCGGGACGCCGGGATTCGTCGAATCCGTTCCTTGCGATTGCAGAATGAAAAACACGGCGACGACGGCGAGCAGAGCGGCGGCAAATCCGTACGCAAAAGAGGGAATCTGTTTGAAAGAAAAATCCTTCCGGAGCGATTGCCGGATTCGCGCATTCCGGTCAGCGAGAATTTTATTCTGGAGATTGTGCATGAAGTGGTCGCTCACCGTGACTTTCGGCAGGGATGCCAGCCGTTTTTTGTTCTGCAGAATGCGGGCGTGCAGGAGTTTGCATGCCGGGCAATTTTGCAGATGTTCCTCGAACTGCTTTCGACGATTGAAGTTGATGTCTTCTTCGATAAAACTTGATATGGAGTTTTTAAACTGGTAACAATTCATCATAAATTGCTTGTACACCTCCTGTAAAAAATCATTTGCCTTTCAACGACTCCAGTTCTTCCTGCAGGCGCAAGCGCGCCCGGTTGATCCTGGACTTGACGGTTCCGAGCGGCGCGTCAATGATGTTGCTGATTTCTTCATAAGAAAGATCCTGAATATCCCTTAAAATGATCGCGGTGCGAAATTGTTCCGGCAATTTTACAATCGCTTTCTGCACCATTTTGTCATCATATTTCTCTTCAAAAGTGGATTCCGGCAATTTATCTGTGGACGGGAATTCGATGTCTTTTTCCTCGGGTCCCAACCGCGAGAAGAAGAAGAGCTGCCGATTCCGGCGTTTCCGAAGAATCGTCTTCGCAAGATTCCCGGTGATCGTATAAATCCACGTAGAAAATTTTGCGATCTCCTTGTATGCGTTCCGGTTTTGATAGACTTTGAGGAAAGTATCCTGAACGACGTCCTCCGCCTCTTCGCGGTCCAGCAAAAAGCGATAGGCGAAATTCATTAACCGTCCGGAATAACGATGGACGATTTCTTCGAACGCGCTTTCGTCACCCGCCTGAAATCTGGCAATGAGTTCTTCGTCAGTTATCTTATATCTGTCTTCCATGCGTTCCAATTCTAAGCATTGATGATTTCATACAACAGTGGCACAATCAGTTCTTCATCGGTTAGGTTCACCGATTTCGATTTCAAATCCACGTCGGTCAGGCATTGAAAAATCTTTCCGAAATCTCTGTCCCGGTAATTTCCGTACCCGACTTTAAAGTCCGCTTCCTGCTTTTGGTTCCGTCGGTTTTTGTCGCCATTGAAGGATGACGCATGCGGATACGCCCAGATGTTGAGGAAGAAGTGAAATAGCTTCGATACGATGAACGGCATACCTTCGCCGGCGTGGATCATCGACAGCGCTATTTTGACGGACTTTTTTATGTCGCGATTCGCGACCGCGCTGAGCAATTCGTTCACCTGATATTTCTTTTCGGCGCCGATGACGGCATCGACCGCGTCGAAACTGAGATCATTCGCATCGCCGGCCGCGACGATGATTTTCTCCAATTCGGCAAACGTGTGCGCCAACGAATCGTCGGTACAGGTAACGAGCCGTGTCATTGCGTCGTCAGAAATCGTGTAACCGCGCCGAGCAAGCGCCGTCCGCACGATACCGGCAAACTGCTCCGGTTCCGGCGTGAACGAATAAATGGTTTTGATTGATTTTGATTTCTTCAGTTGATCGACCAACGAGGATTTTGTTTCGTTATCCGCCGTCAATATCAGCAGGATGTTCGGATCGGGCGAATCGATGTATCTCTGAAGACTTTTCCGATGGGAAACGTTGAGTTTCTGAATATTTTTATAGGTGAGGAACTGACGCGGTGCGAACATGCCGAAGTTGACCAGACTCTGGATAAACGGTTCGTCTTTCCGGTCGTCTCCGTAAAAATTTTTTCGCTCGACACTTGCCGGATCGGCGCCCGCAAAAGCCGAGAACAACGCCTGAATCGCCTGCTCTTCGAGGAAATATTCTCCGCCCCAAAGCAGATAAACCGGCCGGAGGTTTCCCTGGTCTATCAAGAGTATTTCGTCCGCGAATGACGTCATTGTATTTTCCCGTCCGGAATTCCTACAAAAACAATAAAGTTAAAAGCCCGGCCAGCAGGCAGTACGGTGCAAACCAGCTGAATTTCCTGCTCTGAACGATTTTCAGGAGAAATTTCAGCGACAGATAGCCGACGACGAACGAGGAGATCAATCCGATCGTGAGGATTTTCCAATCGAGAGTCGCTGAACCGGCCGCCAGCGCGTCTTTGCCTTCGAGAATTGTCGCGCCGAGCACTGCCGGAACGGAGAGTAGAAATGAAAACCGCGCGGCTTCCGTTCGTGAAATGCCGCATAAAAGTCCCGCGCTGATCGTCGAACCGGAACGGGAAATTCCCGGCAGAATGGCGATGGCCTGACAAACGCCAATCATAACGCTGTTCCATTCGCCTAACTTGCGGTTTTGAATTTTGACGAACCGCGTCAGAAATAGAAAAACACCGGTGATCATCAGCGTTACGCCAACCAACCGAACCGAGTGAAAAATATCCTCGATAAAATCGCTGAATAAAACACCGACCAGTCCGGCGGGAATCGTAGCGATCACAACGAAAACGGCAAGCCGGAAATACTCATCGTTTTGGA
>JBAZPZ010000079.1:0-9635 GCA_041645495.1 Fidelibacterota bacterium | reverse complement strand
CGCATCGATGGAATTCGCGAAGCGAAAAACCGATCATTGAGGAAATACAATCGGCGCCCGTAACCCGTTATTGGTGGTGGGTAGAGCAAGTTCTTGACAAGAAACCGATATATATTTCAGACGTCGCCAACCTGCCCGAAGAATGTGAAAGCGAGAAAAAAGAGTTCATAGCCCGAGGACTTCAGTCGATCCTGATCGTTCCGATGGTTTTTAAGAATGAGGTTATCGGATGTCTGGGATTTTACGTGGTTGAAAAAATGCGAATATGGTCGCCCGCCGAAATTTCTGCGATTCAGACCGTCGCGGACATTATTGCCAGAGCCGTAATCATGAAGAAAAGCGAAAAAAAATTAAGAGAATCGGAACAAAGATACCGACTCCTCGTCGATAAAATCAACGACGCCATCGTAATAAACCAAAATGGACGGTTTGTGTTTTTCAACCGGCTGTTTTGTGAAATGCTGGGTTATGACTTCAATGAACTCTATCTGAAAGATTACCGGGATGTGTACACGCCCCGTGGCATCGAACTTCTCAAACAGCGGGAAGCGCAAAGAAAAAGCGGCGCAGACGTATCGCCCCGATATGAAACGACGTTTATGAAAAAAGACAAAACCGTCATTAACGTCGAGATCAATGTCACTATAACCGATTATGAAGGAGCGCCGGCCTCGCTGGGTATCATCCGCGACGTCACCGAGCGCAAGAAACTCGAGAAGGAATTCCAGGAAATGGAAGTCCAGTATCTGAAACGCCAGCGGCTATCGTCGTACGAACTCATGACGGACGGTGTCGTTCACGACATCAAAAACACGCTCGCGGTCATCAGCGGCAGAGCGCAGTTGCTCAACGATCGCCAGCCGGAACTGAAGGAGCCGGAAATCATCATCCGGCACGTCAAGCAGATTGAGAAAATGATCAGCGCGTTCACGAAGAAAATAAAAATGGAAAAAGACATGACCAGGAAACCGCTTAATCTGAACGAACTGATCAAGACCGAAATCACCTTTTTTGAATCTAACACCTTCTTTAAAAACGAAGTAGTCAAGCGATTGCAATTTCAGCAGGAAATTCCGACAGTCGTTGGATATTACGGCGACTTTTCTCACGGTATCATGAACATTGTGCAATTCTCCACACTTTCCATGGCGGAATCGCCTGAAAAAATTCTGACCATTAAAACGACGTCGGTTCCGGGCGGCGTCGAAATCGAAATCTCCGATACCGGCAAAGAAATCCCGGCGGAGATCATTCCAACGCTTTTCACACCTCTGGGATTGAGCCGTATCTTTTCCGAGGCGGATAAACCGGAGAGCCGCATACTATTCGCTATGAACTTGTATAATTCATACATGATTCTCAAACCCTATGGCGTAACAATCGACGTGAAGAGCCAACCCTGCGTCGGAACGACGTTCCGATTGACCGTCCCGGTGTGAAATAAAACGAGAAGTAACGATGAAGAAACTTGTCAAAAAAACAATGCCGGGAGAGACGGATCATGCCGTCAATCCGGTGAAAAAAACATCTGACCTAACGGAAAATGTGGCCGATCTTCAGGAGCGGATTCAGAGACTTGCGAAACAAAACGAAATTCTGCTGTCGCTTGCCCGGTTCCGGTCGGTAAAAGAAGATTTGCCGCTGGAATTGGAGATGATCACGGCGGCATCCGCGCAGATGCTGAATACCGACCGATGCAGCATCTGGCTCTTCGATCCGGGAAAAACGCAGATCACCTGTATCGACCTTTATAACCGGAATCTGAACCAGCACACTCACGGCGATGTGTTGCACAGAAAAAATTATCCAACCTATTTTCATTCCATAGAAACCGAGCCGTTCGTGGATGCGACAGACACGTATGCCGACCCGCGAACCTGCGAATTTAAAAACGACTATCTCAAACAACTCGGCATTAAATCGCTCCTCGATATCGCGATTATCTCAAACGGTAAGCAAATCGGACTTTTGTGCAACGAACAAATTGGAAAAGTACGGGAATGGAGCGACGATGACAAAGAAATCGTCTCCATGTTTAGCGAGATGGTCGCTATCGCTCTTGAGAATATCGAAAAGGGAAAAATGCTGGCCGAAGCCCGGGAAAATCAGAATAAATTCGAGCGATTATTCGATTCGAATCCCGAGCCTGCCGTTTTTCTGGATAAAGATTTTTGTGTCATCAATGTAAACTCCCGATTTACCGAGGTTTTCGGGTGGACAATCGAGGAGGTTGCGGGAAAGCACATTAACGACGTCGTCGCCGATCCGAACATGCTTGACGAGGCAAAATTGCTGGACGTCGCAGCTGAGAAGGGTTATTTACATCATGACACACTAAGGAAGCGAAAAGACGGATCGTTCGTCCCGGTTTCCATCTCGTCAGCGCCAATCTATATAAAAGGCGAAATAGTGAATTTCTTCGCGATGTACAAAGACATCTCGGAGCAAAAACATCTCGAAGACATCAACCGCGTCGTGTACGAAATTTCTCAGGCGGTTCAATCTATTGACAATTTGCCCGAATTGTACACAAAAGTCTATAAAACGCTCACGCGCCTGATCCCATCGAACAACTTTTATATTGGTTTATACAACCCGGATAAAAACGAAGTGACGATCCCTTACCACATTGACGAGGGCATCAATCAGCAGTGCATCACGACCGAAGTTTATTCGTTGTTGGCAGAGGAGATCATCAATTCCGGCAAGCCGCTTTTGGTGCAGAAATCCGAGATTAGAAACCTGATTCGGCGGAAAGGAATCGTCAACGCGGGGCTTTTACCCGACATCTGGTTCGGCGTTCCGCTCCGCGCAAAAGGGCGCGTCATCGGATTGTTCAGTTTTCATCATTTTGCGAAAGCCGACGCGTTTTCCGAAAAACAGATGGATTTGCTCGAATCAATCGCGGAAGCGCTTGCGCTCGCCATTCAATACAAACAGCATGAACTTCAGGTACGGGAATCTGAGGAGCATTACCGCCTGCTCGTCGAAAATGTCAACGACGCCATCGTGATCAGTCAGCGCGACAAATTCATTTTCTTCAACCAGCAATTTGCCACGATGCTCGGTTATGCTTTCGGAGAATTGGTCATGAAGGATTATCGTGAAGTTTACACGCCGCGCGGGCTGGAAATCCTTCATGAACGCGGAAAACGGCGCGAGTGCGGCGAATATGTTCCGTCCCGGTATGAAACGATTTTCCGCAGGAAAGACGGTACGAACATCGATGTCGAAGCCAACGTGACGATCATCGATAATCAGGGCGACAAGGCGACGTTCGCAGTCATTCGCGACATTTCCGACCGAAAACGTATCGAGCAAGAACGGGAAAAAACCATTCAGGAACTTCAGGCCGCGCTCAATAATGTCCGAACGTTGAAAGGGCTCATTCCGATATGCGCCAGCTGCAAAAAGATTCGCGATGACTCCGGCTATTGGAGCGAAGTGGAAAAATATATTTCGGTACACTCGGAAGCCGATTTTACACACGGAATTTGTCCTGATTGCATGAAAAAACTTTATCCCAATTATCGGGACAAATCAGGCCCGAAAGAATAATTTGGAAATAGGGGATTGGCGATGATGGAGGAAATTGGCTGGGTTTCAACGTTGCCGCCGTTGGTAGCGATTGTCTTGGCGATTGTTTCGCGACAAGTTTTCATCTCGTTGGGAGTTGGAATCTGGATCGGCTGGACGATTCTTTCCGGCTGGAATCCGCTGATCGGAGTCGCCGCCACGCTGGACTCTTTCGTCAACGTGTTTAAAGACGCCGACAACACGCGCATCATTCTGTTCAGCGCGATGGTCGGAAGTCTTATCGCTCTCACCCAACGATCCGGTGGCGTCAACGGATTCGTCCAATTTCTCTTTCAGAAAAATTTGATCAAGAGCCGGAAAGGCGCCCAGATTCTCGCGTGGATTCTCGGCGTCGTTGTGTTCATCGAATCCAGCATCAAGATTCTCATCGTCGGAACGATCTGCCGTCCGCTGTTCGATAAACTGAAAATTTCGCGCGAGAAGTTGTCGTTCTTTGCCGATTCCACCTCAGCGCCGGTTTGCATGCTGATTCCGCTGAACGCATGGGGCGCGTTTGTCATCGGCTTGTTGGCGGCGCAGGGCGTCGCGGAGCCGACGAAGGTGCTCATTCAGTCGTTGCCGCTGAATTTCTACTCGATTTTCGCGGTGGCTACGGTTTTGATCGTCGCCCTGACCGGCTGGAATTTTGGACCGATGAAGAAAGCCGAACACCGCGTTTGGGTGGAAGGCAAACTCCTGCGCGACGGCGCCGTTCCGCTGATGGACGAGAGCATCATCGAAATGAAACCGGTTGAAGGCAAACCGCATTTAGCGAGAAATCTGGTCGTTCCGGTTTTGGTGATGAGCCTTTCCATGCCGGTGATGTTGATGATTACCGGTCAGGGAGAAATCACGCACGGATCCGGTTCGACTGCCGTGTTTTGGTCGGTCATCATTGCCATCGGTGTCGCTGCCGTCATGTATCGATTGCAGAAACTGATGAAAATGCAGGAAATCATGGACATGATTTTGAAAGGCGCGGGCGGAATGATCTCGCTGGCCTTACTCATGTTGCTGGCGTTTTCTCTGGGAAATACTTGTAAAAGTCTTGGCACCGGAGCGTACATGGCCAACCTGACCTCGTCGTTCCTGTCGCCACATTTGGTGCCTGCCATCGTCTTTTTTGTGTCGGCGTTGGTCGCATTTGCGACCGGTACGAGTTTTGGGACGTTTTCGCTGATGATACCGCTCGCCGTTCCATTAGTCGCTTCGCTGGGGATCAATCTCCCGCTGACGGTCGCGGCGGTGCTGAGCGGCGGCGTTTTCGGCGATCATTGTTCGCCGATCTCGGATACGACGCTTGTCGCTTCCATGTCTGCGGCATGCGATCATATCGATCACGTCAATACGCAGTTGCCCTATGCAGTTTTGAACGCCGCGCTGGCTTTTATCGTTTATATCATTTTAGGATTCATCGTTTAATATTTTCGCAGGCTCTCGTCAGCGACCCGCAGTAAGTCATGTTAGGAAAAAAATGAAATTGAATGAACGGAAAATCCGTGCGATCGTGTTCGATTTCGACGGCGTTGTCGTCGATTCCGAACCTCTTTACGAAAAAGCGGAGGCACGGTTGTTTGCCGAATACGGCGTCACAATCCCAGAGTCCGATTGGCGGTTGTTCAAAGGGCTTTCGGATCATGATTTTTTCATCCTGTGCAAAGAACGATACGGCATTTGTGAAGAACTGACGATTCTCCAAAAAAAAGGCAAATGTCTTCTGGAAAAGGAATTCCGCCATAATTTGCGCTACATCGACGGTTTCGAGGATTTTATCTGCGAAATCCGTCCTTTCTTTCTCACAGGGCTGGTAACGTCAACCAAACTGACATTTCTGGAGTGGATTTTCCGGAACACGCCGATCCGTAATCATTTTGAGACGATGATCACCGCCGAAAATGTCACGTGCCAGAAGCCGCAACCGGAGCCGTACCTGAAAATGGCCGAGTTAATGGGAATCCGACCGGAGGAAATGATCGTTTTGGAGGATTCGCTCAACGGCGTCAAATCGGCGATGAGCGCGGGCGCGGTGACCGTCGCATTTCTGAGTTCCTTTCCCAAAGAGGCGTTTGAGGCGGCCGATTTTTTCGCCGCCACGTACGGAGAAGTTCGGGAAATTGTTCTCTCAGTCGCCTCGCACGACTAACAATTTTCTTGCATTTAATTGTGTGAAAATGGAACTTACCGACCGCTTGAAAGAGATTTTGAATTTTGATTTTTACATGATGAGTCGATTGCCGAAAGTGAATTCCTCCTGCCGAGTTTCCGCGTTGAAATTCGGGAAACCGGTGCTGTTTTCCGGTATGATCTGGCCCAACCATCTCCAAGTTGCCCGCACGCGAACCCTTCCTCATATCGGTTGGTAACTCTTTTTATGCTGCGAAATCAACTTAAATATTATCCTTACTCCGTCATTCCATTTGCGAATTTTCCGAATGATGCGACCTCACTCAAACCCGTTAACCAGGAAAGAAAATAAATGGTAAAAAGTACTCTGTGGAACAAACGTTTGAAAATCGATCCGATTCCTATTTTAATGGAGAAAGCGCCGGCGCCTGTCAGATTTCTCACGGCATATCGCTTTTTTCCGCAGGATGAAGCATTG
Organism: Fidelibacterota bacterium; assembly: GCA_041645495.1. Lineage (GTDB taxonomy): Bacteria > Fidelibacterota > UBA2242 > UBA2242 > UBA2242 > 0-14-0-20-45-22. The sequence goes on along the minus strand of JBAZPZ010000079.1, from coordinate 3,457 downwards.
CAGGATCGGTTGTTTCAGGATCTCGTCAAATTCAAACCGCGCGAGCGGCTTCTCGGTACGCAATTGAGCGACGGGACATGGAAACTCACCGAGAAATTCACAATCGAAGAGCACGCCAGAGGGATGCAATTTCTCCTGCAGTTGAAAAACCTGTCCGCTCTCCTGAACATGGGATGCTCGATCGATATGCCGGGCATTCAGCATGGACTCATTGCATTACTGAAAATGCAAAAATCTGACGGAAAATTCCCGTTGTTGTTACATCATTCCGGCCTGGCATTGATGCTTTTGGTCAAGTTCGGGCTGGCCGGGAATCCGTTCGTCGAGCGTAGTTACCGGTGGATATCGAAACGACAGCGCGAAGACGGCGGCTGGCTCTCCGCATCGATGGTTCCGTCCGACGTGACGGTCAAAACGGCCAAAAGCGGTATCTGGACGACGATGGTGATTCTGCAGGCGCTGGGAATTCACTCGCGCCTTCGCAGTTCGCAGACTTGCGCGGCGGCGGCGGAATTCATCCTGAATAATTACCTTGCGCCGAATGCTACGACGCTTTTCCCGGAGCCGGACGCATGGAATTATTTGTACACCGACTACACGGATAACGGACTTTTCCGCGGCGGCACGCTGAGATTCGTCGAATCGCTGGCGCCGCTCGCCGAATATCACGGTCGTCCGCAGTTCAGAAAAGCGATCGAGTGGTTGCTGGAACAGCAATTGCCGACTGGATTATGGCCGGCGGTCGTCGGCGTGTCCCGAAACGGTGATTTCGACGTAACGCTCCGCGTGATAACGGCGTTCAAAGAAATCGAGTTTGCAAGAGCGGAGCCGGTTAAGAAGCCGAAATCGGAATCCGCTTGATATATCGGTCAATTTTATAAAATTTATTAGGAGTCGTTCATGGTTGATGAACCTATAAAAGATAATGATGAACAGATAACTCTCGGTTCTTCAGTGCCGGAAATTCTGCCGATCATGGCTCTGCGGAACACAGTTTTGTTTCCGCAACAGGTCATTCCGATCTATGTCGGGCGCGAACGCTCGCTTCAATTGATCGAAGACCTTCCGGAATCGAAAAAGCGGATCGTTGTCGTCGCTCAGCGGGACGGCGCAGTCGAGAATCCCGAGAAAGAGGACTTGTTCGAATGGGGAACCATCGCACAGGTTCTAAAAATCTTCAACATGCCGGACGGAAGCAAAAGCGCTATCGTTCAAGGCGTCGAACGCGCTAGGATTCAATCCTACATTCAGGAAGACCCGTATTTCAAAGGCGCTATCGTCAAGACGCAGGAAATTTACGTGCCCGGAATCGCCATTGACGCGATGATCGTTAACATCAGGCAATTATACGGAAAACTGATCAAGGTCGCGCCGTATCTGACGGAAGAGCACACGACTATTCTACAGAATATCCAGAATCCCGGCAGGTTGGTTGACCGGACGATGCACCTAATCAATGTGCCGGTTCACGAAAAGCAGGAAATCCTCGAAGAGCTCGACGTGAAAAAACGCCTCGAAAAGGCGACCGTCGTTCTCAATCGCGAAATTCAGCGCATTCAGCTTGGCGAGCGCATCCAGTCCGAAGTGCAGGACGAGATCACCAAGACGCAGAAAGAATATTATCTGCGCGAACAGTTGAAAACCATCAAAAAGGAACTCGGCGAAGACGAAGGAACCGTCGAACTCAAGGAACTTCAGGAAAAAATCGCCAAGTGTAAGATGACGGACGAAGCGCGGAAAATCGCCGAAAAGGAACTGGATCGGCTAAACAAAATTCCGGCCGCATCCCCGGAATATACCGTTTCCAGAACCTATCTCGATTGGCTTGTCGATCTGCCATGGGGAATTTATACCGAAGACAATGTCGATATCCGGCAGGCGCAAGAAATTCTGGACGAAGACCATTACGGACTCGAGAAAGTCAAGACGCGCGTTATCGAATATCTCGCCGTGCGGAAACTGAAAGAGCAGACACAAAAGGGTGAATCCATCAAAGGTCCTATTCTCTGTTTTGTCGGGCCTCCCGGCGTCGGAAAAACGTCGATGGGAAAATCCATTGCGCGGGCGATGGGACGGAAGTTTATCCGCATTTCACTCGGTGGCGTGCGGGACGAAGCCGAGATTCGCGGTCACCGCAGAACCTATATCGGCTCCCTGCCGGGACGCATTTTACAGAGCATCCGCAAATCCGGCAGCAGCAATCCGATTTTTATGCTGGATGAAATTGACAAAGTCGGCGCCGATTTTCGTGGCGATCCATCATCCGCCCTGCTCGAAGTGCTCGATCCGGAGCAGAATTACTCTTTCAGCGATCATTATTTGGAAGTGAACTACGACCTCTCGAAAGTCATGTTCATTGCCACGGCGAATATGAATGATACGATTTTACCGGCTTTGCGCGATCGCATGGAAATGTTGGAATTCAGCGGTTACATCGAAGAGGAAAAGCTCAATATTGCCAAGACATTTCTCGTTCCCAAACAGATCAAAGAACATGGCTTGACTCAGACGAAAGTCGAATTCGACGACAAGGCGCTCAGATACATCATTACCAGTTACACGCTGGAAGCGGGCGTCCGTAATCTCGAGCGCGAAATCGCCAATATCTGCCGGAAAGTCGCCAGAGAAGTGGCCGAAAAGAATCGGAAGAAAGCTTATTTCGTTGACGAAAAGGCGGTCGAACAATATCTCGGCCCGCGGAAATTCTTCGTCGATCTGGCAGAGCGCGTCAGCAAACCGGGCATCGCCATCGGACTCGCCTGGACATCTGTCGGCGGTGAAATCCTTTTCATCGAAGCGACCAGCATGAAAGGAACCGGCAAATTGAATCTCACCGGCCAATTGGGTGACGTGATGAAGGAATCCGCGGAAGCGGCGATGAGCTATATCAGGTCTAACGCCAAAGAACTGGGCATCGATGATTCTATCTTTGCGCAGACCGATATTCATATTCACGTACCCGCGGGCGCAACGCCCAAGGACGGTCCATCGGCGGGCGTGACGATTCTCTCTGCGGTCTATTCGCTCCTCAAACAGAAGAAAGTCAAAGACAGCCTCGCGATGACCGGTGAAATTACGCTACGGGGCGCGGTTCTGCCGGTCGGCGGCGTCAAGGAAAAAGTGCTCGCCGCACATCGCGCCGGATTGAGGCGCGTCATTCTTCCGGAGCAGAACAAGAAAGATTTGATCGAAATCCCGAAGCAGATCAAGAATGAAATGAAGTTCGATTTTGTCAAGGAAATGTCCGAGGCGCTCGACCTCGCCATCAAAAAATAATCGGATGGCAATTCGGAGAAGAATCCGTAAATTTCCGCGCTTTTTGAAGCGATTTTTGGACGCTTAGCTCAGCTGGTTCAGAGCGTCCCGATTCTTCGGGAAGGTTGCAGGTTTGAAATTGTTAGTGGTTACGTTTCCTAAATAATCTTTGGACGCTTAGCTCAGCTGGTTCAGAGCGTCC
>JBAZPZ010000078.1:0-9814 GCA_041645495.1 Fidelibacterota bacterium | reverse complement strand
CCTCCTTTTTGGGAGGAATATACACTAAGAATCGGAATTTAAAAAGAATTATTTATAGATATATATGCATTAATGCTTAACAAGCTCCACATCAATCACATAGAGATAATTGCCGTCAAGAATTGCATTTAGCGGTGTATTGGCGCACACCTTTGAAACGTATTGTAGATTATTCTGGGCAAAGGAGAGTTGAATTGTAAGAGCAAAAAGTAACAGCGTTGGATTTACTTTGTGTTTCATTTTATTACCTCCATTGAATTGGTTTGGAAAAATGTTGGTGTGGTTAAGCGGTAGAAATACACGCCGCTTGCCAAATCCTTCGCGTTAAATTGAACTGAATGCTCGCCGGCAACTAATTCCCCATTCACGAGCGTTACCACTTCTCTGCCGAGCACATCAAAGACTTTCAGCGTCACATACTCGCGATGGGGAATTGTGAAGTGAATGGTCGTGCTTGGGTTAAACGGATTAGGATAAGCGTTCTCTAATGAATAACTCGTTGCTAACGGCGTGTTTTTCACTCCAACTCCAGTCAATCGGTCAAATTTAAAAATGAAAACACCGGCACCACTTACTACATAAATATAGGGTAGCTGGATGTGAAAATGCCTTGGAGGCGCAAAGAAAATTCCGGTGACAGAATGAGCTAATGTTGGATTTGTAGGATTGGAAATATCAAAGGCGAATAGTGACTGTTGAGTGAGAGCGAAAACAAAATTGCCCGAAACTGCTACATCCATCGTTTGCGAATTTCCTAATGCGATTTCTTTTACAAGAACAGGTGATGAGGGATTGGAAACATCTAATATCACCAGATTTCCTGAATGGGCAAGATAAGCATAATTGTTTTTCACGCTCACCGCTCTCGTGTGTCTTTTCAGAAGTTGAGTGCGAACCCATTTGCCTGCAACAAATGGATTTGCCGGATTGCTCACATCCACAATGTATAAGCCCGAAGTGTCAATGACCGTGCTGCTATCGGGGTTACTTGCGGCAATGTAAGCGTAATTTCCTTCCTGAAAAATTCCACGGCATTGTGGCGTAATATTTATTTTTCCCAATTGAATTAATGAACTAGGGTTTGACACATCTACAATTCGCAAGCCCGGATTGTTGCTGCTGTGATTTTCAAACCACTCGCCTTCACTATTTGGCTGCCCGGCAATGACATAAGCGAGATTGCTTTGCGGATTGACAAATACTTGCACATCGTTATTTCCAGAATCAGGTGGACTCCAGCCTTTCTCTATCGGTTGATTAGGATTTGAAATATCATAAACAATCAGGCCACCCCTTTTTGTTAGTGGCGGATAAGGAGGACTCTGCATACCCATTGCGAGATATGCAAAATTATTTTTCACGTCAATCCCCCAACCCGAACCCCAAACTTCTGTCCGCTGAGAGATTACAGGATTCATAACATCGCTTACATCTAAAGAATAAAGTTGATAAAAATTCCAAACCGATGCAAAAACAGAGTTGGTGTCCATTGCAGCAATATCTTTCCAATCGTGAGCAAAAGGGATTGTATCAATCAGCGCAGTATTGCACGGTGAAGAAACATCTAAAGTATAAGCAGCATAATTATCAAGATTGAAAAGGAAAGCGTAATTTCCGAACAACTGCATAAAAAAATTGGTTTTGTAGTAAGGCGGCACAAAACCATTGATTCGTTTGCAGAGTGAAAGAGTCGTGTCGTTGGTAATGGAAATGACATTGAAGTGGCTGCTATAATCAGTGAGAAAAAGATTATTGCCTGAAATTTCAATATCGCCACTTCCACCGGTTATTGTGGTGTCAGTCCATTCTTTCACAACTTGCGGTGTAAGCGGATTGGTAACATCCACAATTTTGATTTTTGATTTTGGTTGAACAAACCATGCAGCAACATAGATGAAATTGTTTTTTTTCACCAAATCCCAATGCGAATTCTGTAAACCTGCGCCAATGGCGCTGCTCTTGCCCAGCGAAACCGAGCCAATGTGTGAAATGTTTGACGGTGCGGATATGTCAAATATGTGCAACTCAGTAGCGCCAATTACTCCGCGGGGTCCCATTGTGAGATAGAGATAATTGCCGTTAATAATGAACCGTTTGGCTTCATAAGCAGTATGCGGAAAACCGCTGAGCAAATTCATCGAACCAAGGATTATTCCGTTGGTAACGTCAATGGACTGAAGGTAGAGTGAACCAGTGCTTTGAGATTTTGCAATAGCATAGAGATAAGGAAATTTTAGTACGAGATTTTGATAATCATAAGAGTTGTTCAGCGGGTTGCCGATGGGCGTTGGATTTGCGAGACTGGAAAAATCTATTCGCATAATTCCACCACCATTCCACGTTGCATAACCTGTATCGCCATTAATAATTAACTCGTTATTAGGATTCATTCCTTCCATTGGTGTCAAATGATTGATGAGTCTTGGATTGCTTGGATTTGAAAAATCAAAAATCGCAAGCCCTATATCAATCACATAGAGATAATTACCGTCAAGAATTGCATTTCCCAGTGCACCTGCACACACCTTCGAAACATATTGCAGATTAGTTTGGGCAAAAGAGAGTTGAATAGTAAAAGCAAAAAGTAATAGTGTTAGATTTACTTTGTTTTTCATTTTATTACCTCCATGGGTTTTGTTTCTGAAAATGTTCCAGCGGTCAATCGGTAGAAATAAACGCCGCTTGCCAAGTCTTTGGCATCAAACACAACGGAATGCTCACCGGGGTTTAATTCCCCATCCACAAGCGCTGCCACTTCTCTGCCAAGCATATCAAAAACTTTCAGCGTTACATACTCGCGATGGGGAATTGTGAAGAGAATGGTCGTGCTTGGGTTAAACGGATTAGGATAAGCGTTCTCTAATGAATAACTCATTGCTAAGGGAGGATTAGTTTCCACTCTGGTAGCTATTGACCCAAATCTCAAGGCGGTTAAAGAAAATGCTGGGAGCGTAATTTGAACCGAATTATTAACGATTGGTAATGTTTCTTTTTCGAGATTGTAGACACTTGTATTTGGTATGCCGGTCATCCGTTCAACATAAACGGTGTCAACTGACCATGCAGTCGGCACATGAAACGTAACCGAATGATTAAGACTATCATCTTGATTGATGAGTAACATACTATAATCATGGTGTAAGCTGTCAATACCACCCCACATTTTAACCGCAGGAACTGATATTGTTTGAATGGAACCGTTAGGATTTTTGGTAAAAATACTTATCATTGGGTTCCCAGCAATATTTGCTGAATCAATTGTAAAAAATTTTGTGCCGATTGTATTGCTCAACATGCGCATTGCGTGGGCGCGGGAGGTAATAACAAGATTCAATGAGCCAGGGGTAATGTCATATATGCTTCCGCCGCCCCATTTTGCGGCTAGAGTGAAGAAATTTAAGGCAACAAGATTAATTGACGAATTATGCATGGCTTCCATATACGAAGCAGCAAACATTGCGGTGTTGGTGGCTCCGATTATGCCATCAAATCGAGACCTATCGCACTCTTTGCACATATTAATTGCATAACTCCATTCAGTAATTGCTATACCTAATCTTAGCGGTAAACCCAAATTGGTCGATACCGAATCTATGTAATCTTGCCCGGCAATAATGTATTGAACAAGTTGTTGCGGCAGGTAGAGAATTTCACTAAAATATTTATTATCAGCCAACAACTCAATATCACGGTCATTAGGGTATGTATGTTGAATGACGAAATCGGGAGGGCTTTGAACAAAATCATGACGAAAAAAACTTTGGTTAAGAAGTCTCTCATTGGGCCACACACTATAACCAACCTGGACCATTGGATCTGCGGCTTTAATGGCGTCTCTGAATGCAAATGCCCCATCATGTCCAACCGACTGGTATTCAACATAGATTAACTCACCAGGATCCATCCGAGCTGGTAGATAAACCATTACCGCCGTATCACCAAGAATAGTAAAGTAATTTGCGCTTAAAAGATATCGAGGCACAGTAATCAAGTCGTATATCTCTTGGAGTGACATGTAATCCAATTCGGCTTCAGTTAAAGTTGTATCAACTGCCCAGACATTAATTGAATCAGTACCTATTTTCGGATAAGAAACCGGAATAACAAGGGTATCACCATCATCAGGCTGAACTAAGTATTTTTCACCCAGAATGGCTTCGGTTTTATGTTGATGAACTTCAATCGTTGTGGGGTCAACCCAACCACCTCTCCATATTTCACCCCCATAAAAATATAATGAATCGGCAATATCAGCAGGGAAATCGATAGAGGTATTATTGCGGAAGTGTATTTTATTATCATGCGCTCTTCCAAACCAAGCTGAAACCCATGCATGGGTATAATTGTTTTCATTTCCTAATTCCCAAATTTTGACATTAACAGGATCTGGGCTGCCAAATAAAGAAGCCCGCTTATTTTGCCAGTATGATTCATGAGAATTGCATAATCGAATAAGGTCTGCTGCTTCACTTGCCGAGCCATTGCCAAAATTCACCATGTACTGCAAGCCAATACCCATATCACGGATAAATTCAACGGCATTAACGAGATGAAATCTCGTATCATCATGAACATAATCTTGCCAAACATAGTTATTCGCACCAGTGCCACCAGGCCAACGAATAATTCCCGGCAACAAGCCAGCAAACTCCCGCCTGAAGGGAGGGAAATCTACTTCATTCCAGGGCAACCAATCAAAGTCCCCCTGATTATACCCTCTGATTGCAGGGGCGACTGGAGTGATTTGTGGATTTTGCGGTAAATTGACCCGTATTTGTGCTTCCAGATTTCCTCCCCCAATTAACACGATGATGAAGATCATCAAATTTTTAATGTTGTGGTATTGCATGGTTTCTCCTTTCGTTAATTGGTGATGAGCATTTTCTTGGTTTGAATATACTTGCCCGATATTAGCTGGTAGAAATACACGCCGCTTGGCACGCCCTTCGCACTATAGACAACAAAATGCTCACCCGCGCTTAATTCTTTATCCACCAGAGTTGCTACAACTCTTCCGAGCAAGTCGAAGACTTTCAGCGTCACGTGCTCGCGCTGGAGAACTGAGAAGCGAATCGTGGTTGTCGGATTGAAAGGGTTGGGGTAATTTTGCTCAAGCCGATAATCATGCAGTACCGAAGGAAAATCTTCTTTCGCACTTGTGGTCGTCAGGGATGGCAGCAGAATCCACGATGGATGGATTGCATCATGATAGATGTAATTCGTTGCGATAAGCGTATCTCCAGGTATGTAGATTGCACCTCCATTGTTTAGATTAATGTCAAACATGGGATAATCCGAGGAGCTCACATCTATCTGAAGTCGGTGTCCCTTCAAGAAGGTTATCGCTATATTCTGAAGCTCAATGGTTACAGGATAAATCTGTCCTGGCGTCATCAATTTTTCCGTACTGTCCGAATCGCGAAAGCGCATTCTGCGGATACCTTGAGTAAGAAGCATAGACCTTCCATCCGGATATACATCGCACAAGCGTATGCTAAAATCCGTATCTTTTCGGTCTGATGAAACATAGAGAAGTACTTTTATGGCTCCGTCAATCACCATATTATTTTCAAGAACAGGTGTGGTGTAGATGAGCACATCGCTACGGCTTTCGACAAGCTGACGCTGATCTTGTGCCCCTAACGCAATTGTTGTATCGAAGGGATTAAATCGTGAGCCACCTACCGTTGGGGATGGATTACGGGGGTCATAAAGAATTGAGTCGAGCGCTGCACTTTGCGATGGTACCGCACTCAACAACAAACCGCCTGGATGCAAGTATAAGGTATCAATGCTCGTGCTCAAAGAATTCCAATCACCGGTAGACTGCCATCCATTGCTTCCCATTTGATAATAGCGGACGACGGGTTGCTGTTCATATCCGTTCTGTATTCCTCGAAGATAATAATCAAAGAACTGCATTGCCGCCGAGTCGTGCACGCTAACGGCATTAGGGTATTCTAATCCTCCTTGCTGTAATTTGCCAAGTTCCATATGCAGCCAGGGGCCAATCATTAGCTTGTGTTTTTGGCGGACAGCAGGATCGCTTCTCGTTCTGAGTTCGTCAAATGCCCGCATTACTTCATCGGGAAAATGATCGTACCATCCGCCGATGAGAAGCATGGGCACATTGATCGACTCCGGATAATCAGAATTCATCTCTAAAATCTGCCAGAAAAGATCTTCGGATGGATGAGATAAAATTAATTGGGTTGATACAAATCCGAGCAATGCCAACGACTCAACATGTTCTTTACGGTAAACGCCTCCGTAGAAATAATCTTCATAATTAGTTTTGTAATCCCGAACAAGAGGAACAGCACATACCAGATGCGGCGGCTGATGTTTCGCAGTCAAGAACTGAATTTGACCCAATGCCGAAGATCCCCACAGGCCTACCTTTCCATTGCACCAACGTTGACGGACTATCCATTCCACACAATCGTAACCATCTAACCCGAGGTCATATCCCGGAACCTCAGCGTCCTTCGAGCCAAACCGTCCACGCCAATCAACAACAACATAGGTGTAATTAACACTATCATAAGGGAAAGGAGAACCGCCAGCTTCCGGAACACCCACTCTATCGCGATATCGATTTTTGTTGTAAGGGGTTTGGATAAGAATAACAGGCTTTGCCATCGTGGTGTCAATCGAATACAAGTCGGCGGCCAGAAATTTCCCATCACGCATGGGAATGGCAATGGGGGTGTATCTCACTCCAGATTGAGCGTAAACTTGTACCGCAAGAATAATGGGAAGAATGAAAAAAGTAAAACAATGCTTTCTCATTTGACAACCTCCATAGCTTTTGTTTGTGAAAAGGTAGGCGTGGTCAAGCGATAAAAATACACACCGCTGGATAAGCGCCTTGCATCATAGACAACCGAATGTTCGCCGGGGTTTAATTCTTTGTTTACCAGTGTCGCAACTTCTCTGCCGAGCACATCAAAGACTCTCAGGGTCACATGTTCGCGTTTTAGAAGTGCGAACCGTATCGTTGTCGTGGGATTGAACGGGTTAGGATAATTTTGCTCAAGATTAAAATGCACAGGGATTTTTGTTCTTTCATTTTTGATTTCGGTAATTTCAGTTCCATAAACAGTCATCTTCAAGTCATCGAACCAGGCTCGTCCTGTGCCGAGCAAGAGGCAGTGGATTACCATGCTATCGGTTCCAGCCGGAGCAGTAAACTCACCGGAAACCCAGCGCCAATCTGAGGTACCATTAAGACGGGGAAATACTTTTGGAAATGGCGCCCGACTCTGGAAATTTCCTCGAAACTCGACATCAATGGTGGCATCACCTGTTACCATTTCCGTCTTGATCCATCCGGTTATTCTCACATGATCTCCCGGTGAAACGGGCAAGGTCTGGCAATATGCTGCTACTCCCTGAGGAAGAGATTGGGAAATATAGGCAGAATGATCCCCTCGACAGGCTTCATCCGATAGAAGATATTGGGCACTACTGCCGGGCAATTTTGTCCAGAAAAGTGGCAGGCTGTCCCCAACTTCGAAATCGCCATTCTTCAGCGTCTCCTCCTTCGGGAAAACTGGTTGCAGTTCAAATTCCATCATAAACAGCGGTATACTTTGTCTGGTTCGTTCATCGAACAAGGTATCTACCCAGGTGCGTTTCAACCATTCCGGGTGACTGGTCCATAAGGCATATTGCAGAACTTCATGATATTGGTTGGTGATGAAAACAGGAAACCAGCACAGGATTTTTTTCTGCTCGCCAATGGTGGCCAAATCAAAGGCAAATCCCCGGCTATAGAGTTCATAATGGGGTTGCTCGACCTCTGGGGGAGGACCCGGGAATCTTATCTCGCCATACTGGGAGAATTCGTCGAGCAGACTCTGGCCTGTGGAAAGCCCACTGGAAGTATGTTCCAGCACGGCACTTCCCCCTTCCGTAACTTCTCGCCAAAGGCAGGGTTGCTGGAGTTCCCAGTGGTTGTGAATGGGAGCGTCGGCATTCGGCCACCAGAAACCAATTCTATGATCCGGCTTGGACGGAAACAGAGCCAGAGAGTCTCCTGTCTCGAGATATTTTGAATGTCCAACAGAGGTTTCCATATTCGCCCAGTAGCCGCTACCATCTGGAAGTTGTACCCACCATTGGGTGACCGGGTGAGCCTTTAACGGCGCCGGACGGGCGGGAATATTCAGTGCTCTAAGTAAAGTAGCAGCAAGTCGCTCGTACTCGATGCAGATCGCACGACCTTCCCGAACTACCTCATGAGGCAGATAGCACCAATCAGTGAAATTCTTCCCCCACCCACAGTTGACAGTCTGCCAGTTGCCACAGGTAACATCGCCGGGGTAATTGTGCATCAGGTCATAACCGATATGTTTGACCACCCAAACATAGACCGCTTTTGCAACTTCGGTTTGATTGCTCCGTTTGGCAGACGGCACAGAATCAAGAATCTCTTGAGCCAGTGCCACAATATCCGGATGGGCTTTATCCATGAATGCGCCCGATTCTAAATAAGGCTTGATACTATCCGGATAAAGGGAGATGTCCAATACCGCATTCTCGGCTGGTTGTAGAGGTTCCAGAGCAAATTGCTTGTTGTCGATTAGATAGCATAAGCGCACATCAAGAATTTGTGTCTTGTAGGAGGTTTCATTATTTATCGACTCCAGGGTAAAATTAACAATGGTGGTTTCACCACTTCGGACATCGAGCCTCCCCTGACGTGCACCATAGTAACCAGGGTGTTCAACACATACTATATACCGTGGGAAAGCGGGTGTGACATTCTCCAGCCGGTAGTTTCCAGAACTGTCGGTTATTGCCCGGATATCGGTACCATAGATGAATACCTCAGCACCAACAACTGGCTGATTCATAGCAGTTAGAACTTTGCCTTCAATAGTTCCGGTTGTCTGCGAATGAATGGGAGGATTAGTAGCAGGCGGCTCTACAGCAGGTTGGTTTTGCCAACCACCAGCAAGTAAGATAGCCGGTAGCAAGACGAGCAACAGATAGTATTTGCGGTTCATATTTGTCTCCTTTTCTTCATTTACTTGGTGATGAGCATTTTCTTAGTTTCAATAAAGCCGCCAGCCTGCCCGTCTTCTGTTTGGCGGGCGGTCAGGCGGTAGAAATACACACCGCTGGGCAAGCCCTTCGGATTATAGACAACAAAGTGTTCACCAAGGTTAAATTCATCATCCACCAGTGTCGCCGCTTCTTTTCCGAGCACATCAAAGACTTTCAGGGTAACATGCGAGCGATGTGGAAGGGAGAAGCGAATCGTGGTTGTCGGATTGAAAGGGTTGGGATCATTTTGCAAAAGTGCGAAACCAGTTGGAATCTCGGTGTCCGTAACAACCCCTGTGGGCTCGAAAGTAAGCAAGTAAAGAGTAGAAGGGATGTGGATGCCACCCCTCTCTTCCTGACTTACATGACCAAATACAATCTTTTTACCATCAGGACTCCATGCTGATTCAGTTATTTGTCGTGCATTTGGATCGTATTCTTCGTGACTTGGGTCAGTAAAATATGTCAATCTTACTTTGTTACTACCGTCTGCATTCATCAGCCATAGTTCTTCGCCTTCACCTGGGTTGCCTCCTGCTGCAGTGTTCCAAATTATTTTTTCCCCGTCCGGTGAGAACTCAGGATTCTCGTCATAAATATTCATAATTATAAAGATTATTCGAATTTGAAATTTATCTTTTAGTAGTACGATTGGTTCCAAAGAGCACATCCACGTTCATTCCCTCATCCATCAAAAGATCGATCCGCAAATATCCTAACTAAAACAATAAACGGTATGAGTATAAATATTTATATTTAA
>JBAZPZ010000077.1:0-9923 GCA_041645495.1 Fidelibacterota bacterium | reverse complement strand
CTTCAACCGTTCCGCGGGCTTTGATCGTTCCGGTCGCCGAGACCGTATTTTCAACATTTCCGCGAGTGATCTTGGCATATGTAAATTGTGATTCGGATTCATCCTTTCCTCGGGAAAATACAAACCAACAAACAAGTCCGATTGCCAGAACGACTGTTGGTATCATCCATTTTTTCTTTTTCATTATCTTTTCCTTTTATCTTTACGGTTCTTCATTTTTAAGTACTACTCAATAGACAATCCCATGACTGCTTTTATTCCGGTACGACGGCTACTTTGAAAAAATGATGAATAGATCGGAAAAGGGGAATATATTTATCAGTGTAAATGTCTAAGACATGTATGAAATAGAATCGGAGAAATCAGAAATTTGAACGATAACGAGGCGATACAGGCGTGTTTGACAGGTAATTCAGATTCATTTGCGGAGATCATTCATAGGTATGAATCGAAAATTGCAGGAACGATCGTTGGAACGAAAAGTTAAAATTCGGCTACAGTGTTGCCAACGATTCGAGCAATCTGTACTTTTATTTGACTTCCACCGACCGGGATCTGGAAAAACAGATCATGATGCAAGGCCTGTCGTTGACAATTCAACAAAAAGGCTCGAAAGGACGGGTATTGGGAATCAAATTTCCATTAGCGAAGAGTCCGACAGGCGGTGAGATGGGCGAAATGCCGTTCCAAAAGCCCGGCTCGATGCCCGGTAAACAAAAAGGACAGCAGGAAGATCTATCGAATACGATGGATGACATTCAAACCGAAATGATTGTCATCGGACCCGGAAAAGACGATCAACGAATCTTGCCGTTGGTCAACAAGCAAGGACTTACCGTCAAAATCAGCCGGGATCGGCAGAAGTTCGGATATGAGATTCAAATACCGCTGAAAATGATTGCCCAACAACTGAAAACCGAACCGCTATCACCAAAGTATCCTTTGAAAATCGCGCTGAAGACAGAAAAAGCCGAAAAATCAATAGGACGTCCGGAAGGAGGAATGGGTGAAGGACCTCAAGGTGGCGGCGGCAGAGGCGGATTTGACGGCGGTGAACCGCCATCAGACGGTGGAATGATGGGTGGCCCGGGCGGCGGCGAACAACCGGAAAGCGGTTCTCAATCCTCGTTCTCGTTTAAATTTGCCGTTTTGTTGACGACGACTAAGTAGATGTTTTTAGAAGCAGCCGGTCGCATTATTGCTACCGGCGCCCGCTCCCGGATTATTTCAGCGGACAACGATAATATTCAAATGTATAACCCGTGCCGTTCCAGTTGGCGAACTTACGCACGACCTGACTGGACTTCGTGAACTGAGAGGCGACACCTTCCATCACGTGTCCGGAAATGAATTCGAAGTTCTTTCGCTTTAACGTACTTTGATAGACGCGTTTGAGCATCTTGCTAAGTCCAAACTGACGATGCTCCTTCCGAACGATAAAAGCATAAGTGTATATCGTATTCTTTTTCCCAAGGTTTTCATCGCATTTTGCCCATTCTTCCTCTTCAAAATATTCCAGCGGCACACCGACGATGAATCCTTCGATCTGATCGCGAAGTTTGACGATAAAGGGTAATGTTTTCGGATAGTTGAAATATTTTTTGATCGAATTCCGGTTGAAACGCGCGTGTTGCCCGAAGTTATCGACCAACGTTTCTGAAATCTTGATCATTTTGGGATAATCGGTTTCGCCAAGATGTTCGACTATTTCGACGGAAATTCCCGAAACCGTCGTCGCCAGAACCCGCGTCTTGGTTTCTGAAACGCTGACTTCGAATAACTCTTTGGTGTTCTTATCCATGACGGATTAAAAATATAGGAAAACAGTCAAATTAGCAATAACAAGTTTTTACAGGAAGGATGTCAATCGACGTATATCTCGGATTTCTGCGCTTCGGGTTGTTCAATACCAAGCCACATGGGCAACCGATAAAGCGATTCGTGGGTTGAAACGTGATAAGTCTGAATGCCGATCTGCCGGGCGGGAAGAATGTCCGTGACCTCGGAATCCCCAACCATCAGCGCTTTCCCGGGATGAACATTCGTCAGATTAAGAACCGATCTGAATCCATTTAATGATGGTTTGATATAGTCGAGTTTTTCGTGGGTCGAGATCGGAAGTCGCATGATGTCGGTGAACGTGTACCGGCGGTTTTCGGGGAAAAAATCCGCGATTCCGAGTGCGCCGAGAATTCGCGTGGTGACTTTCTCATTGTTGCCGGTGAACAGGAACAGCGGGTAATGAGAGGAAACCGATTTTAGCGTCCGGATCAACCGATCGTCTCGCGAGAGAATGGACTCGACGGCAAGTTCGCGGTCTATCGCATTCTCGTATTCCATCATATCCACGTCGTAAAAATAGATCAACGTCAGTGTGTTCGTCGGTCTGCCGTTGATGATACCGGCGAGTTTGTTTTTCTTTTCGAGAAATTCTGCCTGAACTTCCATTTCACTTTTTCCGGTTGCCTGAGCGGCAAATCGGATGGCAATCTTCGGATAAACTGCGTCGATTTCCTGATTGACCGGATATAACGTGCCATCCAGGTCAAAGATGATCAAATCGAAGTCTTTCCGGGATTTTTTCATCTGAGGACTAACACAGTGAACCGATATTTTCCATCAACCATCCGACCTGTCCCGATTGGAATTTTCCGGCGAAGTTACAAGAGTCTTTTGTCCGAACCAGATCGGATTGGTCAACGCTATTTTGTTCTGATTCGTTTCGACTTCGGCTCGGAAATATCCGTGTGCGGGTAGGTTTTCAAGCGGCAGGGAAATAGTTTTTCTGCTGAATGCGGACAGAGAAGAAAAAATTCGGTAAGGATTTTCCCGTCTGTGTTCGATGTCGCCGAGATACAAACAAATATGGCGGAGATTTCCGAAGTAACGTGACGAAATTGCCTGAACCGAAATCGATTGCGGTGAGCCGGCATTTTCGCCGATGTTAAATTCCCGTCCGGTCGAATCCAGAATGGAAATATTGGCAAAAGGACCGTCGGTGGCAATCACCTGTCCGTTTTTCAGGTGAGCCGTCAGGCTGTCCGCATCTTCCGTCACCGAGGCTTTGACGCCCGTGCGGTGTTCACCGAATTTTTGCGTGGATTTTTCATTCATACAAAACATCGGCATAAAGATCTGGCGGTAGCGGTTGAAATTTCCGTGCGAATCGTTGCCCGCATAGACGTACGAATGCCGACCGCGCAGTATTTGCCGGATCCACTCGCGTTTCCCATGTTCATATTCACCATCCATAATTCCGTTCATGAACTGCAGTCCGGCGAGATTCCGATGGCTATCCCAGTAATTCCATGCGCCCCGTTTGAGCCCGAGTTCGTGAAAGAATGGCGGATCGGCGTATGGATGCGCGGCGAAGACGAGCGCCTTTTCCTGAACGGATTCAAGGATTCTTCCATAGTAAAGTTCGGACGCTTTTGCGAGGGATTTTTCAAGCGCGTCTCCTTCGCCCGGGTAATACCGGTCATCGTTCAAAACTACCATATGAACGTTTTTGCCGATACCGCTGTCGGTCGAAACCTCTTCGCCGGGAATGATTCGGAAATTTGAATACCGTGCATTTAACTCCCGAATTGTCTCGCGCGAAATTTTCCACTTCAGAAGATTGGGATCTTGCTCTGTCCACGTGCCTTCCAGATCGTCAAGGTCATACGAATGTTCCGCCAACGCGCAGAACGAAATTCCCATCGGCAACGCGATCGGTTCGATGGCATCTGCCGGAACGCCGAATTCCACCTGATCTTCCGTCCATGAAGAATGACAGTGCAGATCGCCCCAAATCCAACCATCCGGCGCCGGGAGCGGCTCGGAATCGATGAAAACCGAAAAATCGGCGTGAGAAACCGTCCGGTAATTGTCATTTTTAACGGTAATCACCTGATTCCGAATCTGCACGACCGCCTGACATTCGACGAGAATC
Source organism: Fidelibacterota bacterium (assembly GCA_041645495.1). Taxonomy (GTDB): domain Bacteria; phylum Fidelibacterota; class UBA2242; order UBA2242; family UBA2242; genus 0-14-0-20-45-22. Next base: position 5,989 of record JBAZPZ010000077.1, on the reverse strand, counting down.
CGCTCGTCTTTCCAGGAATGAACGTCCAAATCGTAAATCCTGACAAACCATTTTTGGGAAATGTCGATATTCTCGTCCCACGATTTTTCTGCCAACGCCTTTCCGGAGACTGGCGATTTGATCGTGACGGTAACGCCGAGCAATTTCACCGGATACCGGTCGGCGTCTTTAATCATCAGCAAAACCGGTAAGCCGTCGGATTCGATCCGATGCGGCGTATCGAAGATGATTTCCGGTTGTTTGCGATAAAGAAATCCCTTGAAAAAAGGAAGGCGGTAATGAATCTCTGCGTACATGAAAACGGGCAGAAAACCGATCAACCAGCCGGTATGGCGCAACAAATCCAGCCCGTTTGACATCGACACTAAAATCACGCCGAAACTTAAAATATCCAGTCGTTCTTTGCGAGGAGATTTTTATGGATTGGAGCAGGTGACGGCTTTTTCTGACTACAGATGATCAATATGCGGGATTCCAGATCGGGCGGGATCCGTCGGTCGGCGGCGAAAATCAATTGATTCTGAATCGGACAGCATGTAAATTGCTGACCGCTTTATGACGTTTTGATAAAAGGGAGTTTTTCTTGGCTACGACAGCAGATATCAAAAATGGAATTGTTATTAATTCGGAAGGAAATTTATTAAAGGTTGTGGAGTTTCAGCATATCAAACTGGGGCGCGGCGGCGCGCGGGTTTGGACAAAATTTAAAAATATCAGAACCGGTCTGGTCGTCGAAAACACATATCGTTCGGGCGAGAAGATCGACATCGTTCGCCTGGAATCCAGAGACATGCAGTATCTGTATCGGGACGAATCGAACTACATTTTGATGGATACCGAATCCTTCGAACAGTATCCTTTTCACGAAGACTTGTTTGAGAAAGCGGCCAAATTCATCAAGGAAAATGAGATCATTCACGTCTTGTACCACGATGAAACGCCGGTCGATGTCGAAATCCCGCTTTTTGTCAACCTTAAGGTGGTTCAGACGGAGCCCGGACTGAAAGGTGACACCGTCACAGGTGCGACTAAGGTTGCCACGCTGGAGACGGGCGCAACGGTCGCCGTTCCACTGTTCCTGAACGAAGGTGATACGATTCGAATCGACACAAGAACCGGGAGCTACGTCGAACGCGTCAAATAATCTGGGGGAGTGTTGATGAAAACATCTAAAATATTTGAGCTGATCAAGATTCTCGAAACCTACGATCTCGATGAGATCGAATATTCCAAATGGAATTCCAGAATCCGGCTCGTCAAAGGCAAAACCGGTCATCCGCTTCAGGAAGTCAATCCGTCCGCCGTGCGGAATTTTCAAAAACCGAAGTACTCGACATACGTTGATTACGCGCCTCCGTTCGAATCTCAATCCGCCGTGACGGAAGAGATCAACGAGAAAGGCATTGAAGTCAAATCGCCGATCGTCGGAACCTTTTACGACGCGCCCGCGCCGGGAGCGGAACCGTACGTCAAAGTCGGCGATACGATCAAGGTCGGACAGCCGCTTTGTATCATCGAAGCCATGAAGATCATGAACGTAATCGAGGCGGAAGTTTCCGGAAAAGTCGAGAAGATTCTTGCCGAAAGCGGCAAACCGGTCGAGTACAATCAAACGCTTTTCGTCATCGAAAAATCATAATATCACCTAATCCGGCGCTCAGATTTGATTAAAAAAGTCCTGATAGCGAACAGAGGCGAAATCGCACTTCGGATCATCCGCGCGTGCAAGGAATTGAACATCCCGACGGTCGCGGTATATTCGACAGCCGACGCGCTCTCTCTGCACGTCCGGTTTGCGGACGAAGCGGTCTGCATCGGTCCTGCCGACGCCAAAAACAGTTATCTCAAGACATCGCAGATCATCAGCGCCGCCGAATTGACCAACGCGGACGCGATCCATCCCGGATACGGTTTTTTGGCGGAGAACGCCGACTTCGCCCAGATGTGCGAAGATAACGAGATCAACTTCATCGGGCCGAAATCGAACGTGATCCGCATGATGGGCAACAAAGCGGTCGCCAGAAAAACCGTCAAACACACCGGCGTGCCGGTCATTCCGGGAAGCGACGATGTAGTGACGGATTTCGCCGATCTTCAGAAAACCGTTCAAAACATCGGTTATCCGGTGATCATAAAAGCGGCCGCGGGTGGCGGCGGAAGAGGCATGCGGGTTGTTCGCGCCGACGCCGATCTGGAAAATGCTTTTTTAACCGCGCAGGAAGAATCGCGGGTTGCGTTCGGCAATTCGGATTTATATGTCGAAAAACTCATCGAGGATGCGCGACATATCGAAGTGCAGATCATCGGCGATAATTTTGGCGAAATCGCTTATCTGGGCGAGCGTGAATGCTCCATTCAGCGACGTCATCAGAAACTGATCGAGGAATCTCCATCGCCGGCCATGACTCCCGAACTTCGGGAAAAGGTTGGGAAATACGCCGTGAAAATCGCCAGGGCTGTCGGCTATTCCAGCGCCGGAACGATCGAATTTCTGATGAACAGCGATCGGAAATTCTATTTTATGGAAATGAACACGCGGATTCAGGTCGAACATCCTGTGACGGAAATGGTGACCGGTATCGATTTGCTGAAAGAACAAATCCTGCTGGCCGACAATAATAAAATGCCGAAATGGCTGAAGAAATTCAAACTCCGCGGTCACGCGATCGAATGCCGGATCAACGCTGAAGATCCGCGTCGCAATTTTTTGCCGACGCCGGGAATGATCACGGCGTTTCATGCGCCGGGCGGCCCCGGAATTCGCGTCGATACGCACGTTTATGCCGGATATGAAATTCCTTTCAATTATGATTCACTGTTGGCTAAATTAATCGCGCATGGTAAAAATCGCGAGGAGTCGTTAGCCCGGATGGGACGTGCATTGGAAGAAATGATTATTGAAGGCGTTTCGACAACCGTTTCGTTCCATCAGGCAATCCTGCGCGATAAATCGTTCCGGGAAGGTAAGTTTACCACCGGTTTTCTCAACACTTTCCAATATTAATTTTTCCAGAGGAGGAAAATCATGAACGTACCGTCGAATTTATTGTTCACGAAAGACCATGAATGGGCGCTCATTTCCGGCGATGAGGCTAAAGTCGGAATCACGGAATATGCGCAACACGAACTGGGCGACATCGTCTATATCGAATTGCCCGCAGTCGGCGATCCGGTTTCCAAAGGTGATTCGATCGGAACGATCGAAGCTGTTAAAACAGTGGCCGATATTTATTCGCCGCTTTCCGGCGAGATCATCGAGATCAACGAAGCCCTGAAAGACGCCTCGGAATTAGTCAATAAAGATCCATACGGCGAAGGCTGGATCGCCCGGATTAAAATTTCCGATCCGTCCGAAGCAAAAGGTATGCTGACGCCTGAAGAATATTCAAAATTGATCGGCTGAGTTATGCACACAATTCCCAATACGCCCGAAGTCGAAAAAGAACTGCTCGACGCCATCGGCGTCCAGCGTTTTGAAGACCTTTTGGTGAACATTCCCAGGACATTTCTGGAGAAATGCCGCATTCATTTGCCGGAGCCGCTTTCGGAACTTGAGGCAAGCCGGCATCTTCAAAACCTCGCCAACCAGAATCGCAACACGGAAAATACGGTTTCGTTTCTGGGCGGCGGCGCCTACGACCATTTCATCCCGGCCGTCGTCGATTTCCTGATCGGTCGATCCGAATTTTATACTGCCTACACGCCGTATCAGGCAGAAGTCAGTCAGGGCACGCTCCAGTCCATTTATGAATATCAGTCGCTGATCTGTCACCTGATGGACATGGAAGTCGCGAACGCCTCGATGTACGATGGCGCGACCGCGCTGGCGGAAGCGGCTATCATGAGTTGCGGCATCACAAAAAAAGATAAAGTGCTGGTTTCGCCGCTCGTCAATCCGGGAACGCTGAAGGTGCTGAAAACCTATCTAAGCAATCGCAAGATCGAAATTGCTTTGTTGCCGGAGAAGAACGGTCAGACAGATTTTTCGACGTTGCCGGAATTGATCGGCGAACGCGTGGCGGCTGTTCTCGTTCAATCGCCGAACTTTTTAGGAACGATCGAAGAACTTTCGGGCGTTTCTGCTAAGGTGCATGAAAAGAAGGCGATGTTCGTTCTCTCCGTCGATCCGATCTCGCTGGGAATTCTGAAATCGCCGGGCGGATGGGACGCCGACATTGCTGTCGCCGAAGGACAACCGTTGGGTATTCATCAATCGTTCGGCGGTCCCTATTTGGGCGTGTTCTCCGCGAAAAAAACGTTGGTCAGAAACATGCCGGGCAGAATCGTCGGGCAAACCGTCGATGTCGATGGCAAACGCGGGTATGTTCTCGTGCTTCAGACGCGCGAACAGCATATTCGGCGCGAAAAAGCGACCTCGAATATTTGCTCCAATCAGGGTTTGATGGCGCTCGCCGCTACTATTTATCTGTCTTTGATGGGAAAGACCGGATTGAAACAGGCGGCAACGCTTTGCCTGAACAACAGCCATTATCTCGCAGAAAAAATCTCATCGCTGAAAGGATTCCGCCTTCCGTACGGGAACGCTCCCTTTTTCAAGGAATTTGTCGTCGAGACGCCGATCAGTCCCAAAGAGATCATTGCCGCCGGATTGAAGGAGAATTTCTTTGCCGGAATCGATCTGGGAGACTATCGCGAGGATTGGAAAAACCATCTGCTGATCGCCGTAACAGAAAAAAGGACGGGAAAAGAGATCGACTTTTTTGTCAAATTTCTGTCGAAGTTTTAACCATGAAAATTTTTACCAGACTGCTACAATCGGCAAAGAAAAACGGCGGCGGATATTTTGTGCTGATCGATCCGGATACGCGAAAGGGTGATGAGTTAAAGTCGTTTGTTCGCGAAATCTGCAACCGCGGCGTCGATGCGATCCTTGTCGGCGGGAGCCTGATCATCGATTCGGATTTTCAGGCAACGGTTCAGCTGATCAAGGAAGTCAGTTCCATTCCCGTCATTCTCTTTCCCGGTTCTGTCGCGCAAATCAATAGCAACGCGGACGCGGTTCTATTCCTTTCGCTGATCAGTGGACGAAACCCGAATTGTCTGTTCGGCGACCACGTCATTGCCGCGCCGACGATCCGGAAACTCGGTATCGAACCGATTTCAACGGGTTACATGCTGTTTGAATCCGGTAGAACGACAACGGCGGAATTTATGAGCAACACGCGACCTCTGCCGGTCAACAAACCGGAAATCGCGATGGCTCACGCCCTTGCCGCTCAATATCTGGGCATGAGCACGATCTATCTGGAAGCGGGAAGCGGCGCCGAACATTCCGTTCCGGATGCCATTGTCAAAGCCGTCAGCCGGTATGTTGAAATTCCCGTTATCACCGGCGGCGGAATTCGTACGCCGGAAGACGCGCGCGCCAAGATCGAATCCGGCTCGACGTTCGTCGTGACCGGCAACCTGTATGACGATCCGGAGAAATACTGTTTGTTAAGTGAATTCGTCCGCGCGACCCATCCGAAACAATTTTCTTAATCCCATGAGAACGCCGTGAAAGAACAGATCATTGCTCAACTGACCGAAAGCGCCAACCTCCAGAAACGGTTGGCGATTGACGGCGTCGAAATCATCGAATTGGCGGCGAAACGTCTGATCCGAACGCTGGAAATGGGCGGAAAAATCCTGTTCTGCGGAAATGGCGGAAGCGCCGCCGACGCTCAGCATCTCACCGCCGAACTCGTTTGCCGGTTGACGCGCGAGCGAAAAGCAATTCCGGCGATCGCGCTGACCACCGATACTTCCATTTTAACGGCGGTTTCCAACGATTACGATTTTTCCGTGATTTTCGTGCGCCAGATCGAGGCGCTCGGCAAAAAAGATGACGCGCTGGTGGCAATCAGTACCAGCGGCAACTCACCGAATGTTATTAAAGCCGTTGAGTTTGCGCGTTCCCTCGGACTTTTAACGATCGTTCTGACCGGCGAAAATGGTGGTAAACTGGCAGGTTTGTCGGACATCGTGA
>JBAZPZ010000076.1:0-9965 GCA_041645495.1 Fidelibacterota bacterium | reverse complement strand
CTAATATTTTACCAACACCCGTTGGTCATCATTTGTTTGCAAAACAGACGTCTGCTCACGGTCAAGCAAACCAGCTGTTTGCGAAACATTCGTCTGCAGGTAGTCACCTAATTCCCTGACCGTAATTACGCGATCGCCGTTGCTGTCAGCCATATTCTGTAAGCCCTTCATCAGAAAATAGCTGAACAAGCCGTGTTTCTTCTCCGGCCAGGCAGATGCAATCTGACTTCCCGATGTCGCCGAAAAAACGGTCACGTTTCCCGTCAACGGTCCTTCCACTTCGATCATGATCGGCCGCGCGTCCGCCAACAGCATTTCCTTGTCGCGGTTTGCTCCCGAAAAACAGGCGTCTAAGAAAACCGTCACAGTTTTAGCATCAAGGGCGTTTAAGTCTTCATAGAGCTTTGTGAGTTCATATCCCGATTGCTCGGGGTAATTCGGATTGCCGTCGTACGGAATCAGATAGGCTTTTTTCTCTTTCAATTCCGGCGCGCCATGACCGGCGTAATAAATGTAAACATTCGAGACGCCTTTCTGCACGCGCTTCTGCAACCAGCCACTAAAAGCGACCCTAAATTCCGCCAGACTCACGTCGGCGTCGGTCTTGAAATAAATATTTCCCGCCGGAATGCCCAGAACTTTCTCAATGTAGGTTTTCATCCATTGCGCATCGCGTCGGGCAAAAGTCACGCCCGGCACGTTTTTGTACATCTCAATCCCAAAGACGACCGCAAAATCCTGAGCCCGTAGCGTCTTTGTCTGGGGAATATCTTTCTCGATATCCACCGAAACCGTCGCAACGTCTGGCAATGTCGTCTGGCTTAACTCCTGACCTTTGACTACCAATTGTCCCACTGTCTTCAGCGGCTTCTCAATAGCTAAGTTCAATGGCAGCGCGCCGCTCGTATTTTCTTCCGAAAAACCGATATTGACCGTGATTTCCTTCGCAACTCTCTTACTCGGAATCAACGAAAAAACGAGGTCCTTATATTCGCCGGGTTTGAGCGTACCAAATTGATATTCAGTCTTACTCTCCGGCGCGAAATAGACTCCGTCCGGCAGATTAATCTTGAAATTAACCTTCTCGGCTGAGCCCTGTCCGCGGTTCTGCACCCGCGCCTGCACCTCAACATTCACGCCGGGACGGATTACTGCCTCACCGGTTGCCGTCGTAATGCCATAATCTACCAATTCGATTTTCGGCGGGATGAACGGGTAGGTTTCGAAACTGACCTGTACCGGATCGGGCGGAAAACCGTATGTTTCCATCGCTGAAATGGTGAATTGATTGATTTTACGCTGAACTGATTTATTCGTATTGATTTCCAGGGTTGCCGACCGACTCTGTCCGGCGGGAATTTCACCGATGAATTTCGTCGCGTCAAACGTTACGCCCGCGTCTTTGGCTTCCGGCTTCAAATTCACCGTGACACCAATCGCAGAACCTTTACCGCTATTTGTTATAGTCACTTTCACCTGGCCCTTTTCACCAGCATCGAGAAAACCGTTTCCATTCGACTCGCTGAATGCCACCCGCATGGTCAGCTCCGGCGGGATGACTGACTTGCTGACGGCTACCGGCGCTCCAGTCTGGGCTAATCCGCTAATCTTTTTTTGCGTACCAAAAGAGCAGTGACTACCAGAAACGGGATGGATCACTTCAAAGTTGAAGAATTCCCACGTCTGTAAATCACGCTTCAACTGCTTGTAGCCGCCGACCTGCGCTAGCGTATAATTCTCCTTAAAACTGCGAGCTTCGCTACGTGGCACTTTGACAATGTAGGGCTGACCGTTCACTGTAATTTGAAATGCCTCATCATTCGCTGAATAAGCGCCAATGCTCTCGATGGACATCGTCACAGGCCGGAGTGACGCAGTAATCTTAGCGTGTAGTTCAGACTCCGCCGCTTCAGCGAGAGCTTTGCGTTGACGTTCGGCCTCATCTGCGCGCGCCTTAATGATCGCTTTAAATTCTGGTTCTACTCTGGCAATAGCTTCCTTCTGTTTCTTCAAGCGTGCCTGATATTCCGCGTCGGTCTCAAACTCATCCTTTGGCGTAAATAACTCCGGATAACGCTCTTTTGCGATCGTATTCGGACCTTTAATTTTAACAGGATTCGATACGTTCGATTGCGCCAGACACAGCGTCAAGACTACATTCAATAAAAAGATGGTTTTAACTGCGTTTTTCATATTTCCTCCATAATATAGCTTTTCAAATAGAGCCATAACTTGCCAAACCAACCAATTTCCGACCCCGACCTGTCGGGGGCTAAATTGGTTTCGGCGATTGCTCGGTGAACAAAAGACCGAAACCTGTTTGGCTCCGCTGAAAACAGGTTTCTTATAGCCAAACCAGTTTCCGAGTAACCGAAACCTGTTTGGCTTCGCTGAAAACAGGTTTCCCTCATTCTCGACCTTCAAAAAACAAAAAATCTTTAACTGCGTTTTTCATATTCACTCCATAATATCGTTTTTCAAATAGAGTCATGACTTGCCAAACCAATTTCCGACCCCGACCTGTCAGGGGCTAAATTGGTTTCGGCGATAGCTCTGAAAGACCGAAACCTGTTTGGCTCCGCTGAAAACAGGTTTCTTATAGCCAAGTTAGTAACCGAAACCTGTTTGGCTCCGCGAAAACAGGTTTCCCTCATTCTCGACCTTCAAAAAACAAAAAATCTTTAACTGCGTTTTTCATATTCACTCCATAATATCGTTTTTCAAATAGAGTCATGACTTGCCAAACCAATTTCCGACCCCGACCTGTCGGGGGCTAAATTGGTTTCGGCGATTGCTCGGTGAACAAAAGACCGAAACCTGTTTTGCTTCGCTGAAAACAGGTTTCTTTTCTCTATCATTCTCCACCTTCAAAAAACAAAAAATCTTTTATATCTTTTTCATAGGAATCATCCCCATCATTGACAAACAACTGATAGTCCGATGGACTCTTAAAGGAAGTCCCGTAAAATGAAGAAATATCATCAGTTATATTTCCGTTTATGACATCTCTGTAATTGGAATATCGCCACTCCTCTGGTTTTGTGACAAGATCTCCCTTTACCGGATTTAAGTGAACATATTTGCACAAGTAAATGGCATAGGATTCTTTGATAACCGGCTTTGACTTGAAAGGTCCTTCGAAGACATGACCATGGGAATTGTATTTACGATTAAAATATTTCGCGTACGCTAGTTCAAGACGTTGTAAGAGTCGGGAAATCTCGAAATCTTCTTTCAGTTTGAGGTAAAAATGAAAATGAGTCGGCATCAGGCAATATGCTGGAATCAAACAAGCGCCAGGCAAACCGACCTTTAATGTTTTTTGGGTAAACCACTCGTAATCTGATGACGACCGAAAAAGAATGTTTCCGTCGTTTGCACGATTATAAATGTGAACCAACGTGTCTTTAAGAAATTTTATTTCACGATATGGCAAAAATATTTCCTTTCATAAATCGACTGCCCACTGCCAAACCAGTTTCCGGCTCGACGCAGGAGAGACTAAACTGGTTTCGGTGATCTCTCATCTCTAATTCTGACTTGTTCCACTTCTCTCTCCAAACCGAAACCTGTTTGGCTTCGCTAAAACAGGTTTCTTTGGTTTCTTCCTTCTCATACTTTCGCTGAAAGTTAGTTTCCTCTTGCTAAGCCAATCTCCGTCCTGATTTAGTCGAGCTAAATTGAAAATCGATTCTTATAACCAAACCAATTTCCGACTCCGACCTGTCGGGGGCTAAATTGGTTTCGGTGATTGACGAACCTCAGGACCAAAAGACCGAAACCTGTTTGGCTTCGCTGAAAACAGGTTTTTCTGTTTTCTTCCTTCTCATACTTCAAAAAACATAAACGGGTAAAAGACTCATCTTTGAAATTTTCCTTAGCTGGGGCTGCGCCCCAGATCCTCTCATCCCGTGAGATATAAATACCTATCTCACGGGGTAAATAGTCAAATAGCCAAATAGTCAATCCCCAACACAACGAACTGAGAAACCGTCCTGCCCACCGTAGCCGTTACGGCCTACGTCTGAGTAACTGTAATTCAGGTACCGGCTCCAGGTGTGGCTACTATTGCTCTCCGTAGACGACCAGAATCCGGCATAGTAACCAATATCACTGTAATTACCGACGCCGTAACGGTCGCCACCGGGCAACGCGAAAAAACCGCTTGCATTTGTGGCACCAGTATTGGGGCTGTTCCAATGAGTGGTTCCAGCCTCTTTCATTTTGCCGCCAGCGACGGCATAGCCACCTAAATAATCAACCAATATTTGCCACTCAGTATCAGTCGGCACATGCCAACCGGTTGGAGCAATGTTGCGATTATCCTTTATCGCATACCAGTTGTACAATCTGCCATATGTAGTCACATTATTAACATCATTAGCATAATTACAGTAGGCGCCAGTGTTGAGATTACTCCATCGTTTATCGGGATTTACATTCCACAAGCGGTCTGTAATGTTCGGGATTGCGTTACCGTTGCGGTAATGCGTGACTTTCAGGTTTTCCGCCATCCACCATTGATTACCAATTTTTATCGTTTGATAAACATTGCCTTCGATGTCTGTTACCGTACCGGTTTCATGAGTACTTACTTTGAACCAGACGGTCTGGTCGGCAAGTTCGGGACTGAACGTCCAGCGGATAGTTTTACCATTTCCTGCCGGTAGGTTTTTCCCGATGTCACCAGTCGCATCAATTATCTGCCGCCAGGTTTTGCCGCCGTCATTCGTATATCCGAAGGTAATCATTTCATCACTCAAAGATTCGGTGTAATCGTAGGTGACGACGATCTCAACGCCTTCTTGCCGGGCGAGGACGTTGGTGATGGACTGGGCAGACAGGTTCACGACGAGAATCGTTGGAACGTACCAGAAGAAAAACCGCTTCAATACTCCTCCTTTAGGCGATTGTATACTTTCCGCTATTGAAAAGGTTGTTGCCATTTAACAATAAAAAATAAACATACCTATTTTAATTATTTTTCAGACGAATCCAAAAGATATTTTTCGGCTAAACCAGTTTCCGGCTTGAGCGTCAGCGAGAGACTAAACTGGTTTCTTATAGCCAAACCAATTTCCGACCCGCCACAGGCGGGACTAATTAGTAACCGAAACCTGTTTGGCTCCGCTGAAAACAGGTTTTCCAGGTTTCCCTCATTCTCGACCTTCAAAGAATAAAAAATCTTTTATATCTTTTTCGTAGGAATCATCTCCATCATTGACAAACGACTGATAGTCCGATGGACTCTTCGGCGATCCAGACCGAAACCTGTTTGGTTTGGCTTCGCTTCGATCCGCTGCGCCGAAGGCGTCCCCACGGGAAAAACTGGTTTTTCTCCTTTTGCTAAACCAATTTCCGGCGCGACAAAGGAGCGACTAAATTGGTTTCGGCGGTTTCCAGCACCGATCCGGCTCCGATGATAAAGTCCGACGAAACCGTTTTCGTGAATTCCTTCATCAGGTCAAGCGCAGATGGTGTTGTCATCGTGATTTCCAGAGCCGTTACGCCTCCGGCAGACAAGGCGGACACGATTTCATACAATTGTTTTCCATCGTTCAATCGAATAACCGCAAAGACGCCGGATTCTTCAATTTTCTCTAAAATTTTTCGTCGATCCATTTTCACCTCGCCAGACCAGATTATCCAATTTTCAAGAATTACCGACGCATTAAAAACGCCCGGGGTTGGCCGCCAATTTTGGGATGTCATACAAATAATGCAACAATTTTTTTACACGATTATTTTCTACTGTCCGATGTAGAATTCGCTCGCTTTGTTTTACCGAAAATATTCATAGATTTTGACCGATATTTTAAATTTCCCGGCATAGTAACGGTAATCAAGAGGAAATGAATATGGAATTGAAAGAGCGAATCCGGTCGATTGATGTTTTCCGCGGACTGACTATCCTGACGATGATTTTCGTGAACGACGTCGCAGGCATCGGCGGAATCCCGCAATGGATGAAACACATGCCCACCGAAGCGGACGGCATGACGTTCGTCGATTTGGTATTTCCCGCGTTTCTGTTTATTATCGGCATGGCTATTCCCTTCGCGCTGATTCTGCGTCTCGAAAAAGGCGATTCGCCAAATCAAATCTGGAAACATATCCTTTCCCGAACGTTCGGTTTGCTGATCCTCGGCGTCCTGATGGTCAACATTGGCGGCATCAATCCGTCTGCGACCGGCATGAGCAAATCCGTCTGGACGATCCTGATGTTTCTCGGCGCGATTTTGTTCTGGAATCAATATCCGGCGGCAACCGGCGGCAAACAGCGACTATATTTATCGTTAAAATACCTCGGCGCGCTGATGCTGGTTGTTCTTGCCGTCTCTTACCGTGGCGGAGAAACCGGCAATTTGCACTGGCTGAAAACGAGTTGGTGGGGAATTCTCGGACTCATCGGCTGGGCGTATTTGACGACCTGTGCTGTTTATATTCTGCTCAGAAAACATTTCCCGGCGATCATCGGCGTTCTGGCGTTTTTCATTGCGCTGTACATCGGCGACAAAACCGGGAAACTCGCCTTTCTCGGATTCATCAATGATTTCCTCTGGATTGGCGGACACATCGGCGGTCATTCCGCCATCGCCACCGCCGGGTTGATCACTTCGATGATTTTAATGAAAAGAGACACCGAAAAGAGCATCACGGAAAATATCTTCTGGATTCTGGTTTTCGCTGCTTTCATGTTCGCGATCGGCTCCTTTCTCCGGCCACTCTATGGGATTTCCAAGAATCTGGCGACGCCGACGTGGTGCCTTTACAGTTCGGGACTGTGCTGTATGATTTTCGTCCTGCTTTACTGGCTCATCGACCTGAAAGGCTTTCGGCGCTGGACGAAATTCGTCGAACCGGCGGCCGTCAATCCATTGCTCGCCTACATCCTGCCTTCCATTTTCTACGCGATTCTGAACCTGTTCGGCATTACGTTTTTATCGACGCATTTCAACGAAGGAATCGTCGGAATTTTCCGATCCGTCGCATTTTCTTTCGTGATGGTGTGGATTACGTCTCTATTGAATAAGATTCCGGTTCGGTTGCATCTGTGAGAATTAGGTAGATTGGGTTGGATTGGGTAGATTTGGTTAATTAGGTTGATTGGGACATGCAATAGATATTCGCGATGAGTACATCATCTACGAAGACGCGTTCATCAAATTCCCAACCTCTCTGCGTGTTGAATTAGAATCGTCTTGAATTCGGATGATTTTTCCGAAGAAAGAAAGCAGTAATCTGTCGCCACGATCATTTTCGGTAAAGCCTGAACAAAACCAGCAAGAATATTTTCGTATTGGCGTTTGTTCATTCCCAGCCGCTCCGCCAGCAGTTGAAAATCTTTAGGAGTCAACCTACGCTTTTTACCATTCAGAGTTAATGCCATTTCGTCTGGATCGTCTTTCTCTGAAATCAACAATCGTGTTGACAATAAATCATAGGCGGGTGAAAGTTGAATCATTCCGTCAGGCGCATAAATCAGCGAGAAATTCTTCAAATGCATATCGGTGTTTCCGGTCAGGTAGGAAAAAATCAAAACTTCCAGAAGGCGCTGACAATCCAGAAGCGGATTCGACGAATAATTCTTTATCATCGTACCAATTTGTTCATAGGAACCTTGATATTTATTTTCAGTCAGCCTGCCGGTCAGCTGGCACATATCTTCCATGTGAATTTTCCCATTGTCTGCGTCCCGGTCAATCCGACGAGTAATATAGGCCAATTCTCCATCGGCAAGCGCAATAAGCCCATTGGGAACGGTTTTTATTCCGACAATCTCTGCCATCAGCATGGTTAAATGTTCGATTTCCGGCATTTCAGGAAAATTCTTAACAGGCGGTTTGAGAATGAAATTCCCCCATAATCCGACGATTGTAAAGCGGTTATTTCTGTGACGGCTATTTTCAATAAAAAGCGATAGTTTGGCCTGAACGCCGGGAATGGTTATCCGGCTACGGACAACCTGTTTGGCTAATTCATTTAATTCCGATAAGGCATAAGGCAATTCTGGCGGTGTGGCTTGCCCAAATAGTTGATGACAACAGCGTCTGTGGTATTGCTTGTTGATTTCGTCGGGTTGAAGCGGCTGGCAACAAATACGGCAACTTTGCTTTTCGGTCATAAATCCGATTCCTCTTCTGCAATCATTGACACCGCTCCGATGCAATCCTTACAGCAAACCATTAACAAGCCCATGCGATCGCGTGGATTTATCTTCCAGGTCTCCTGCGCAATGTCCAGCAACCAGCCTTCAGGAATTAAGCCATCGAAAAATGAGAACATGGTTTTACTGATGAACGGTTCCCGCTGGAGCGGAAAAGTCAAACTAATCGCATGAACGGAAGGATTATCCAGATAAGCATTATCGTACTGGAAAACATATCCTTCGTTGGTCTCGGACAAGAATCCGGCCGTTTTTTCATGCCAAAGGACTTTTATCTTACGCATTTTCCTTGTCCCGGGATTGTGGTTGCGGCGCCATTTCGTGCCCAAACAACGCCAAAACCTGATTGATTTTATCTAATCTCAACGACTGTTTGCCCTGTTCCATCTCCCGGACAAACCGTAGCCCCACACCTGCTCGCCGGGCGAGTTCCTGCTGAGTCAATCCAAGCAAGCGACGACGCTCTTTGAGAAATTCTGCCAAAATGCTTTTCATGTCTATACCTGTTCGGGTGCAATTAACAAACAACGCTTGAAATATATACCCAATGGGGTATAACAACAAGTAAAAAGTCACACTTACATCCCGGTCGGGTATAAATGCTGGAAGAAGAATCTTCTATGGAGTGCATTAACCGTGTTAATGCTTGCGATCTTCTATGGAGTGCATCAACCGTGTTGATGTATGCGAACGGAGTTCGCAGAAAGAATCAATTCCTTCGCTACGATCAGAAAGCGGCAATGTCATTGCCGCACTCCACAGTCCGTCGTCTCCGACGACGAGTTCCAACACGGTTGGAACACTCCAAAATAGCGACAATATGGTTCCTCTACGATCGCCTCTTAAACCTGTTTCTCCCACAGAGACGCCTGCGGCGCGACCAGAGAAGTCAGCGGAAGGCTAAGCGGGTCTCGATGTTGGCTATGGAGTGCATTAACCGTGTTAATGCTTGCGACCTAAAGTCGCAGAAAAACGTCGTCTCCGACGACGAGTTCCAACACGGTTGGAACACTCCAAAGAAGAAGCAAAAGAAAAGGGTAAAAGTCCAAAGCGAAAAGGGTAATCAACTAATTTGTCCTCACAGAACGAAACCCGTTACGGCCGACGCGATTATCCGGTCGCCTGCCACTGCGGTCGGCACAACGAATGTCGGTCGGTAGAAAGCCCCACGAACCGCCACGTAAAACCCGGTTACTACCTATCATTTTTATCTCTGGCTCCTATCGTAATAAAGAGATCTTCTTCTCATCCAATCTAACGAATTTGTTTTCTAAACGAAACTTCGTTAAAAGGAATAATTGATGCATAGACCTGAAAAATCCTTGGTCGGAAAGACACTAACATTTTTTGGAGGTTCCCATAACAAATTTCCTATACCAGCAAATAAAAAATATACCCCAAAAAGAGCCTGTATATCGCCTGCGGCTTTTAATAGAATTTTTCCTCCTGGTTGAAAAGTATATTCTTCATTTTCTTCTACTATTTTGATGGATAAATATGGTCCAATAATTGGAATTATTGTTGTTGCCCAAGTCGCATCACCCATTGCTGCGGCCCCAAGTACAGTTAATCCCCAAGCTGTCAATAATCCGTAACCACTTATTCCGAGATGAATACTAAATGGATTTCTGCTATCATATAATTTTCGGTATTGTGATGGTTGTGTATAGGTTCTAGTGTCGTGTCATCCTTGTAATGTCGGATAAAGTCTCCTAAGTTTAATCCGTGCATCTTTTGAAGTAAACTGCCAATTTATTTTTGCATTCTTATTATTTCGGTGCTTTTGCCATGCTTCACA
>JBAZPZ010000075.1:0-10001 GCA_041645495.1 Fidelibacterota bacterium | reverse complement strand
AAAGCGGACCGAATTGTTGTCGAAAACGGACAAATCGTCGGCGTTTCGGTCGTCGATTTACAAACATCTGAGAAAAAACAAATAGCAGCCGATTCGGTTGTTTTATCGACCGGCGGAATGAGTTATCCGCTGACTGGCTCGACCGGCGACGGCTACAAACTCGCCTCAGCGGTTGGACATTCGATTGTTCCAATCCGCCCGGCGCTCATTCCGCTGATCACTTCCGGCGAAACGGCGCAGAATCTTCAGGGATTGAGTCTGAAAAATGTCGCCGCCGGTTTATGGATCGACGGGAAAAAACAGACATCGGAGTTCGGCGAGATGCTGTTTACACACTTCGGACTTTCGGGTCCGATCATTCTCACGCTGAGCAAACAAGCAGTAGATGCGCTAAATGAAAAGAAAAAAGTATCCGTTTCCATCGACCTGAAACCGGCGCTCGACGATGTAAAGTTGGACGCGCGTCTCCTGCGGGATTTCGGGCAACACGGCAAGATGCAGTATCGGAAAATCCTGCACGAACTTCTGCCGCCGAAGCTGATTCTGGTTTGTATCGAATCGACCGGGATTTCTCCGGACAAAGTGTGCAGTCAAGTCACCGGCGAAGAGCGCAAACGTCTGCGGCTCTGGCTGAAGGATTTCCGCCTCGAGGTCATCGGTCACCGTCCGATTTCCGAGGCGATCATCACCGCGGGCGGCGTCAATTTGAAAGAAGTCAATCCAAAAACGATGGAATCGCGTCTCGTGAAAGGACTTTATTTCGCCGGGGAAATCCTCGACATCGACGCTGACACCGGCGGATACAACCTTCAGGCCGCGTTCTCGACCGGTTATTTGGCGGGAAAATCCGCCGCGGAGATCAACGAACAGTAATTCGCCATGTTTTTACCGACAACCAAAGATGAAATGAAACGGCTCGGCTGGGATGTCTGCGACGTCATTCTGATCACCGGCGACGCTTACATCGACATTCCGCACATCGGCATCGCCGTCATCGGCAAAGTCCTGCAGTCGGAAGGCTACCGAGTCGGCATCATCGCACAACCGCAGATCGATACGAAAACTGATATTTCGCGACTCGGCGAACCGTTGTTATTCTGGGGCGTCAGCGGCGGTTCGGTCGATTCCATGATTGCCAATTATACCGCTTCGCTGAAAAAACGCCGAAGCGACGATTTTACGCCGGGCGGGATCAACAATCGCCGACCCGACCGCGCCGCGATCGTTTACGCTAACGTGATTCGACGGCATTTCAAGAATACAAAACCGATTGTTCTCGGCGGGATCGAAGCCAGTCTCCGGCGCATCGCACATTATGATTACTGGTCGGACAAAGTGCGCAAGTCGATTCTGTTTGACGCCAAAGCCGACATTCTCGTTTACGGCATGGGCGAAAAAACGATCATCAAGTTGGCTGACCGGTTAAAAAACGGCGCGGATTTTCGGAATGTTCGCGGAATCTGCTATATCGCCAAAGATTGCCCTCCGGACGCGCTTCCGCTTCCATCCTTTGAAGCGGTTATCCAAAGCAAACGCTGGTTCATCGACATGTTTCAGACATTTTACCGGAACAACGATCCGATCACGGCAAAGACTTTATGCCAAGCGCACGGCGACCGGTTCCTGATTCAAAATCCACCGCAGGTTTACGAAACGCAGGATGAACTGGATAAAATTTACGGATTGGATTTCGAGCGTACCATTCATCCGTTCGATGCGAAAGGCGGAAAAGTCAAAGCGCTCGACACGATTCGTTTTTCGATCGCCACGCATCGCGGCTGTTACGGCGAATGCAACTTCTGCGCGATTGCCGTTCACGAAGGCAGAACCGTCCGCGGTCGAAGCAGGAATTCGATCATTCAGGAAGCCAAACAGTTAACGGAATTACCGGATTTTAAAGGATACATCGTCGATGTCGGCGGACCGACGGCGAACATGTACGGCTTCGAATGCCGGAAGAAACTCGCTAAGGGATGTTGCCCCGACAAGCGCTGTCTGTATCCCGAAATTTGCCCATCGCTGAAAATCGATCACGCCCGACAGATCGAACTGCTGAAATCGCTTCGCGCTCTCCCGAAGATCAAGAAAGTCTTCGTCGCATCCGGGATTCGATACGACATGGCGCTCGGCGACATCAAAAACGGCGTTGCTTATCTGCGGGAATTGGTCAAACACCACGTCTCGGGACAAATGAAGGTCGCGCCGGAACAAACGGAAGACAACGTTCTCGCGCTGATGGGCAAACCCGGACGCCAATCGCTGATCGAATTCAAAAACCTGTTCGATCTGTTTTCCAAACAGGCCCAAAAAGAACAGTATTTAACCTATTACCTGATTGCGGCGCATCCCGGATGCACCGATGAAGACATGACGCGGCTTCGAAATTTCGCATCCAAAGAACTGAAAATCCATCCGGAGCAGGTTCAGATTTTCATTCCGGCGCCTTCGACGTGGTCGGGCGTCATGTATTATACGGAAACCGATCCATTCACCAACCGGAAAATATTCGTCGAAAAGAGTCTGTCCCGGAAAGAGCGCCAGAAACGGATCGTCGTCGAAAAAACGCCGTTCGTCTGGAAAAAGACGCGAATCAGCGGTTGGAAAACCGGCGTTCCTGCCCAAACATCGAAGAAGCGCTGAACCAATCACGGCCGAAATTCAAAGATTTTAGGCGCGACAAGTGTGATTCGTCATAAAATCATCGGACGGTAAAATAAGAATTACCATTTTTGCCAAATGTTGTTATATTTGTTTGGTTTAATATTTGGAGAGAGAATATGAGAGAAATCAGATTCAACCCGGGCGAAGTAATCATCAAAGAAGGAACTTTCGGCAGTTCGGCGTATCTGTTAAAATCCGGCGTCGTCGAAGTTCGTCGGAAAGGGCCAAAGCGTGAAGTCCTTTTAGCGACGCTTAAAGGCGAAGAAATTTTCGGCGAAATGGGATTGATCGACGACAAACCGCGCTCCGCTTCGGTCGTCGCCAAGACACCCGTAACCGTCGATGAGATCGTCCGCGACGACTTCTTTGCCCTGCTCGATGACAAGGTTGCTTTCATCATTCCCATTCTCAAGGCGTTCTTCGAGCATCTCCGGCAGACGAACGACATGGTAGTTTATCTGGAAAACAAGATGATGGAAGGCGAATCCGAAACGGCAGCGCCTGCGCCTCGTCCGGAATCGCTCAGGATTGAAGGAATTACCAAGGAAACCCGCGAACTTCTCTCGAACAAAACCACCGTCATCACCAAATTCCCGTACAAAATCGGCCGCCAGAGCTCTCATCGTACCGACGATATTTTTGTCGATAACGACCTCTTCTTCCAGGATGAAGTTCCGTTCAACATCTCACGAAATCATCTGTCGCTGAACATCTACAAAAACACGTTTTACGTACTCGACCGCGGAAGCAGTATCGGAACCATCGTCAACGGCAAACATATCGGCGCCAAACAATCGGTATTTAAAGCCGATTTACAAAAAGGCGAAAATGTCGTCATCCTCGGAAGCGATACATCTCCGTTTAAACTGAAAATTATCGTATAGATCGTCGTGGAAACATCTTCATGATTCCGAAAAAAAATCTGGGGCGAGCGTTGCGAAAAGCGATCAAACAACCCGGTTATGCCGTTAAAAACCTGAATCATCGGCTCAAAGCGTCTCTCTCTTATCATTTGTTCCGCGGACGCAGTTTCAGCCCGGAAACGATTTCGCTGTTTCTAACTTACTCCTGCAACCTCAAATGTCTGATGTGCGGACAGTGGGGCGAGAAAGGCGTTTTCAAAGATTATGACCGCTCACTGCTAAGCGAACGGCTGTCGCTGGAAGAGATTCAGGCGCTGATCGACGACGTTCGGAAACACAAGCCCAATTTCACGCTTTTCGGCGGTGAACCGATGCTGTATCCCAACTGGATTCAAGTCGTGAAAACCATCAAATCCGCCGGCCTGCGTTGCAACGTCGTCACGAACGGCACATTGATTCACCGGTTTGCCGACGAGATCGTCGATTCCGGTTTGGACGAGATCATTTTTTCCTTGGACGGACCGCGGGAAATTCACGACCAGATACGTCGCGTTCCCGGCACGTTCGACAAAGCGATGGAAGGATTTCGGGCGCTGGCGGAATCGAAACGAAAACGAAAATCGCGAACGCCGCTGGTAAATATCAATTGTACGCTGACCGAATACAATTTTCAGCATATCGATGAGATCATCGCCATTGCCGAAGAGATTCAGGCGAGCGGATTGACGCTTCATCACTTGCTGTTTCTTGACAAAGACACGGTCAATCATTTCATTCCGGCATTCGAGGAACGGTTTCATCAATCTCCGACCGACTGGATCGGATTCATTTCAGACGAACTTCCGAAGATCGATCCCGAAGTGCTGATCCAAAAAGCAGACGAACTGCGGCAAAAGAAACACAAAACCGACGTCAACTTTTACCCCAACCTAACTGCCGAAGAAATTCGAACTTGGTACACGCAGTTTCCGTTCGTCTCAACTTCGTACAAGAATCGTTGTCTGAGTCTTTGGGCGACGGCTTATGTTTTCCCGGACGGATCGGTCAGACCGTATCACACGATGAATTTCACGCCGGGAAGCATCCGCGAACACAAGTTTTCCGAAATCTGGAATAACGAAACATACCGGGATTACCGGTTTTACATCAAAAAACACAAATGTTTTTCGGTTTGTTCAAAAGGCTGTACGGAGTTCTTCCGGTATTAGTAACTGATTGATTTATCGACCATGAATATTTAAATTGCATCAGAAAGAGAAAAGAGATGAAAAAGATATTGATAGTAGATGACGAATTTGACATAGTGGAACTTCTCGAAGACTTGTTGCTTCAGAAAGGGTATATCGTCGAGAAAGCCTATAATCGCAAACAGGCAGAAGCCGCCATCGAAACCTTTCACCCGGAACTCATGTTACTGGACATCAAACTCCCGGACGGCGACGGGATCGAATTCCTGAAACAGATCAAAAAGAATACGCCAAAAATCGACGTCATTATGGTTACGGGAATGTCCGATAAGGAGATCGCACTGGATGCCATGAAAAACGGCGCCGCGGATTACATCTGCAAACCGATCGATCTTCTTTACCTGACCAACAGCGTTCTGGCAAATGTCATTTCAAAGTACCGGGAAGAATGATGACCGTTTTCCTCCGACACGGACGACGAATCGGAAAATGTGGAAAAACAGGTATAGAATTATGAACAGCGCGAATCCAGTGCATTCCCTTAAATCCCTAACGATTTTCGGAATGGTTCTATTGTTGTTAACCGGCGCGATCGATCCTGCTTTTGCCCAGCAGGCAACGAAAAAGAGCGCTGCCGTATCAACGGAACCGGACACCTATAAAGCCTTCACCATTCTCGGACCCGGTGATAAGATTAAAATTTCCTATCTCGACATCGGTCAGCAAGGCACACCCGTCGAAAAAAGCAACATCGTATCCATCAATCAGGACGGCACTATTTTTCATGAACTTCTGGGAAAAGTATCATTGGAAAAGTTATCCGTATCCGAAGCCGAAGAATTGCTGACAATCAAATTTTCCCAGTATTTCACATCTCCGACCGTTAACATCACGGTATTGGAAAAAAGAATGGAAGACGTCCTGCTTTACGGCGAAGTTCCCAGAATCGGCATCTATCCAATCCAACCGAATACGACGACCGTTGCGGAATTCATCATTATGAACGGCGGAACGACCGTCGATGCGGATATTTCCAGGATCTCAGTCAACCGGATAGACGGAACGACCATCATTTTTGACATGGAACGGTATCTTTACACCAATCAACCCGTTAATAACATTGTTTTAAAAGACAAAGACAAGGTGATCGTACCACGCGCCGCGATGGAAGACAAATATTCGCTTCTTTCCAAAAATTACATCCTGCAATACGGCAACATTGTCGAGATCAGCATTAACGAGGCATCGCTAACCGAAAGCAAACCGGCCGATACGGAATCATATATCATCGATACGGATGGAAATATCTACCATAAATTGTTTGGCGCCGTCCGCCTCGGCGGCATGACGATCGATAAAGCGCAGACAGTCTTGGCCGGCGTGGCGAAGCAGTATTACCGCGAACCGGTCGTCCGGATTAGCGTCGTCGAACTCAGCGCACGGAATATTTTCGTGTTCGGGCAGGTCAATCGCCCGGGAATTTATCCGATCTCCGGAAATGTACGTCTGGCCGAATTTCTAGCGACGATCGGCGGATTGACGGCGGCGGCAGACCTGAAAAGCATCACAGTCACGCGGAAAGACGGCAACACCGTCGTTTTCAACATGGACAGGTTTTTGTACCATCGCGCCGATAAAAAGAACATTTTTCTTGAAGACGGCGACCGCATCATCGTTCCCAACAGGCAACGCGGCATTTTCGTCAATATCGCCGAAAAGGTTCAACCGATCGCGACCGTCCTGACGCTGGTTTCGACGATTTTTACTATATACATCGTGCTCAACAATATTAAATAGAGAATAGGTATGCCGCAATACGAGCTCAACCTTCGCGATTACTGGCGAATTATCAAGAAGAAAAAGATCATCGTGATCGTAACCATCATCATGCTCGGCGGATTCAGCATGATCTTCGCCATTATGAACAAGCCGACGCCGCTCTATCAGGCCTCATCCAGCCTCAAAATCGAGAGACAGACGAATCTGATGGGACTCTATCTGGCGAATATTTCCTGGGGAGAAGGCGACGATCTCGCAACGCGCTCGGAAATTATTAAAAGTTACCCGATGATCGAGAAAACCGCTCAGGCGATGGGATTGATCGACTCGTCACTCTCCTCGGATGAAATCCGTAGCAATCCGAAATATTTTGCGATCGTCTCCAGACTTAAATCCCGAGTGAAAACGGAACAAGAAGGCTATACCAATATCATCAACATCACCACGACGAGCTACGATCCGCAGGAGGCATATATATTGGCCAATGCGCTCGCCAAGGTTTACAGCGAAGAGAGTTTTCGGGAGAAAAACGCTCAGACCACGCAAGCGTTGAACGCCATCCGTACTCAGCTCGAAAAAGCCGAAAGTTCGCTCCGCGCGTCCGAACGGAACGTACAAATCTACCGGGAACGAAACCGGTTTATCACACTCGACGGAGCCGCCAGCCGACTGACCGGCCAGTTGGATGCCAATGAAGTCAAATTAGAGAAAATTCGCGCCGATATCGTACAGGTCGATAATATCATCTCCGAAATCCAACGAAACCCGGATTACATTTATTATTCGGCATTCAGCTTCTTGCTGAACACGCCGAATCGCGCGCTTGAAACGCTGCAGGCATCGCTCAATCAGCAACGCACAACGTACAATAATTACCTTCAATATTACACGCCCCAGCATCCGATCATCAAAGACCTACAGCGTCAGATTCAAACGTCCGAAAAGCGATTCATGCAGGAACTTTATTCGTTTCGGCAAACATTGATACGGACAGAGCGCGTGACGAAGGAAACCTACGAAAAGACCGATCAGGAATACAAATCACTCCCGCTTTTGGGATTGACGCTATCGAACCTGGAGCGCGAACTGCAGATCAAGACGCAAATTTATCAGGAACTCGAAATCCGGTATCAGGAAGCGCTTATCAAAATGTCGGAGCAGGTTCAGGAAGTATTTATTATCCGCCCCGCATTTCTCCCGAATGAACCAATCAATCCGACGATGATCGGACCGACGACAGCAATCGGAATCATCATAGGACTGATCCTTGGAATCGTGCTGGCGTTCGTGGCAGAAACGCTCGATACGACATTCAGCACGATCGACGACATCGAAAAAACGCTCGATACGACAGTTCTGGGAATCATCCCGTACGTCGATATCGAAAATATCAAATCGAAACTTCTAGAAAAAATCACAACGGAGGTGCCCGACGAAATCCTGCAAATGCAGGCTCGACTCGTCTCACATTACAATCCGAAATCGACGATGGCCGAAGCGTTCCGCGGTCTTCGCACGAACGTTCATTTCGGTTTGCTCGATAAAGGCTACAAATCGGTGATGGTTACTTCGTCCGTCGCAGGCGAAGGAAAGACGACCGTTTCCGTCAATCTTGCCGTTTCGCTCGCCCAGATCGGCCTGAATACGCTGTTGGTTGAAACCGATTTGCGGAAGCCACGCGTCTCCAAACTTTTTGGCATTGACAAAGAGCCCGGTCTGACAGACGTCATTCTTCGGAAAGAGCCTTTGGACGGCGTCATCCGGACGATGAGCGATTTGATGATGGGTACGATGGCGACAGACACATTCAGAACCGACAATATCCCGGGCATCGAATACCTGAACATTCTCACCTGCGGAAGAATCGAAAGAAACCCGTCGGAAATCATCGCTTCGAAATTGATGGATACAGTCATCAGCGAATTGAAGGAGCGCTACGACATTATCCTGTTCGACTCGGCGCCAGTTATTCAGGCCACGGATTCGACCGTGCTGGGCTCCAAAGTCGATACCGTTATTCTGGTTTACTATCAGGGCAAGATTTCCCGCGGCACGCTCCGTCGTTCGAAGAATCAACTCGAGATGCTCAAATCCGACATCCTTGGCGTCGTGCTCAACGGAATGAAAGCCGACGTCAGCGCCGATTACGCCGATTACAAGTATAGCTACGATTATCATTATTCGTATGGCGAATCGGCAGAACCCATCAAGCAAAACCGAGTGCTCGCATTTTTACAATCCTTCTTTTTAAATGAAAAAGAAGGTCTCATGCTCGGAATTTTCCACCGATTAAGAAAAGGGCGCATACTGGCGGCGATCTTGGCTTTAGCGAGCGTTTTCTTCCTCGGTTATTTGGGAATTCATGCGATTAAATCACATCGCAAACCTGCGGCAAAAGTTACGTCTGAAGTCACATTACCCGTTCAGACGAAAGCAATTGCGCCGGATTCGATTTTAACGGACACTACGGTTGTCGAAGAGACGGACACCATCGAAGCCAGAACGGTTCCTGCCGAATTAAAAGCCCTTCAGGAGCGTTACGGTATCGAGCCGTTGCCGGATATGCCAAAAAAGACAACAAAAGAGAAGCCGGTCAGTCAAATTCCTTCAAAACAAGAAACAAGTCAAACCGTCGAATCACCCAAACCAATGCCGCCTATCACAACCGCGGTTCCTCCAAAATCTCAACTAACAGTCGTTCCTTACACCGAAGGAACGGCACAGATCATTAAAATCTCCAAACCTTTCACGGTTTTACTCAAGACCGAGACAATCTTCAGCGAAGCCCGAAAGGTTGCGGACAAATACAATAAGCGGGGCCTTCGCACCTTTCTATCGTTCAGTTACCCAAATCCTGAAACGGAGATGTATTTGATCTGCACCGGCAGATATGCGAACGAAGAACTTGCGAAAAAGCAAATGGACCGGCTGATCTACTCCGGTCAAAACACGAAAGCGGAGGTCATTAGCCTCGATTATTCCATCCTGATGGGAAAATATGCAACCGAACAGGGCGCCAATCAAGCTCGGGAAAAATATTCAAAACTGCGATATTTTTTACAAATCGTTCAGATGAAGGATGAGCCGTCCGGCGCGCAAAAGTATTTCCTGCTGATCGGCGGCTTTCGATCCGAAGCAATCGCCGACCTGTTTTTCGTTACTCGACAGGATTTGTTCAGGCCGTAATAAGAGAATGGTTGAGTTGCCAAAGGGAACTGAGAAATGGAACACTTGACGCATCACCGAAGGAAACAAAAACGAATAGGTTATGCAGAGCGGAAAATCCTGATCTTTGTCATCCCCGTAACTCTCCTGTCTGCGATATTAATCAGCCTAATGGTAACTAGCTTTCCGAAATTGGTTCGAACTATGATGAATAATGCCAAAAAGGAAACCGATCTTTCCATCGAATATATCCGTGGTTCAGCGGTGCGACGTGAGACCAAGGACCGCGTCACTTACGAGGAGCAGTTTAGAAAACAACACGAGGGAGAATGGGAAGAAGGCTATC
>JBAZPZ010000074.1:0-10055 GCA_041645495.1 Fidelibacterota bacterium | reverse complement strand
AAAAGTTTAAAAATGAAAATTGAAAATTGGTTGCGAATGCTGAGTTAGTAGGAGAAAAATAATGAAGTCAGGGAAGAATTTTGTTTTACTAGGAATTGGCGCTTTGGTGTTATCATTTTCCAGCCTGCTTTTTGGGCAGACGCGAATGAATTACTCCGATTGGGTCAATGATCGTCCCGATGGGTGCACATCGATCACCGTTGGGAAAAAAGCGTCAGTCGACGGCTCGGTGATGACATCGCATACATGCGACAGTCACCGTACGCGCTCATCGATCGACATCGTGCCGCCGCAGAAATTCAAAAAAGGATCGACGACAATGATTGTCAAGCGCGTCGATTATGATTCCTTGGCGATGCCGTCCTATACTTACATTCCGCAAGGCGAGATTCCGCAGATCGAATCGACATTCGGCTTCATCAACACGGCTTATCCATGTATGAACGATCGTCAGCTGGCGATCGGCGAATCGACATTCGGCGGGCGCGAGTCGCTGAGGTCGGAAAAATGCCTGATCGACTGCCAGCAGTTGGTGAGACTGATGATCGAACGCAGTACGACGGCGCGGGACGCGATTCGTCTGACTGGCGAGTTAACGAAAAAGTACGGTTATAACGATGAAGGCGAATGCCTGACGATTGCCGACACCAAAGAGGTCTGGCATCTGGAAATCGTCGGTCCCGGCAAGGGAAACGTCGGCTCGATTTGGGTCGCGCGCCGCGTTCCGGACGGGCACGTTTCCATCAATGCGAACGCCAGCCGAATCCGGCAGATCGATCTGAACGACCGGGATTATTTTATGGCGTCCGAAAACATATATAAAGTTGCGCAGGACAGCGGCTGGTGGAATCCGAACGACGGACCTTTCGAGTTTTGTTACGCTTACGATCCCGAAGGACGGGTTTCGTATGCCGCGCGTCGCCGTGAATGGCGTGTGCTCGATCTTGTCGCTCCGTCGCTGAAACTTCATCCCGATTCGGAGAATTATCCGTTCTCGGTCAAGCCGGACGCGCCGGTTGATTTGCCGAAAATGGTTGCGCTGTTTCAGGATTTTTTTGAAGGAACGGATTTCAATTTCGTCAAGAATATTACGTGGACGAACAAAGAGGGAAAGACCGAGATTTCACCGTTCGCCAACCCGTTCATGCCGTATGAAATGAACCCGATTTTCAAGATCAATGGCGGCTGGGGTGCGCTTGGAGAACGGCCGATTGCCCGCTGGTACACGATGTACGCAACGATTACTCAATCGCGCGACTGGTTGCCGAACGAAGTCGGCGGTGTCGTTTGGCTGGCGCTCGATAATGTTGCCTCATCGATCTATATTCCGATTTATTGCTCGGTCACCGATCTGGCGAAGCCGTATAAAGTCGATGGCAGGGTTAAAGGTTTTTCCCGCGAGTCGGCGTGGTGGGCGTTCAACCATCTGGGAACGCTTTCCGCTCAGCGTTGGGGCGACATGCGCAAAGATGTGACTGCCGTCTGGAAACCGATACAGGAGCAACTCTTAGCTGACCAGCCGAAGATCGAGCAGGAAGCCGTTAGCCTGTTGAAGAAAAATCCGTCGGAGGCGCGGAAATTCCTGACGAACTATACCGTCCAGTGGGGCGACAAAGTCGTCGAACGCGCGTGGCGGCTCGGCGATGAAATCTGGACGAAATACGACGAAAAATGGTAAGAATCGCTAAAGCCGGTTAGAAATCTTCCATATCGATTTCCGGTTCCTCGTCTTCGGACTTCCGTTCTTTCTCACGGATCGGTTCGTTGATCTTGTACGAAAGCGCAAGATAGACGATTTGTCCTTCGCGGCGGCGTTGTGTGGTGGAAACAAAATTTTCACCGACGGTTGTCATGCCCATTTTGGTCGATTTCAGCAAATCGCTGATACGAAGCGTCGCCGTCAGTTTGCCATCCATAAATTCATGTTTGATGCCGACATTCGCGAAGAAATTCGCCTTTGTTCTGCCCTGCATCATTCCGCCGCCGCCATGGCCGCCATGACCCTGACGGGATAAATCGCCACCGGAGATCGTCGGTGAGAAATAGAATAACGATACTTGCAAATTCGTCCGCTTACTGAGACTCGTGAACGAATTGAATTTGAGCGTCCATCCGTCGCTCCGGGTGGATTGCGCATATTGGAGTCCCGGTCCGGACAATTCCGTTAGGAAATAACTGTAATTCGCGTTGAATCGCCACCATTTGAAGATCTGTTGATTGACGACCAACTCCAGACCGACCGATTTCCCGTTATTCAGGTTTTCAAATGTCGTCAGCGTCGTGCCGTCCGCCTGCAGTTTCATGATGCCCGTGATCATGCCGGTCACCTGCCGATAAAAGAGCGTCGTATTGACGGATGTCGGGCGCGAATCGAACGAGTGACCGATTTCGACGACGTCGATGTATTCCGGCTTGAGGTCGGGATTTCCCGCGGAAAGGTTCTGCGGATCTTCGTAGTTGATGAACGGGTTCAACGACCGGCTTCGGGGCCGGTTGATACGTCGGCTGTAACTGAACTGCAAACCCTGCCGCTCGGTCAACGTGTATTGTAAATGCAGACTGGGAAACAGATCGAAGGTGGAATTCGAAAAAGTCTCGTCGGTCGTTTCCTGATCGGATGAACTGGCGGCATATTCCACACGAACGCCACCCTGATATTGTAAAAGTCCGCGTGTGCCCGCCAGAATTCCGTAAACGGCGTGGATTTGTTCGGAATAGATGAAGTGATTCGTTGCGGCGGAATCGACTACCCATTCGTCCGAAACGAAATCTTCCAGCCGATAATCGGAATCACTCTGGCGGAAAGTACCCTTGTAGCCCGTTTCCACGCGAAGTCCGTTCCGGAAAGGATGCGTATAATCCGTCTTGATCGTCGCCACTCTGCCTTTGGAATCCGTGAATGTGTTTTGCAGGAAAGGAATAATGGTCTCGATCGGCAATCGATCGACAATGGAATCTTCCTGAACGCTTTCCATGTTTTCATCGCCCAGCCGGTTTGAATAAAAGAAATCCGCGGTGAGTTCCTGCAGTTCGCGCGCGAAGGTCTTTTTATAATTCAGCGCGACTTCCGAGCCGGATTCATCATCGGTTTCATCGACGAAACGTGTATAAGCATTCGTCAGATTCTCAAGCCCGTCGCGGGTCTCGTAATCGGTCGTCTCGTTTCCGCTCATTCCGTGAATGTTTTTCACGACAGAAAAGGAAAGCGTATGAAACGGATCGAAGACATAATTGCCGCCGGCTTTGAAGTTGCTGAACTGCATATTCCGCCGCGCGTTTTCATCCTGATCGAGAACGGAAACGGAATCCGTGAAAGTCGATTCGCGATTCCGCGTCATCCAGTTGTTCATGTGTGAAAATCGGCCGTCGTAATTAACGAACAGGTTGAGCCGGTTCACGCGGTAATTCAGATTCAGCGAGCCGCTGTATTTGTCTTTGGTGCCCGCATTCAGCAAAACCATTCCGTTCAATCCCGGCGTCTGTTTCTCTTTCATGACGATGTTGATGATTCCGGACATGCCTTCGGGATCGTATCGCGCAGAGGGATTGGTAATAATTTCCAGCCGATCGATCATACTGGCCGGAATCTGTTCCAGGTTTAAAATCTGAGAGGGACGACCGTCAATCAGGATCGTCACGTTCGACGAACCGCGCAGGCTGACATTTCCATCGAGATCGACGGTAACCGACGGAATGTTTTGCATGACATCCAGCGCCGTTCCGCCCATCGTCGCGACTTCGTTATCGACCTTGACGATTTTTTTATCCAGATTGTATTCGATCTGCTTCATCGTGCCGGTGACGGTAACGGATTTCATATCGAGAACCGTCGATTGAATGCGGATCGTTCCGAGATTCATTTCCATTTTCTTAGGGCTTAGAATGATATCTTCGATGACGCGCGGTTTATAACCGATGAACGAGATTTTGATTCGGTAGTGCCCGAACGGAATCTTTTCGAGCATGAAGACGCCGTTTGGATCGGTAATCGTGCCGGTGACGATGCTCGAATCCCGGACGTTTAATATGATCGTCGCGGCATATTCGATCGGTTTATCGGTGCGGTCATCGATAACGATGCCTGTCAATTTGCCAACTGCCGGGCGTTGTGAGGAACCGGATCGGTTGCCGGCCGGACGTTGCGGCGCCTGTGCCGACGCCAGAGAGAAGAAAAGGCAGAGATAGATAAATACACTGAATTTTTTCATTCGGTAGTATGCTCCATTATTCTCCGAATATTTCACTGTTTATAAAAATCGGATATTAGACGAACGGTTGGTCGATTTGGTTAAATGGAAAATTTGAGGTCAGAGGCAATTGCTTTTATCGTTAAGGACGATTGGCGCAGGCCAGAGGAATTTCCCGGTTTGGAGGAAGTGATCGATCTGCCGGACGCTCTGTTCCGCTTTGCGAGCAACCGCCTCGATCGTGTTGAATGCGTTGTGCGGCGTGAGAATGACGTTGGGCTTTTCAGCGAGCGCGAGCGTGGCGCGAACCTCCTGCGAATTGCTCTTTTTACGGGTGCGCAGAGATTCCGCGAGTTCGCTTTCGTGATCGTAAACGTCCAGTCCGACACCGCCGAGCCGATTTTCCTCGATCATTTTAAGTAAAACGGTGGAAGGTGAGATCTCGCCTCGCGAGATGTTGATGAAAATCGCGCTTTTCTTTGCCATCAGGAATCGTTCGTAATTGAAATATCCGGCATTCTCGCTCGTCAGGTTCATCGCGCAGACGATGATGTCAGCTTTGCCGATTCCGTCGTCAAAGGTTGTGTAGTTGACGAACGAATGCTTTTCGACGAGATCGATACCAAGAACATTCATGCCGAGTCCAACGCCGATCCTGACGATTTCCGAGCCGATATTTCCGACGCCGACGACGAGAAGCGTTTTCCCCGCGGTCTCGTTTCCGGTGAGATTATTCCGGTAAAACGTTCCGAACGAGCGAGTTTGTTGTGGAAGTTTTCTCAATAACGCCATCCATAACAGCATTGCCTGCTCGGCGACCGCGCGGTTGCAGTATAGCGGCAAATAACCGCATGGAATCGGTTTTTCGGTATCGCGGACATAACGTTCCAGATGATCGTAGCCCGTGCTTCGCGACAAAATTCCGGAAAGCTTCTTTGCCCATTGAACCGGAATGATGGATTGCGAACGGACGCTTAGAATTGGCGCACGCGGAAATTCGTCTCCCGATTCCTGAATGGTTTTTTCGGTGAATCCGGCGCGGATGTGCGACGGCAACATGCGTTTCAGATCGGCAGTTTCTTCGACAAAGGTTTCGTAAACCCAGACATCGAAATCAGCGCCTTTTGTCTTTGGTTGCACTTTAGAACGCCTCAGAGAATCGCCTTTAAACCGTCCGAAAAGCGGCTAACGCCTTCGGCGATGTTTTTCATGCTCGTGGCGTAAGAGAACCGGACGTAATTGTCTGCGCCGAAACCGGAGCCGGGAACCAGCGCAATTTTGAATTCCTGCAGAAGTAACTGGCAGAGTTCGACGGAATTGCGGATATTTTTCCGGTTGTTTTTTAGATAGTAGGAGACGTTCGGGAACGCATAGAATGCGCCACCCGGCAATGGACAACGGATTTGTTCGATCCTGTTCAGTTCGGCGACTAAATAGTTCCGGCGGTTCTCGAATTCCTTCCGCATCATTTCCATCTCGTCGCTTTTAACGGTCAACGCGCAGAGTGCGGCTTTCTGGGCGATGGAATTGACGCACGATGTGGTGTGTTCCTGAATCCGTACGGCGCTGGCGATGATTTCCGCCGGTCCGGCGGCATAACCGACACGCCAGCCGGTCATGGCAAACGCTTTGGAAAGGCCGTTTATGACGACTGTTTGCGCCTTGACTTCGTCGGAAATCGCGGCGATCGAATGATGAACTTCGCCGTCGTAGATCAGTTTTTCATAAATTTCATCTGAAACGATCGTCAGTCGATACTTCATACAGACAGCGGCGATCTGTTCCAATTCCGTCTGCGTATAAACGGCGCCGGTTGGATTGTTCGGAGAATTCAGGATGAGAACTTTCGGATTCGGCAATTCCCGAATAGCCTGCTCGAGTTGTTCGGCGGTGATTTTGAAATTGGTCGTTTCGTCCGTCGGCATTAAAACCGGAATGGCGTCGAGCATTTCCACCTGCGACGTGTAACTCACCCAGTAAGGCGCCGGGATCAGCACTTCGTCGCGCGGATCGCAGACCGCCATCAGCACGTTGATGATCGCGGCTTTCGCGCCGGGCGAAACGACGATCTCGCTCGGTTTGTACGACAATCGGTTCTCGCAAAAGAGTTTGTCGGCAATGGCTTTGCGAAGTTCAGGAATACCGGGCGCCGACGTGTAGCGCGTAAAATTTTCGTCGATCGCCGTCTTCGCCGCCTGACGAATGTATTCCGGCGTGTTGAAATCCGGCTCGCCGACGCCGAAGTTGATGACGTCAATACCTTCCGACTTCATTTTTGTCGCCAGCGCGGAGATCGTCATCGTCGGGGAAGGTTTGAGCGCTTTGGCTCGATGCGAGAGTACGATAGTCATAAGTGCTCCAGAATGATTGGATTTGAGAGTTACTTCAACATTTCATTACCGGTGAATTTCCGATAAAGCGTCAATTGCGTCAGAATCTCGTCATGCCGGTTCGTTTTGTCAACAAGAATTTCAGAGACGATCATTCCGAGTCCGGGACCGATCATGTATCCCTGACCGCACATGCCGACGGTGAGGAAGAAATTTTCGACCTCTTTTGTAAATCCGACAATCGGGAAGCCGTCGGGCGTCATCGGGTAAAGCCCGCGCCACGTCCGGCGCACGCGCAGATGGCGGAGTCTGGGATACAGTTGAACCATCCGTTTGACGACAAGCGGAAGAAATGTCGAAGTATTGTCGATGTCGGCGCCGAGGATTTTCGGCTCCGGCGTGATGCAGAAAACGACTTGTCCTTCTGCGTTTTGATAGAAGTAATAGTTGATAGAGTTTCCGTCGGGACGAATATCGACGATCATCGGTTCGAAGAAGCGCTGAACCGCTTCCGTGACGCCCGCTTCGTGGCAATCGGTGTAGATCGGAATATCGGCATGCGCCAGCGCCCCGACCGATTTGGCGTCGCCTCCGGCGGCGTTGATGAACAAGCCCGCCGAATAGACGTCTTTGGATGTCTCGACGGAAACGATCTTCCGCTTTTCGATTTTCATCGAGCGGACTTCTTCGTCGAAGAAAAATTCCGTGTCACGTCGGCGTGAAAGCAACGTGAAAGCCGCCGTCGTTTTGAGCGGCGACGCCGAACCGTCTTCCGCCGAGAAATTTCCGCCGCGCAGGTTTTCTCGATTGATGCCGGGAACCAATTTGTCGATTTCATCCGGCGTTATCCAGCGGTTGTTCAGTTTGTACTGTTTCTGGAAATCGAGGAGTTGCTTGAAGGCGATCTCGGTTTTTTCGTCGTAAGCGGGATAGAGATAGCCGCCCGCGATCCAATCGACATCGATGCTGTGTTCGGCTTTCATGTTTTTCATGATCTCGATGGTTTGCAGACAGATCTTGATTTTGGCGGGATCGGAAAAGGTCGCCCGGATGCCGCCGATCGCCGCGCGGTTCTGTCCGCGTCCGGTCGATGGGAATTTTTCGAGAACGGCGACTTTCAGTCCCCTGTTTGCCAGATAAAAGCTCAACGGAACGCCGATGCTTCCCGCGCCGATAATGACTACGTCAAATTTTTTCATCTTATTCACCGTCCTTCTCGTTGATGATGACCGACATCGGCACTTCGACGCTCAGCGGACGCTTTCGACCGGGCGCCACCTCTTTCCAATCGACGCCAGCCGCGGCAAAAATGCGCGACAGCACGACGGAACAATTCTTCCCGCCGCACGCGCCCATGCCGACCCGCGCCTGCTTCAACTGATTGATATCGCGGACGTGATTTTCCCGGATATATTTCACCAACTCTTTTTGTGTCACCATCTCGCAATGGCAAACGATGCCGTCGTCTGCCGAATCCGTAAACGAGGCGGTCGGCAACGGCTGAGTGACCGCAGGTTTCTGCACACGGATGCCGGCGACTTTCGCTCCGTTTTCAACCGTCGTTAAAACGGTTATTAAATGTGTCTTGAATTTCTTGTTGAACCGGATTTTCGTGACTTCGGAGTCTTCGAGATAATTGCCGGTTTGGTCGGTCAGCGGAATCCGGTCGCCGATCTTGAAGTCCGGGAGATATTCATGCGGCAAAACGACTTCGGCAATTTTATCATCGCGCTTTTTCGCCAGCGTAATTGCCAGACCCGGACAGACCAGCACGCACAAGCCGCAACCCGTGCAACCACCGGTGTATTCTGGAATATCCAAAAGATTGTCCAGATTCTTCCTCAGCCGGATCGCATGAACCGGGCAAATGGAAGTGCAGGGATTGCAGGGAATTTCCTCGTCGCAACGAATGATCGGCTGAAACTTGTCGTCAAGGATTACCGCATTCGGCGAAAATATCTGTCCCGGTTTGCTCTTCAGGATTTCAGATTTTTCCATCAATGCCGGATCGATTCGCGTCTCTTTGCCAAGTAAAGCCGCCATCTGAAGTCCGGCGATCTTTCCGCCGAACATTGCCGACGACGCTTCCGCAATCTCGTTGGCGTCACCTGCCGAAACGACGGCGAACCCGAACTGCTTTGCCATTTCGTAAAAATCATCCACCGGCGTCAGCCCGACGGCGATCAGCAACGTATCGACCTCGAATGTTTTAGCGGTTTCGCGAATCGGTTGAAAGGCGCTATTCACTTCGGCGATCGTCACACGCTCGACCTTGCCGTTACCTTCGGCGGAAACGACCGTATGATCCAGATAGATTGGAACGCCCATGCGGCGAATTTTGTCGGCATGAACCCGATAGCCGGAGACTTTCGGAAGAATATCGCAAATTCCGGCGACGCCGATTCCCGCCTGAAGCGCATGATAGGCGGCGATCAGTCCGACGTTCCCGCTTCCGACGATAAAGACGCGCCGGGACGAACGGATCAGATCGCGGTTGACCAGCGTCTGAAAAGCGCCGGCGCCGTAAACTCCCGGCAGGCTGTTTCCCGGAAAGACGAGCATTTTTTCGCGCGCGCCCGGCGAAACGACCAATCCCTGAAATGCGACGATAACATATTGCCGATTATCCACGAATAAGCCTGCTTTCCGGTCTTTGAAGATTCCGACGACAGATGTATTCGTGAAGATTCGGATGTTCGGATATTTCCGAACATCGTTCTCTAACTTGACGGCGATGTCGATGCCGCGCGTTCCCGCGAAGCAATCCTCGATAGAACCGAAAAACTTGTGCGTTTGCAGGAGCAGTTTGCCGCCGAGCCGGGCTTTATCGTCGGCGAGAACGACCGAAAAACCCAGTTTCGCCAGTTCGATAGCCGCCGTCAGTCCGGACGGACCGCCGCCGACAACCAGCGCATCGCAGGACAATTCTTTCGGGTGGAAATGATTGAGTGGCTGGTTGTCGATGGGAAGTTCGGGCAGATGTTTCAACGTCCGGATTTTCATCCCGGATTTGAGCGGTGTGATGCACGATTTTTGCGGAAAACCGTCTATGATCACCGTGCAGTGAGAGCATTGACCGTTGGCGCAGAAGAGTCCCTGAGGTGTATCGCCGCGTTTGTGAATGGAAAATTCCTGAACGCCGTTCGCGATGAGCGCGGACGAAACGGGTTCGTTTTCGTAACCGGCCAATTCCTTATCATTGAAAAAGAAACCGACTGTTTTTCTATTTTCGGGAATTTCCAGGATCGGATGTTTATCGATACGCGTCATTTATTCCTCTACAACTGTTGTCAAGTTCTTACGATTGTCCGAAAGCGGTTACAAAGGCGACAAAAGTTATGCCATTTTACCCTGAACCGAAACGGATTTTTCATTCCGTCCGCGCACGGCGTCCGGATGCTCCGTCCCGGAAAAATCATGTTGGAAAAAACACCGGCCTGACCATAACTTTGCCACAAATGAAATTGAGATGTAAAGGAGTGGATAAGATGAAAAGAGTTACCCGGATTTCGTTTTTCCTGCTGACCGTCGTCATCGC
>JBAZPZ010000073.1:0-10206 GCA_041645495.1 Fidelibacterota bacterium | reverse complement strand
CGTTAGATGTATAAAATCAATTCACTAACAAAGGACTAAAGTGTTTACTAAAAAACTTCTTTTTTTAATTGCTTTATGTATATCCGTAGTTTTTTCTTTCGAAAATGCAGAAGAATATCTGGAGATAACATATCATTCTATTTCAAATAATGATACGGTTCAAATCAATAGCGGATTGGCATTGAGTTTCTCCGAAGCAATTGATTTGGAGTCTTTAAATGCAGAAAGTATAACCTATATGAGATATTATTACGAAGGACAATATCACACAGATTCATCAAGAATATTTATACAAAATTCGGAAAATATTACTATGAACTGTGCGCCGCTGTCTTTTTGGTATGATTCCGAAATGTATTCCTGTGCATTTCTAAATGAAACGACAGTAGATGAACCTGATGGGACAGGCCTTGGATTTCCTCTTTATTCAAATAATACGTTCGTTATCCAGAACGTAACAGGCGCTGATGGAAGTAAAATGATGAATAGTGATTTTGTTTTAATGTTTTATAGTGACAATCAAGGAGGATATAATGTAGTTCCAAACCCATATGTTTATCCTGCTGTTTGGCAGTCTGGTTCTGAACCACTTATTTTCTTTATGCATCTTCCTACAATTTGTTCTATTTACATTTTTTCAATTGATGGTGATACTGTTAATTACATTGAACATAATTCTGAACTAATGGATGGAATAGAAAGTTGGGCATTGGAAAATATGGAGGGTAGAACAATTACTTCTGGTATTTATCTTTGGAAAGTTGAAAGTATTGAATTCGGTCGCTTCAATAATGGCGTTTTATTTACTGTACTGCCTGAAACCGAATTATCGATTATTTCTGATAAATCATCCCCATTTGAGTTTTCATTGAATAGTAATTACCCAAATCCATTCAATAGCATTACAACCATTGAATTTTCAATACCTAGTTATGGTGATGTACACATAGAAGTTTTTGATCTGCAAGGCAGAAAAGTGGAAACGATTTTCAACGGTAAATTAGCACCTGGTATATATTCAACAACATGGAATGTCACTAATTTATCATCTGGCGTATATTTTATTAGAATAATAAAGGATGCGTTTATCAGAACAAGAAAGGCCGTATTACTGAGGTAATGTTCAAACTTTTACATCTAACCATCGCATTCACGCAACGGCGAAAGCTGTTCTGTGATTTATAGGTTTGAAAGTTTGGAAAGTATTTTTAGAAGAATAAAACTAACCGGTTTTCCGTTCGCCGTTGGTGATGCGTCAGCCGTTAGCGTTTACCAATAATGATCTATTTTAAAAGGATTAATATTAAACCAAAGGGAGGATTACCATGATGAAAAGACTGTTTTTTGCGATGTTTCTGGGATTTGCTTTTTTCACATTCTTCAGTTGTGAAAATAATCCCACTGAAAGCACAGGCTCAGAAGTCACTGATATTGATGGCAATGTTTACCAAACGATAAAAATAGGAAATCAAATCTGGATGGCGGAAAACCTGAAAGTGACCCATTACCGCAATGGCGAAGCAATACCCAATATTTTTGACGATACCGATTGGTATTATAATCTGTCTACTGGCGCTTATTGCAATTATGACAACAATGCAACAAATGCTGACACTTCTTATGGTCGGCTCTACAACTGGTATGCGGTAACTGATAGTCGCAATATTGCTCCTACGGGCTGGCATGTGGCAACTGATGCGGAGTGGCAAACGTTGGTTGATTATCTGGGGGGTTCAAGCGTAGCCGGCGGCAAGATGAAAGAAGCCGGAACTACGCACTGGAGTAGTCCCAATACGGGCGCCACCAACGAAAGCGGCTTTTCGGCGTTGCCCGGCGGCTACCGTTACGGCGATGGTACGTACTACGACGTTGGCTACTACGGTTACTGGTGGTCGGCGACTGAGTACAGTAGTGACTACGCCTGGTACCGAGGTCTGCGTTACTATAATTCAGGCGTTAGCCGTGGCTACGGCAGTAAGCAAGGTGGTTTCTCCGTTCGTTGTGTAGGGGATTAGCCTATTTGACTATTTGCTATTATGGAGTGTTCCAACCGCGTTGGAACTCGTCGTCGCAGACGACGGAGTTCGCGCCACGCTTTTGCTCCGCTCAAACGACGGGCTGTGGAGTGCGGCAACCCACCGGGGCGGACATTCTGCCGCGTTGCCGCTTTCTGAGCGAAGCGAAGAAATTGATTCACTCTGCGAACTTCGTTCGCAAGCATTAACGCGGTTAATGCACTCCATAGTTACAGCAGATTGATAAGTCGAAGGTTAAAACAAGTTTAGCCTTTCGCTGACGCTCAAGCGACTTCAACACGGCAGAATGTCCGCCAACGGTGGATTGAAGTACTCCATAATTTCCATAATCTCTATAATCAACAGACATTGGAGTTGAATCCCAGAGATCAGGTGTCAGATATGAGCACCTGACACAACCCCGATCCTGATCGGGGCGGAATACAATCAATGCGCTTGCCTTTGAAAAGCATTTTGAAAGCAACCTTTTTGCATTGTTCGATGAGATAATTGAACAAAAATACCAACCGAAACCAAGCATTTGCTTTGTCGTTGATAAACCGGTAAAACGGGAAATATTTGCCGCGGATTTCTGCGACAGGATAGTTCATCATTTTATTTTCAATTACATCTCACCGATATTTGAAAAGATTTTTATCAACGACAGTTTCAGCTGTCGTATAGGTAAAGGAACCCATTATGGCATTCATCGGATTGACCATTTTATTCGATCCTGTACTGGCAATTACAGCCAGGATGGTTATATATTAAAACTCGACATAAAGGGTTATTTTATGGCCATGAACCGAAGATTACTTTTTGATAAGGTAAAATCGGTATTGCTGGCCAACATACTTAAAATTGATTTTGACTTGCCATTCATTCTTTATCTGCTTGAAAAAACAATTTTCAACGATCCCACTGGGAATTGCATTATAAAAGGGAAGAATTCTGATTGGGCTGATCTTCCGGAAACCAAAAGCTTGTTTCATGCAAAATCAAATTGCGGCTTGCCAATTGGCAACCTGACCTCCCAATTATTCGGAAATATTTACCTAACCTGAATAATTCACCGCAGCCACCGCCGTTGGCGGGATTCAGCACGCTGAGAACGCAGAGATTAGCTATTTATTAATAACTTAGAGCCATAATCAAGACCAAATATTTTTTAAATAATAAAATTATGAAATGTCCTCCGCCCCGCATTCTGCGGGGAACTCCGCGGTTTATGAATTAAAGAGGATAATACATTGGTTGCCGTAAAAATACATGGCGTAACATATGGAGATTTCGTATCGATTGACAATATCGAATGCAAGATAAATTCCTTTCAGATCTCTCAGAATTATCCAAATCCGTTCAATTCAGAAACGAAAATATCGTTCTCGCTTCCGGAGAGATCGATAGTCAATATATCCATATATGATATTCGAGGTCGGTTAGTAAAAGACCTTGTCGATCGTGAATATCAGGAAGGTATCTACACGATAAATTGGGATGCAAGCGGAATTCAATCCGGAGTCTATATAATAAAAATGAAGACAGATCATTTTAGTTCCGTGAGGAAATGTTTATTGATTAAATAGACTTGTATTCGATCTATTCTGGTTTTGGACTCCTATAAATACTCCATTTCTCTATTTTTAAGCCCGACCGGTTTCTGCTGGACGGGCTTTTTGTTATTCGCACATAAACCAGAATAGAAAAATATATCCGAAGCACCTTAAAGGTTCTCCGAAGTACCTAAAAAGTCGCTGAAATGAGGTCAGAGGTCAATAATCCGAGGTCGGAGGCCTTTTTATCTACTCGTTACATGAGTCAGGATTCAGACTTCTGCCGGAGATGCAATCTTTGTAAGAAACTTTCGCATTTCTTTGACCATAAGTTCATTATGCGTGTTGCTGTTGGTTTCCAGATCGACATAAGTGCTGCCGGGCAACAATTCATTGATGCGGAGGATATTCTCCCGATTATGGAGTTCGTCTTTGGAAGCGCCGAATAAAAGCGTCGGAATGTCAATGTCTTGCAGACGATTCCAGATGGAATAACAGACAAAAGCGAGCGCCGATTTTTTCAATCGCCAAGGATCGGCGGATTCGATGTTCCGGCAATATTTCTCATATTGCGCATAATCATTCTGTATATCCAACCGGAAAGTCCGCAGGTACCATTTCAGGATCGGTTTAAAGACCAGATAAAGACGCGGCGGAAAGATACGAACAAAACTTACCCAGAATTTCGGCGCATAGAAAACAGCATTGACTCCAATGAGCACCAGACAAAGCGGTTGAGTGTTCAGAAAATGGTAGCTTTCTACGATCGCAGTCGCGCCGAGCGAACTTCCGCCGAGGATGTATTCGCGATCCTTCAATCCGAATGTATCGATCACAGCGGCGACATCGCGGGCGAAATCCTCTACCTCATAACTGACTTTTCCTTTGACGGTTGATGATTTTTTCTCGCGAGTTTCGACGTAATGGATCGTAAAATCACGGCTCATTTCGATCAATGCGTTCTTCCAGCCGGACATTAGTGAAATCCAGCCCGGCACAAAAACGATTTCGGGATTGCCGGTCGTATTTACCGGTGAAAACGTGATCACATGCAGAGTGACATTTTCGTTGACTTCAATCTGACGGGTACTGCAGATGGTTTCGGGTGAACAGAATTCCGCTAAATCATTCATGGAT
This sequence comes from Fidelibacterota bacterium, assembly GCA_041645495.1. Lineage (GTDB taxonomy): Bacteria > Fidelibacterota > UBA2242 > UBA2242 > UBA2242 > 0-14-0-20-45-22. Next base: position 5,501 of record JBAZPZ010000073.1, on the reverse strand, counting down.
AGCGTCTATTTCGTCTTACTGTTCATATGCGCGTACCATTTGCGGTTCAGTTTATACAATTTTTTAAAAGCCTTGAACTGTTTATCATAAACTTCCCGGTTTTCGGGGATAGGATAAAAGGTGTTTTTGATTTTGACGTGCTTACCGATATCTTCAAAAGTCTTGATATATCCGAGAGACCAGCTGGCAAGCAATGCGACGCCTTTTCCAGCCGCTTGTTGGGGATCGGTGACCTGATGAATCGGGCGGTTCATAATATCGGCGATGATCTGGCACCACGTATCGCTCAGCGCACCACCGCCCACGAAGTTTAAATCATCGACTTTTTCAAAGAGATTTTCCATGGTTTCAAGCGCCCAGAGGGCATTCATGGCGATTCCTTCAAATACGGCACGGATAATGTGACTGCGGGTGTGATTCAAACCGATATTATAGAGACCGCCGCGGAGCGTATCGTCGTTCAGCGGACAGCGTTCTCCGTAAAGCCAGGGTGTAAAAATCAATCCGTCGGAACCGGGCTTCACGCGTTGCACCAATTTATCCAGTACCTGATATAATTTATCGACCTCATATTCCTGCTGTAATTTTTCGGCATGGTAAATGACTTTATTTTTAACCCATTCGAGACATATTCCCATCGTATCCTGAGTGGCGATTCCCAGATAATATTTTTCCGGGTAAGCGCTTCCGATACAACCGGCGTAATGTGCTATATCGATTTTCCGCTTCGTGAAATGACCCGCGACGCCACCGCTTGTTCCGATCCGGACATGCAGTCTGCCGTTTTCAACAGCGCCGGAACCGAGTGCCGAGGCGGAAATATCACCTGCGCCATTGATGACGGGCGTTCCGGGCAGAAGCCCCGTGGCAAGTGCGGCTGTTTCGGTTATTGAACCGACAATCGCCTTGCTTGTCTTCACTTCCGGAAGTTTCTCTGTTTCGATTCCGACCATTTTACAGAGTCCCGCATGCCACTGATTAATGTTTTTTCTTGTATCCAGCAGCCACCAGACGACGGCCAAATCGGTCGATTTCACGTAATTGCCGGTCAATTTATAAACAACGAAATCTTTGGGATCGAGGTATTTATATGTTTTCGCGATGATATCCGGTTCGTGTCTTTTCAACCAGAGGATTTTACCGATAATGTCTTTCCCTGCCAGACTGGGAGCGCCGCCGGTAATCCTCAGGAATCTCAGTAAGCGGAAAATATTGTAACCCTGAACTCTCGGCCATGTCCAAATGCGTTCTCGCATAATATCACCGGCGCGGCTGTCAACCCAGGAAATTGCCCGACGAAGCGGTTCGCCTTCTTTGGAAACAAGCACCAATCCCTGCATCTGCGAAGAAAATGTAACACCGACAATATCCGCCGGATTGACGCCGGTCTTTTGGATGACTGCTTTCGATGTTTCGCATATCGCATCCCACCAGTCGTACGGTTCCTGTTCGGCAAAACCGGTCTGTGGCACATAGAGCGGATATTCTTTTTTCGTTGAGCCGATGATGTCGCCATAAACCGTTACCAGCATGGCTTTGTTGGAACTGGTTCCCATGTCGTGTGCTAAGATGTACTTATCCATAAAATGCTCCGGGTTTTGGACGAATTTTGAATCCTTTAATTAATAGTCCGTTAATTGTCGACGCTTTAATATAAAATCAAAAAACAGATAAAAAACTGAATAGCGGAAACTATCGATATTTTCTATTTCCGGCAATGTTTTTAAAACGGCGATGTAATCCGGTTGTGAGTGGGTGGAATCGGACGTCTGGCCGCCATCAAACGTGAAGGAACAGCAGTGGTTTCTCACGCAAGCGGGGGGATGCAGGAAGATAAACCGGTGGAATCCGGTAGTCGGAGCTATACCTACAACCCGGCGCTTCCGGTATCTACGCTAGGCGGCAATAATCTATCGCTTCCCGCCGGACCGATGAATTAGAAAACGGTTCACAACCGGGATGATGTGTTAAAATTTTCTACGATTGAACTGACGGCGCCGCTGCGATTGGAAGGATGCCTGACAGGCCGGCTTCGGATCGAATTCTTCACCCTTCAGATTTGGAGAAATATTGCCGACTCGAAGCAGATACGATGTTTGAAAAGAGTCGGGTCAGGCTGGGATTTATCAGAAATGAAGACTAACGATGTAGAAAAGTAGTATATTAAGAGAAGACGATGATGAACTGTAAGGAATTAGAAAAAGAATTGCACGACCTGGACGAAAAAATCTCCGTGCTCAAAACGCTGTGTACACCGGAACAGCAACTCGAGGCGGCGAAAGTCAGCCTGGATTTATTGAAACTCGAAACACTCGACCGCTTTATCATCGACCAGAGTACAGACAATGAAATCAGGCAGGCGTTTGACCGGTATCGGCAAATTGCTCTTTCTACAATTAAGACATATTTAAACACCCTTTAAACATGGAGTAAATCATGTTAAAAATCAATCATGAAAAATTGCTCGGATGTATTTTCGGTGGCGCGGTTGGCGATGCGTTGGGCGCACCGATTGAAAATTTATATATCGATCAGATTCGTCAATACTATGGGGAAAACGGCATCTCCGGATATGTCGAATTCAACAACGGCAGAGGTCGGATTACAGACGATACGCAGATGACACTTTTTACGCTGGAAGGTTTACTCGCCGCGCGAAAATTTGCCGAAGAGGACAATATCGAAAGCATGGAAGTCGAATTTGTCTATCAATCCTATCTGCACTGGCTGATCACGCAGGGCGAGCCTCTGCCCGATTCTGCCAGTAAAAAGTATCCGTCTCTCATCTCCGGGCCACTGCAGAAGGAACGGTGGTTATCTGTGAGAAGATCGCCGGGGTTCACGTGTCTCAGCGCGCTGAAAAGCGGGGGATACGGGACAATCGCCAAACCTTTGAACGACAGCAAAGGTTGCGGCGGCGTGATGCGGGTCGCGCCGGTCGGTTTGCTCTTTCACGACGATTCAGAAGCAACTTTTCGGCTGGGTTGCGAAGTCGCCGCCATCACGCACGGTCATCCCAGCGGCTATCTCTCTGCCGGATGTTTGGCAACGATTATCGCAGAACTGATGAACGGGAAATCACTCCCCGAAAGTGTCGGCAATTCCATAACGATTTTGAAGAAATGGCCAAATCATGCTGAATGTTTGCAAATCATGGAAAGAGCCGTTGAACTGGCAGAGTCTGTCCCGGCGACGTCTGAAAATATTGCCCGACTCGGCGAAGGTTGGGTCGGCGAAGAGGCGCTGGCAATCGCGGTCTTCTGTTCGCTGAGCCATCAGAACGACTTCCGTACAGGCGTTCTCGCGGCGGTCAATCACAACGGCGACAGCGACTCAACCAGCGCGATTGCGGGAAACATCCTCGGGGCATCGTTGGGATTATCATCGATTCCGACGGAGTGGATAGAAAATTTAGAGGAGGGAAAGAGAATAAAGAAAGTAATGAGAGAATTCCATTTGGTGAGTAAAGGATAACGTTTCAAAATAGAATACCGTCAGTATGAACTTACAAGAAAAAAGTAGACACGCAAATTGCATAACTGCTTTTTCATAACATTTTTTGGTGTAATGGACAAAAATGGTTGCTGTCTTGATGAAATTTTGACATTTTGGAAAGGCAATGCTTCACATAGATAACAACGGCTTTGTATTCCTCCGGCAAAATCCAGTGACTTTTGGGAAGCAATCCGTTATGGTGATTATCTATACCGGTGCGCTTTTTCCATGCGTAATATTTACCGGGATGAATTTCAATCCAGGAAAGAATTGTGTGTTTGTCTATCTCAGTTCTAAGGATCGTTTTTTCGATATAATCCACGATCTGATCCCTTACTTCCGGTTATCCCCGCCATCGGCGGGGTTTAATCCAACGACCATTTAAATTTCCCCATGCAGACTTTTTTTAGAGTGATATTTTCCTCTACCAGTTCGGAAATCAACTGATCTTTATCTTTTAACCGATTTTCCAAACGAACAACTTTCCCCTGCAGTCCCTGTGATTCACGAACCTGAACCTGGCTAAATATATCGGATGCCGATTCAAATAACTGCTTTTTCCACCTGTAAAGCAGATTGACATGAACCTGATACCGTTCACTTAATTGACTTAACGGAACCTGATTTTCCAGCCTGAATAATTCACCGCAGAGCACGCTGAGAACGCAGAGATTATCTATTTATTAATAACTTAGAGCCATAATCAAGACCAAATATTTTTTAAATAATAAAATTATGAAATATCCTCCGCGCCCTCGGCGAACTCCGCGGTTTATGAATTAAAGAGGCCAGATGTTCTCTTAGAACGATGATCTTTTGTTGAGGACTTAGATGCTTTCTTTTTTCCATGACTTTCCTTTCAGGTTTTCACCTTAAGTTAATTCATCAAAATTCATTTTTCATCTGAACCGTAACACGACAGAACCGCTTCGTCGTAACCGTTCGGTTCTCCGACAAGTCGCGAAGATGTATTTCAAGCGCTGGAGGATTGAAGAAACGATCCGGTTCGTAAAACAATCCCGAATCTTCGGGATGGAGAACATCCGTCTTCTGCGTTACCAAAGTATTCGTAATCTTCTTGCTTTGCTCCTTTTAACCTTTTTCTTCATGAGTGTGGTCTTGAATTTAAATCAAAAGTTAAAGATAATGGCCGGTCATATATTCATTTGCTCGAAACGGGTGTTCGGAATCCCGGAATTTACCTTTTATGTCCCGATGCAGTCGGGAATGGAATTAGGTCTATTTTTGCCCGTAGTCCCGCAAAACAACTTTTTGCGATACAAACCATGCAAATTGACAAACAACTCCAATTGTTCTAAAATATTGGGGGATGTCCAACCAAAATAAAAATCTATTGACAAACGGATCTAAAATGTATACATTAATGTAAGTGTTTACATTAAATGATCAGTAAAATTAGGATGCTCAAAATATGGCAACGATCGTAGATGTGGCAAAACTGGCGGGAGTCTCGACAGCAACGGTCTCGCGTGTGATCAACAATACCGGAAAGGTCAAAGCCGTCACGCGGAAAAAGGTGCTGAGTGCCATTAAAAAACATGACTTTACGCCAAATATCAGTGCTCGGGTTCTGCAGAGCAAGCAGACCAAAATCATCGGTATGGTTTTTCCGGATGCGAGCAGTACCTACTTCACTGAAATCATCCGCGGAATCATCAATCATGTGAACCAGTTTGGCTACCAAATCATCATCGGAAGTGCCCATGATGAAGAGGAAGAAATGAAAACGGTTTCACGGTTTCTGAACGGCAGAACTGTAGATGGGTTGGTTATTATGGCACCATCCTCCCAAAACGACGAAATCTATAATCTTACGGCTAAATATAAGACCCCGTCGGTATTCATATCTGTCCCGCGCGGAAAAGCCGGAACGACTTCCGTGGTACTGGACAATTTCAATATGGCCTTTAAGATGACCAATCACCTGATTCGTCTGGGGCATAAAGATATTGCCTTTATCCAGGGGCCGGTTCATAATTATGATT
>JBAZPZ010000072.1:0-10313 GCA_041645495.1 Fidelibacterota bacterium | reverse complement strand
ACGGCGAGAATTGTCCCGGACATCGATGCCACTAAATATGCAACCCATTTCTTCGCCGCCGCGCCGAGATATTTGATGACCGACGCCTGACTGATGAAAACCGAGATCACGCCTGCAATGAAAAACGCCGGAACAAGACACAAAAGCACGTGTTCGCGAGCGTACCATTTCAAAAGTGCGACCGATTCGTAAATCGCGCCCATGAATCGGGAATTCCCGACCGGCAAATCATAAACGACTATGAAAATTCCGAGTATCCAGAGAAGTTTTTTATATTCTTCCTTCCAGTTCATCGACTATGTTTCCTGTTCTAAATTTCTGATAGCGTGGCAGATACAATTCCGATCGATCGTCGTCAATTTTTCCGCGTCTTTCCTGACAGTTTCGTCTGCCAGCGACCATTTTTTCAGTATCATTCTGATCTCACTAATTTGTTGTGAACACGGATCGCACAACCGGTAATTCACCCACTTCCCGTCTTTTTCATCGACGATGAATCCGGCTGAGCGGAGAATCGACAGGTGCTTGGAAACTGTCGAAGTCGCCAACTTTAACGTTTCGGTGATTTCACAAACGCAGAGCGGTTTGGATTCCAGCATCAGTAGAATCCTGAGCCGGTTTTCATCCGACAGCGCCTTGAATATTTTTGTCATTTCATTCATAGTTACTCCAAAAATCGCCTATCATTTCGATAAACGGCGAAATGTAAGCAGACCTTTTTCTGCAGGCAAGAAATATTTCGTCATCCGGCGAAACGTTTATTTATACTCTTGTCTATTGCCGGCGAAATTCTTATTTTTCCCAACAATTGACAGAAGGAATCTTATGACGACCGAACCAGACATCATCGACTTTGAGATCATGCTTCAGACGCTGAAGTTCGCCACCCGGCAGATCGTTTCGGAACTCGACCGCGACCAGCTGGTTTTTCAGGCGCTGGACGTGATGGCCGATTTCAGCCAAAGCAACCGCCTGTCAATCTTCGTTTTGGATGAAATGAAAGAGACCGCGACACTGATCGGCACCCTTGATAGAGGCAGATTCGATCTGACGCCGCTTTCGATCAAAGTCAAAGACACGCCGTTCCACGAAGTCCTCGAAAACAAGCATCTGGGGATTTACGAACCGGAAAGCAGTGATGGGGTTGTGATGCCGGTTTATACGACGGTCGATTACCCGGAAAAATGCTTCTGCCTGCCGCTCATCGGCACCAAAAACAAAGTGCTGGGTTTCGTATGCTTTGCGAAGTCGCTCGAAAATCCGCTTCAGAAAATCCAGCAGGAAATCCTGACCGTTTTGACGACGATGATCGCGACGGCGCTGGAAAACGCGATATTATTCCATCTGGCGACGCTGGACGGTTTGACCGGTCTGTATGTGAGGCGTTACTTCGACATCCGTCTGCAGGAAGAGGTCGCGCGACTGAAACGTACCGACGGAGACTTGGCGATTCTGATCACGGACATCGACCATTTCAAGACATTCAACGACACATACGGTCATCAGCAGGGCGACATCGTCCTACAGGAGTTGGCGCAAATTTTCAAACAGATCGCGCGAAAAGACCTCGATATTGCCTGCCGGTACGGCGGCGAGGAATTCGTCGTCATCCTTCCGGCGACGAATCTCGAAGGCGCCATCGTTTTTGCCGAACGACTCCGGAGCCGGTGCGAGGCGCATCCGTATCCCGGTCAGGACAAGCCGCTTCGCGTCACGATTAGCGGCGGCATCGCCGCAATCAACTCGAAAAACCTCGTCTCGCGCGAAGAAATAATCAAAATCGCCGACCAGCATCTCTACGAAGCGAAGGAATCCGGCAGGAACCGGATAAGGTTCTGAACAGGAAGCTGAAAAGCTTTTCTTATATTGCACTCACAACCTTCCTAAAATGATAGCCGTAGATTGCCATGGTGATTGCCGTCGGAAACTTGCGGGGAAAACGCATCAGCGTATAGAAAAACAGGCGCCAATAGTAGCGTCGGTTCGAATGAAATCGATACTGACATCAACTTAATTCTTCCGCCTAAACAGAATAACTCGTATTTTATCCGGTGATGAAAAAAATCCGAAAAATATTCATCCTGTGCATGGTGGGCTGGTTATTGGCTTTCCTCCCGATTGGAGGAGATCATCACCACGAATTTGTCAGAGCCGCGACCGGGCAATCTCTTTATGCTTCACATGAAGATTGCTTGTTGTGTAATTTCGTCTACGCCGGGTATAATTATGATTTACCGGATTTTGATGCTGGTTTACGTTTCTGTGATGACTTTTATCATTTCCCGCGTCAGACGGAAGATCATGCAGTCCCCGAACTTTACTCCCTTTCGTTACGCGCTCCTCCGCTAACCTGACCTTTTTCGTTTAGAATTCCAAAATTGTACTTGATATACGTTAACGCATTTTACAATGCAGAAAGGTTTAGGTTATGCACAAAATACATATTTTTATCGTCATATTATTACTGTGGATCGCGTCCGTGGCGCAAAATCAAATCAGTGGAAAAATCACCGATCAGGAGCAACGGCCGCTGGCCGGCGCCAATGTCTATTTACCCGAACTGAATATCGGCGTCATATCCGATCAGAACGGAGATTATTTCATTGATAAGTTGCCCAACGGTAAACTCAAACTACGGATTTCGTACATTGGCTACAACAACGTGATCCAAACGGTTATCCTGAATCAGTCAGATATAAAACTGGATGTTGCCTTGCATATCACGCCGCTTGAATCTGAAGAAATTGTGGTTTCCGGCGGTTATAATGCCACCCAGCACGAGAATGCGATCAAGATCGATATTCTCAAACTCGATGAACAAACCAAGCAGGCAACACCGAATTTTATGGAAGAATTGACCGAGATTCCGGGCGTCGATATGATCTCTAAAGGCGCGGGCGTCTCAAAACCGGTTATCCGCGGCCTGGCGATGAACGACGTCCTGACATTGAACAACGGCGTCCGCTATGAGAATTACCAATATTCCGACCACCATCCACTGGGCATCGAGGAATTCGGCGTCGAAAATGTCGAGGTGATCAAAGGGCCGGCATCGCTCCTTTACGGTTCGGATGCCATCGGCGGCGTCGTCAATTTTATCAAGGAAAAACCGGCCCCGGCCGGAACGCTCAAGGCCGATTATCATCTGGATTTGTTTTCAAATTCACTCGGCATCATGCAGGATTTCGGGATCAAAGGCGCCGGACAAAATCTCTTCGGCGGTTTGCGCTTCGGGCATAAATCGCATGCCGATTACTTGCAGGGCGGCGGCGATTACGTTCCTAATTCCCGGTTTAACGAATTGTCGCTTCAGGCGAATGGCGGTTACACGAGCAAGGCCGGATTATTTAAACTCTTTTATGACTACAACCGGCAAAAACTCGGCCTGGCTGAAGAGGATGCCGTGGAGGAAATCGCCGCGCGCGGGCGGGAAAACGAAATCTGGTACCAGCAATTCAACAATCATTTGCTGTCGTCTCAGAATAAATTGTTTCTCAACCGTTACAAACTTGACCTGAATGCCGCGTACCAGAGTTCGGATTTGATTCATTATGCTGGTGAAAATGTCAAAGAGATTGCAATGAATCTGGGCACGCTTACCGGCGAGACGAAACTCTATTTGCCCTCGGATGAACAATCGGAATATATCGTCGGGTTACAGGGCATGGATCAACTCAACAGAAATTTCGGCAACGCCGGAGTCATTCTTCTGCCTAACGCCCGGAGTACTAATTATTCCGCATTCGTCTTACTGCAGCACACTTTTTACGATAAATTGAAATTGCAGGCCGGGGCGCGTTATGATTATAAAACGATTTCCACGGAATCAGTCGGCGAAACAGAAGACGCGGATTACCGTGCGGCGCTCGATAAGACCTACGGCAGTTCCAGTGGGTCCTTCGGTGCAACATACAATCTCTCGAAAAAATTGTTACTCCGCGCCAATTTTGCGGCGGCTTACCGCACTCCGAATCTGGCCGAGCTGACTTCCAATGGCGAACACGAATTACGCTACGAGATCGGGAATGCGTTACTGATTCCGCAAAAAGCGTATGAAACCGACCTGAGTTTGCATTATCATTTGCGGAATTTTACGGTCGATCTGGCCGGTTTTACTAACGACATCCGCCATTACATCTATATCACGCCAACGAACGATACCACGGCGAACGGTATCTCTATTTATCGTTTTAAGCAGTCGGATGCGCACCTGTACGGCGGAGAAACCGGCATCCATTATCATCCAAAAAACATGGAATGGCTGCACCTGAAAAGCACCTATTCGACTGTCATAGGTAAGCGCGAAAACGGCGATTATCTACCGTTTATTCCGGCGGGCAAATGGCGCTGTGAAGTAATCGCCGAAAAGGAACGGATCGGCATTCTGCGAAATGTCTTTGCCAAAGTCGTCTCTACGACGGCTTTTATGCAAAATCATCCGGCGCCGGATGAAGAGGCCACACCCGGCTATACGCTGATCAACGTCAGCGTTGGAGGCAATCTCCGTATCGGCCGGCAATTGCTGTCAGTTGGCGTCAGCATCAACAACCTGTTCGATAAAAAATATATCGATCACCTCTCGACGCTGAAAGAGGTCGGCTTTTACAATCCGGGCCGCAATTTAGCGTTCAGTTTGACCGTTCCGTTCGGATCGAAATGAAGAAGTCTTAGCGGGGGCGAAGTGATTTGATCTAAGATTGAAAATTGAAAATTGGAGATTTCAAATTGAAAATTTGGGAGGCCAGAACTTCCAGATTGCTTCGCCCCTACTGCAGATGTGTTTGTCCGTGCTAGCATCCTTCCTTATATTGCACTCACAACCTTCCTAAAATGATAGCCGTAGATCGCCATGGTGATTGCCGTCGGAAACTTGCGGGGAAAACGCATCAGCGTATAGAAAAACAGGCGCCAATAATAGCGCTTGCCTTTTTCCAGCACACCCAGCCGCCATATGGATTTGAACAGCGCACCGATGTCCTGCGGCGTCAGACCGCCGCTGTTCTTTTTCGGAAGGCGGTACTCTTTCAGAAAGGTTTTCACCCGCGAGTAGTAATTCGGCTGGGCGTAGATGAACCGCAGGAGCGAGACGTAGCCGTTCATCAGCAATTTATAATTCATCTTTGGGATGAAGTTGATACTGCCATCGACGTTGTTGCCGTTGAAGAGGTTCAGCAGGCGGTTTTCATCTTTGAGGCGGTCGTAGAGCCGACTGCCGGTCGGTGCATTCAACAAACCGACCATCGCCGTGACGACGCCGCTTTTCTGGATCAGGTTGATTTGTGCATCGAAAATGTCCACCGGATCGTTATCGAAGCCGATGATGAAGCCGCCCGAAACGCGCAAGCCTTTGTTGTGCAGTTGTTTGATCAAGGCGACGATGTCGCGCCCGACATTCTGATATTTGCCACACTCCGTCAGGCTATCGTGGTTGGGCGTTTCTATTCCGATAAAAATGTGTTCGAACCCGGCCGCGACCATCAGGTCGATCAGTTCATTATCGTCGCAGATGTTGATCGAAGTCTCCGTGCCGTAAGTGAAGGCGTGGTTGTGTTCTTCCGCCCATTCGATCATGGCGGGCAGGATTTCCTGCTTCAGTTTCTTGCGGTTGCCGATGAAATTGTCATCCACGATGAAGACACTGCCGTGCCAGCCGGATGCATACAGTGAATCCAGTTCGCCGATGAACTGCTCACGGCTCTTGGTGCGGGGATTGCGCCCGTTCAGGACGGTGATACTGCAGAACTCGCAATTGAATGGACAGCCACGCGAATATTGCAGGTCCATCGAGGCATATTTACTTTTGTCCAGCAAATCCCAGCGCGGGATCGGCGTCAGGGAAATGTCCGGGAATTCGGCGGTCTGATAGATCGCCTGCGGATGACCTTCCGCCAGATCTTTCAGAAACAGCGGCAGGGTGGTCTCGGCTTCATTCAGGATAAAATGATCCACGCCCAGAATGTGCTCGTGCTCCATCGTCGCCATCGAACCGCCGGCCACGACCTTGACGTTCAATTCGTTACAGCGGCGGACAATTTTCTGGAAAGACTCCAGATGGATGTTCATGCCGCTGAGAAAAACAAAATCCGCCCACAGAATATCTTTATCCTTAAGTTGAACGATGTTCAGATCGATGAGTTTAACGTCCCAGTCGGCCGGTAACAGGCCGGCAACGGTGATCAGTCCGAGCGGAATTTCCGAGCTCTTTTTGGAAATGAACCGGACGGCGCTTTTAAAACTCCAGAATGTATCGGGGGTCTGCGGATAGACCATCAAAACCTTCATAGCAATCTCCCTTTGATTGGACACTTTGTTCAAATCCTTCCTTTTTCAAACCGGCAAAAGTGTTTGATTTCTCTCTGCCTTTACCTATAATTAGTTTATGGAAAAAGTAAATTCAGTACTGTAAAACTATTGTAAAAGATGAGCATTTCCGACCATGAGCATGCGTAAACGATATTCCCTGGCGAAATATATTGTCATCTTTGTCCTCGTGCAATTGACGTGGCTGGCAGTTATGGGTTTATGGATCGCCCGTTACGTGGTCAACCATGTCGTGTTCAAAGAGATCGGCCGGCGTTATGCGATCCAGATCGAATCCGGCGCCGACGTCGCCATGCTGGTAATCGGATTAGTATTGATCGCCGGTGGAGTGGCAGGCATTTCGATCATGTTCCGCTACCTGAACCTCCATTTCCGGCAAACCCGTCTGTACGACAATTTCATTGCCAGCATCACGCATGAACTTAAAACGCCATTGGCTTCGATCAGGCTGTATATCGACACGCTTGACCGTTACCCGGACATTACACAGGAACAAACGAAAGAATTCCTGACGCAGATGCGGCGCGAAACCGACCGGCTGGATCGCATGATCGGTTCGGTGCTGGAAGTCGATCGCCTGGAAAGCGGCTACGCCCGCTATCATTGTACGATTCAGGAAGCCGACGGAACGTTGAAATCCTTGTTCGAGGAACTGCGCCTGCAATTTTCATTGTTGCCGGAACAGATTCGAGTGACCGGCGCTCTGAAATCGCGAATGGTCTTCGATGCGACCGCTTTGCGCGTCGTTTTTGAAAACCTGTTCGAGAACTCCCGCAGATATACGGCGGACGCGGTGCGGATCGAAATTACCCTGAGCGAAACCGACAAACACATTTTCATTGAATTCCGCGATCATGGCGCCGGCGTACCGCGCGATCAGCTCAAGAAGATTTTCAGGAAGTTCTACCGCGTTAGCGATCCGCAGATTCCAAGTGTCAAGGGCACCGGTCTGGGACTGTATTTAGTCAAAGGAATTATCGGTTTTCACGGCGGCGAAATTCACGCCGAATTGCCTGCCGATGGTGGCGGACTGGTTATGCGGATCGAGTTGCCGTCCTACCCGAACGGACGCAAAGCCACGCTGAAGAAATTACTAAAGGAGCAGGCGTAAGCCTCCATTGTGGCGCATGAACGATAGCACGCGCATATTGATGGTCGAGGATGAGGAAATCCTGGGAGAAGGCATCCGCTTCAATCTGTTGAAAAACGGATACGCGGTCGAATGGGCGAAAGATGGGCGCGCCGCGTTGAAGGCTTTCCGTGAGTCCCAGTACGATCTGATCCTGTTAGACATCATGATTCCGTATATCGACGGATTCGAAGTTGCCCGGCAAATCCGCGAACGTTCACCGCTGATGCCGATCCTGATGCTGACCGCCAGAACGGCTGTTGACGACCGCGTTCACGGGCTGGAAGCCGGCGCTGACGATTACCTGACCAAGCCGTTTCATCTCGAGGAACTGTTGGCCCGCATCAAAGCCATGTTGCGCCGCCGCGACTGGTACCGCAGGACGCCGCCCGTCGCCGACGTTTATCGGTTCGGGAATAACGAGATCGACTTCGGCAATTTCACCTGCCGGTCGGGAAGCCGCCAATTCGTCCTGACCCAGCGGGAAGCCATTTTGCTGAAATATTTGGTCGCGCAGAGGAACCGGATCGTGTCGCGTCAGGAATTGCTGGAGAACGTTTGGAACATCAGCGGGGAAATCGAGACACGCACGGTGGATATTTTCGTCGCACGTCTGCGCAAGTATTTCGAGCCGAATCCCAAAAAGCCTATCTATATCAAAAGCGTTCGCAGTGCCGGGTATCTGTTCAGCGACGCCGGGTAACGGGACACTGGTCACAGGTTACTGGTCACTGGTTACTGGTCACTGGACACTGGTCACAGGTCACTGGTTACTGGTTACTGGTTACTGGTTACTGGTTACTGGTCACAGGTTACTGGTCACTGGTTACTGGTCACTGGTTACTAGTCACTGGACTAATTCTACCCAATCAACCATAACCAACCCGTTCGGTGATCGGAACCCGGAACGCGGAACACCCATCTCGCAAAAAATCCTTAACAGCAACGTTCGCGTCTGTTATATTCTGCAAAAGTTATTGGCACGTATAACATGATCCGTTCAGCCCGTCAACATCGTGTAAGTTTTGCGATCCTCAACCGGTTTATAACCGGGGACAATGCCCTTTGTCCACTGGGACAAACCCTTCTGCACGGGGACACAAGACCATCCGGGATTATCCTCAGAAATACATTTTACCGACGGAAGACTGACTTGAAAACACTCTCATATCCATACGTCGTTACGTTTATATTTCATCAAACAAGGAGGTAATATGAAATCAAAGAAGTACCTGCCGCGCAACGAGGCGCAAATATCACAATGGTGCGATTCGTTCCGCCAGCAGTTCCCGGCTCAGGCAACGGCATTGGGATTCAGCGAAAGCGACATTTCAGCCGTCACCGAAACCTGTAGCGGCATGTCGGCGGCCATTACCGACGCCATCTCGGCCAAGATTGCCTACGAGGAGAAGGTCAGCATCAAGAACAGGAGGCTCGCGGACGGCGCCGCTATCATCCGCGAGATCGCACGGCGCGCCAAAGCGTCACCGGCATACACGGTAGGAATCGGTAAAACGCTGGGGATTGTGGGCGAAGGGAGTTCCTTCGATCCGAACACGGCTGTCCCTTATATCACACTCGCGAAAAGTCCGACGGGCTATGATTTCAAGTATTCGCTGATGGATTAGTTCTCGGGAGTGGCGGTGTTCCGGCGCAACCCGGGCGAGGAAAACTTCACACAGGTGGGCATCGACCTGAAGTCGCCGTATTCGATTGCGACGCCGGCGGTCAGCGGCGTGGAGTACTATTTCCAGTATGTCAGAGGTGACGAGTTGATAGGTCAGCCGTCGGGTGTCATCATGGTGAAACTGTAGATATTCATTCTCTCGCAAAGGGCGCAAAGGATGCAAAGGAAATTAATGTTTATCTTTCCGAATATCCGTCTCACTCCGTGCCGAATATTTCTTCACCGGCGATTTACTCCAGCCGGAAATGCGGCTTGACAAATGACGGGCAAATGAGTAAAATCAACACGCACAGAGTGAAATCAAGCATGAAAATGAAAACATATGTAAGCCGAAAGGAACAAACGATGCCAAATGACAACTTCTTCCCAAACATAATTACTCACCTTCCCCACGCCGATATTCCCATCGAAGGACTCAGTTCATATTTGATCCAATGCCCGGATCGCCAACTCATTTTCATGAGTTTCGAGAAGGACGCCGAGGTCGGCGAGCACCGCCAGGCGGGTCAGTGGGCTGTCGTTCTCGATGGGCAAATCGAATTGACCGTTGACAGCAGGAAACGTGTCTATGCAAAAGGCGACACATATTTCATTCCCGCGAATGTCCCGCACAGCGCCCGAATAACCGCCGGATACAAGGATCTGACGCTGTTCGATCAGAAGGATCGATACAGAGAAAAGACCGTCTGACAAGTCCATTCCCGGATCGAATATAGCCGATGCTGAAATGTGTCTTGATAAATGACAGGTAAATGATTAATATCATTCCGTACTGAATAGAATTACGGTTGAAATTAACCAAGCGGCACAAGCAAATGTTCGATAACCAGAAACGAAAGGAACAGAGATGAAAAAAGTAAGAAGTCTGATCGGAATGCTATTGGTTGGGTTTGCGTGCGTTACGCTGTTTGCAGGGTATGGTTTCAGCGGCGAACCTGCAGTTGCGGATTCGACGGTTCAGAAAATGCTCACCGCGATCTCGGCGAACGACTACTGCACGTTCGTTGCAGAGGGAGATTCGACATTCAAAGCGGCATTGACCAAGGAAAAGTTCGAAGGCGTCAGCGTTCAGGTTGCGCCGCGCATGGCGAAGGGATATGACTGTTCGTATCTTGAAACGTTGAACCAGCAGGGTTGTGAGGTCTATGTCTGGAAAGTCGCCTACAAAGATGGCGG
>JBAZPZ010000071.1:0-10321 GCA_041645495.1 Fidelibacterota bacterium | reverse complement strand
GCGCTTGAGACGATCCGGATAAGGACCGGTTTTTCTTTGGATGTCGTTTTTTCACCCAGAGCGGTTATCGAGGAAGAAATCGACAAGATTTATGCTCAAAAAGGAAATCTGGAAGAGAGCATGAAGGAATTGGTCGATTTCGAGGTCGAAGAAGAGGACGACGAAGAATCGGACGAAGAGATGCTCAGGATTCAGGCGGAAGATGCGCCGGCGATCAAATTCGTCAATCTGCTTCTGTTACAGGCAACACAGGATCGGGCGAGCGATGTGCATATCGAACCTCAGGAAAAGGAATTGAAGATTCGCTTGAGAGTGGATGGCATTTTACGCGAAATCACGCCACCGCCCAAACGGATGCAGTTGGGAATTATCTCGCGTATTAAAATTCTCGGGAATTTAGACATCGCCGAACGTCGTGTGCCGCAAGACGGCCGAACCAAGATCAAGATTATGGGGCGGCAGATAGATATTCGCATTTCCACACTTCCGACGATCTATGGCGAGAAGGTTGTCATGCGAATTTTGGACAAAGGCAGTGTGTCACTGAATATCAATGATATCGGATTCGAGCCGAAAACGATGCAAAAGTTTAAAGAAATCCTCACAATGGCTCATGGAATGATTTTAGTGACCGGCCCAACCGGAAGCGGCAAAACGACGACGCTCTACTCGTCGCTCAATTTTATCAATTCGCCCGATAAAAATATCATTACGATCGAAGACCCCGTGGAATATCGTCTAAAAGGCATTAACCAGATTCAGGCGCGTCCGCAGGTCGGACTTACATTTGCGGCCGGACTGCGTTCGATCTTGCGGCAGGACCCGGACATTGTTATGGTCGGTGAAATCCGAGACAAAGAGACGGCAGAAATAGCGATCAAGGCGGCGTTAACCGGACATCTGGTTTTATCGACGTTGCATACCAATGATGCGGTGGCGACAATCATCCGTTTGTTGAACATGGGGATCGATAAATATTTGATTACTTCGGCGCTTTCGTTAGTCGTTGCTCAGCGGTTGGCGCGTCGAATCTGTCTGCACTGTAAAACGGTCGATACGCCGAGCGCAGATGTCTTTGCCCGATTGGAAGCGTTGGGAGTCAATCCTAATGAAATTACATTTTATAAAGGAAAAGGATGCGACCATTGCTCCGGTACCGGTTTTTGGGGACGGGTAGCGATCTATGAGTTTTTCCTGTTGACGCCGGAAGTCAAAGAACTGATCATCGCCGATGCTTCCGAAGAACGAATCCGCAGACGGAGCGAAGAACTCGGCATGGAAACTCTCATGTTCAACGGTATGAAAAAGATTAAAGAGGGACTGACGACGATCGACGAGGTCTTGAGGATTATTTGATGCCGGAGTATTCTTACATTGCAATCGACGCGAACGGGAAAAAAGTCAAAGGTGTCATGGAAGCCGAAAGTTCTCATACGCTGGCGTCCACCTTGCGGAAGAAGTCTATTACGATCATTTCAGCGGAAAGACGAGAAGCAAAATCGTCGGCCACAAAAACCGACAGAAAAAGTTCCTTTTTTACTTTTACAAAGAAACTCAAATCTGACGATCTGGTCATGTTTTTTCGCCAGCTTTCGACGATGGTCGAGGCAGGAGTTCAATTAGTCGATAGTCTGAATGTGCTGATGGAACAAGCCGAAAATGCGGAATTCAAACGAGTGATCCAGCAAGTGAAGGAACGGGTCGAAGCGGGCGACAATTTTTCCAAAGCGCTTTTTCAACATATGAACATATTCCCACAGATCGCCGTTTCGATGATCAAGGCGGCGGAGATCGGCGGAAACATGGGCTCAATTCTCGATCAGTTGGCGACGTATGTCGAGGATAAAGACAAGATCGATAAGAAGATCAAGTCTGCGATGTCCTATCCAAAATTCATCCTGATTTTTTTCGGATTGGTCGTCTCTGCCGTGATTTTCGGATTGGTTCCGAAGTTTCAGGAAATCTTCGAAAGTTTTGGCGCCCAACTGCCGGGACCGACACTTGCGATCATCGCCATTGCGGATTTTGTGAAAAACAACCTGCTCATTGAAATCGCGTTGATCGTTGGCGCAGTGTTCGGATTCAAGTCTCTGAAAAAAAATCCGATGGGACGCTATTTTATCGACGAATTAAAATTCAAAATACCGATCGCAGGTGAAATGGCGAAAAAATCGACGATCGCGCGATTCTGCAAGACGCTGGGAACTTTGACGAAAAACAGCGTGACGCTTGTCGATGCTTTGGGAATTTCCGCTGAAACCGTCAATAATGTTGTCATTGTCGGAATTATCGAAGAGGTCAAGAAGGCGATTTCCGGTGGCTCCTCATTGGCAAAGGCGATGC
Source organism: Fidelibacterota bacterium (assembly GCA_041645495.1). Lineage (GTDB taxonomy): Bacteria > Fidelibacterota > UBA2242 > UBA2242 > UBA2242 > 0-14-0-20-45-22. The sequence continues at coordinate 7,978 of JBAZPZ010000071.1, read as the reverse complement.
AGGAGCATGTCCTTTTTCCGACGATGATGGTGAAGATGATAGCGGTCGGCGAAGACTCCGGAGCGTTGGAATTGATGCTGGGGAAAATCTCGGAATTTTACGATCGACAGTTTAACACTTCGATCGATTCGCTGACGGCAATTATCGAACCGATACTGATGATCGGTCTGGGTGTGCTGGCGTTGGTCGTCGTTCTGGCTCTGTATCTGCCGATTTTCCAGATGACAGGCGCTATTCATGGATAATTTTTGTCCCAAATAAAATGAAAAAGAGTTCGTTTAACAAACACATAAGGAGGAAACTAAAATGAAGAACTTTTTCAAAAGTCAAGCGGGTTTCACGCTGGTGGAATTGATGATTGTCATTGTCATCGTCGGTATTCTTGCCGCTGTTGCCGTGCCGATCTATCAATCGAATGTCGCGAAAGCGAAAATGACCGAATGCGATGCGGCTCTGGGCACGATTCGGACGGCTCTGAGAGTCTATTATGCAGGAAACAGTAGTGCCTATCCGGCATTTGGCACCGCAACGCCAGTCACGGCAGCTGGACTGGATATCAGTGCCGAAGATTTGACCGGTACGTACTTCAAGGCGGGTAATTATACGCTGACATCAACAACAACGACGTACATAATCAAATGCGACACCACGTTGCTGAAAAGTTCGCGCACGCTGAACGAACTGGGCACACTTGCAGGTGGTGGCCTTTAAGTTTTAACCCGATAGAGAGGGGGAATCTTTTCCCCCTCTCTTTTTTCAGAGGAAAACCCCATGTTGAACCTCGCTATACGACAAATCGAACAGGAAGACGGCATGACACTCATCGAAGTGTCCATCGCCGTTTTCCTGTCGATAGTCGTTATGATCGGCGGGTTGCAGTTTTTCTACGGCGGTGATCGGTATTTGAACGAAGAACGGTATCGACGTTTGGCTCTACTGACAGCGATAGACCGATTGGAAAACACGAATCGGTACGCCTATTCGGCGCTTTCCGATAGTCTGACCGAGACCAACACGAGTGTTATGCTTTCGGATAAGGTCGGGTACCGGACGACATCCGTATCGGCGGTCGATGATCCGCGCGATGGCGTCGGTGGAGCAGACATGGATGGTATTACTGAAGATTATAAAAACGTTACGGTGACGGTTTCGATTCCCGGAAAAACAACTTACTCTATACGTTTATCGACGGTTTTGACTGAATACTGGAATGATTAGAAGAATGAAATTCAGCGACGCAAATGATCACGGTTTTACGCTGGTGGAACTCAGCATCGCCATCGTCATTTCGTCCATTCTTGTGATCGTCATAGGCAATATGACGATCGCTACAAATCAATATTTCATCAAAGGTATGAAGCAAGCGGGACTTCAACGAGATTTGGCGTTTCTGATGGAAATGCTGACGAATAATGTTCGGGAAGCAAACGCCAACCAATCGTTTGTTTATGAAGATTCCTCAAAAACCGATTCCGGTCCGATTGCCTCGAACGGAACCTGTATCAAATTGAAAATCCCGGAGCGAACGGTCGTCTATTTCAAGGGTCAGCGGGACTTTGTCCTGAACACGCAAGGCGGGACAAAGGTTCGGTTCGTCGTCGATAAGATCGATACATTGTTATTTACCAAGACCTATTTGGCGGATTCGAGTTGCTGTGTGAACATTCATCTGGCAATGAGCGAATCCGGGCATTCGCTTACGGGTCGTCAAAACGTTTTTTTTAGGAACTGACAAATGATGATCGGAATTTTCCTTTTTGTAATCGGGGCGATTTTCGGGAGTTTCCTGAATGTCGTCATCTACCGTGTACCAAGGAAAATATCCCTGTTTTTTCCGCGCTCGACTTGCCCGCACTGCGGACGTTTCATTTTCGTCTTTGACAACATTCCGATTGTGAGTTATCTGTATCTCAGTGGCAAATGCCGTTTCTGCGGATGGAAAATTCCATGCCGGTATTTTTTCGTCGAACTCGCGTCCGGAGCAATTCCCGTGATTTTTTATCTGACATACGGATTTAGCGGAGAATTTTGGCTCTATTCAATTTTAATGATGATCCTGCTCGTCGCGTCGTTTGTCGATCTGGAATTTATGAAAATCCCGAATCCTGTCGTGATTTTTGGCGTGCTTGTATTTTTGATGATTATCGCGCTATTCGATCCGAAAAGATTGATCGATAGTTTAATAAGCGGCTTCATCGCCGGTTTTCTGATGCTGGTTCTGTCGTTTGTCGGAAAGGCGGTTTTCAGAAAAGATGCCGTCGGATTCGGCGATGTAAAACTGACGGCAATGACAGGACTGTGCCTTGGATTGAGTCGGCTGTTTCTGAACTTGTTCCTGAGTTTCTTTCTCTCGGCAACCGTCGGAATCGTTTTTATCTTTCTCAAGAAAGTGCGGATCGAAGAGCGGCTCCCGTTCGCGCCGTTTTTGGCTGGCGGGACGTTTATCACGCTCGTATGGGGCGAGCAAATTTTATCATTCTATTTAAAATGGGCGGGTTTGCAATGAAACGATTGATGACAAAGATCAAGTCTGAAGACGGAAGTATTCTGGGTATGGTGCTGGTTTTCTTCCTGATTCTGACGATCGTCGGGACGGCTTTTTTGACTCTGGCGTCGCAGGAATCCATGTTAAGCGCCAAACAGTACCATCGGACCCGCGCTTTCTATCGAGCTGAAAGCGGCTTGAACATCGCGCTATGGCGGATTAATCATGGCGCCGATGGTTTTGGTACGTTTTCAACGGACACTGTAACGGTCGAATTTGACACAGTCACCAACATTCTCCGAGCAACCGGGACTTCCGGTTCTGCCGAGAGAACATTACAGGTTAATTTGTTTCAGGATCATCCATTTAACCACATCGTTTCCTATCGAACCGCTTTGGACACGAGTAATTTCTATTTGGAAAACTTGAATGGACATGATATTCAGACCTATACTCAAATGCCGCAGGTCGATCTGTCCTATTACATTTCTCACGCAAATTATTACTACACCGGCGATATTTCCTTCACGGGTGTAATGCCGCCCGGCATTCACTACGTCAATGGCGACGTGACGATGAAAAACGAAACCGTCCTGAATGGAACGCTAATTGTGACAGGAAGCGTCAAATTTGTCGGTTTAGTAACGATCAATGCTCAATTAATTCCCGATACGACGATATATTATCCAGCGCTGGTTTCCGGCGACACCGCGCATACCTCCGAGATTGGTGGAAATCCGAATCTGATGATCAATGGCGCTGTTTACTCGAACGGGATCGTGGATTTTAAAGGTCAAGCGATTTCGGGTCCCATCATCGCCACTAAAGTCATTTTGAGAAGCGGTGTTATGGTGGATGATCAGGGAAGCGATAAATATTATCACTATCCGCCGGGATTCACGGCAGAGGAGAATTTCGATTGGGAAAAGCGCCGGGTCAAAGGCACATGGAGAAATCAATTTTAGGTCAATGATGTTTGCAGAGAAGAAAATAATCGGGCTCGATATCGGTAGCAATGTCATCAAGTCCATTGCCCTGAAAAAAGGCAAGAAACTACAAATCGAAAATCTCGGATTTATCGATCTGTACCAAAGCCGCAAATTGAACAAACCGGAAGACATGAACGATACGGTTGTCGTACAGGCAATCCGCGAATTACTGAAAGAAATTAAGGGCGGCGTGAAAAAAGTCCGGACGACCTTTTCCAGCGCCAACAGTTTTATCCGGCAGATGGAACTTCCCGTTTTGCAGGAAGACGAACTGAAATCGGCTATCCGGTTCAATCTGGAAAGTCTGATCCCGATCAGCGCTGACGATGTCGAGTTCGATTTTCATGTGATCGAAACGGATAAAACAGCGAACAAACAGTCTGTTATCGTCGGGCTTGTTCCGTCGTCCGAAATGAAACGTCATCTGGAAATCCTGAACCGAAACCATCTGGAGCCGGACAATGTCGATATCAGTGCCGTAGCGGTTTATAACTGTTTTGTCGCTTTGGAACCACCTCCGGAAAAGACAATCGCCGTGCTGAATATCGGAGCGGAACAGACGACGATCATGATTCTCCATCCGTCCCATTTTCCTTATTTTGGTTCCGTTGCCATCGGCGGAAACACACTGACCCGGACAATCGAGCGAAAACATCACACGTCATTTTTCGACGCGGAGATACAAAAAGTGACTAACGCTTTTCACTATCTCAAAACAGACAGTAAACCAGAGGAACCGCAAGGATTTGATTGGAAAACAGCCATTTTTGACCTGGTCAACCGGTTGACAGACGAAGTGAAAAAAGCCGATGTTTATTATCAAATTTTATACGGCGAGGAGCCGATCAGCCGCGTTCTTCTGACTGGCGGCGGCGCATTGCTTAAGAATCTGGATTTTTTGCTGGCGATGACCTTGAAAGTGCCGGTCGATCTCTGGAATCCGCTCAACTCCGACCGAATAGAAAGCGTTCCCAAAAACATTGATGGAAACGACGGGCTTTATTTCACGACGGCGCTCGGTCTCGTGGTGGGAGATTGACAGATGCAGTTCATTCGTATCAATCTGCTGGGCAACACCGCCATCCGAAAAAAACAGAAACGCATTCGCTTTTCGGTGACGGCTCTTTACGTGGTTGTGTGGATATTCTCGCTCAGCACGCTGTTTTATGTCTATCGGACGAATCTGTTCATTTCATCTGTTTATCAGAAAGAAATCCGGAAGATTTCCGCAGAGGTCGGTGTCCTGAATCCGAAGTTGGAGCGAATCCGCCAGCTCTACCAAAACAAGGAAGAATTGACCACGAAAACGAATATTTACCTGCAACAACAAAACAGACCGTCGGTTTGGCTTTCTAAAATGATCGCTTTGTCGAATATGATGCCGGCTAACATCCGGCTCGAAGAGATCAGTGTCGAAACCGCGCCCGCAAAGGGAAAACAAAAAGAACAAATCCGGCTCACCGGCTATACGGTGATCGATTCGCGGAAGCCGGATATCAATCAATTGAACATTTTTAAAAAAACGCTGGAACAGTCGGAGAGTTTTATGAACGGTTTTCAGCGTGTGGATATATTCGAAAGCCGGATCGGGAAAAAAGGAACGACTCCCATCATGTCCTTTGTCATCGGAATATCATGAAGAAAGACGACGTCAGACAATTGAAAAACGCCTCCGTGTATAAAAATCTTTTCAAGATTCACTGGATGCTATTGGCGATTTTATTGTATTCGATGACGGTTGCCGGAGTGAATATTCTGATTATCAAACCCCAATTGAAACGGTACGAAGAACTGCGTCTGCAGAAAGAAAGCCTCGATAATATTTATTTACGCATTCGTTCGACAGACGTTGAAAAGGCGTTGACGGGTTTATCGGCGAAGGTTCAACGGAACCAGATTCTCGAAAAGAATTTCACCGCGAAAATCGCAGAGAAAAAAAACCTTTCCGCAGTTCTTTCCGAAGTCAACTGGATTGTCGATAAATCCGGCGTCCAGCTGAGCGCTATCGATCCGCTTCAGGAGGACGGAAAAATCCTCGGGAAATATATCAAACAACCGATAGTCATCCGATTTCAGGGCAATTATTCGAAATTTTTAACCTTTTTAAAAAATCTGGAAACGTCACATTACTGGTTGCTGATCAATTCTTTTAAGATCGATTACAATTCGCAAGACCCGTCGAATCTCATTTACAACGTAACCGTTTATTGTATCATGTCCTGATTATGAAAGGAAGTAAAATAAAAGTTATCCTTTTGATTAATCTCGTTGTCGGGTTAGCCGGTTTATTGCTGACAAAAGTGGTCATCCCGAAAGATCCGAGCGAGAAAGCGACATTGGTTACGACGATCGAGGTGAATTCTTTAAAGGATTTAGATCAGATCGATCAGGCGATTCGTGAAATACTGGAATTTGAAAAAGACGGCGAAAGTCCGGTTATCGGCGATTCGTTGAATCACATGGACCTGGCGCGAGTGCGGGATCCGTTCGGTTTTTCATCGGCGCGCCGGCCGATCGACGATCGGGAAAAAGGAAAAACGATCAAATCCGGGCCACAGAAACCGAAAGAACCTCCAAAGCCCGAACTTCCGAAAATTCATCTGGAAGGAATCATCTTCGATAAAAAGAGTCCGATGGCCATTATCGACGGAGAAGTGTATCGCGTGGGAGACGTGATCAAAGGATTCCGGATCAGTGAAATCTCCAAAAGTGGCGTGCGGCTGAATTCACCCAGCAATCAAATCGTGTTGAAAGCGCCGGAAATCGAGTGAACCGGATATTGAAAGCAGGATACAAAATGAAACGAAAATCAGTTTTTTGGATATTATTACTTGTCACGGCAATTGCTTTACCGGTTTTCGCTCAGGAAGCGTCAAAAGTCGATGAAACGGCGACGACGGTTTCATTGAATTTGAAAGACGTTTCTATTACGAACGTCCTGAAAACGCTCGAAGCCAAAACCGGCATCAAGTTCGTCGTCGATCCGTCCATTCAGGATAGAAAAGTATCCGTCAATCTGAATGAAGTGTCTGCGGAGGACGCCATTTCGGTGATCATGGAGTCCAATGGGCTTGGCTATCGGAAAATCGAAGGCGTCGATGTGTTCATGGTCAGCGACTTGTCTAAAATTATGCGTCAAACGGTCGTCAGGAAAATTGTCTGTCAGTACTCGGAAGCCGCCAAACTTCAGGAAATTCTGGTGAAAATTGTGACGCCATCTGTCGGTGCTGTTATCGCTGATGCCCGCACAAATTCGCTGATCGTTCGGGACAATCCGGAGGCTCTGGCAGTGATCGAAGGAATTATCAAAGACCTCGACCGCCCGACGCCGCAGATTTTTATTCAGGCGGTGATTGCGGAGATCGCGCTGACAAAAAACAACGAGGCAGGCATCGAATTCCTCTGGAAAGATCCAAATCTGTTGAGTTCTAACGATAAAATCGCCACGAAGTTCGATCTGCGCCAATCGACTTCCAGCGGACAAACCGGTTCGTCGCAGTATCTCGATGGAAGCGGAAATCCGTGGAGTCAGGTCCTCCCGAAGGGAATCGGTCTCGGAGTTGGAATCCTCAACGTTCATCTCGATGCTGTTTTGCACGCGCTTCAAACCGATTACGACCTGAATGTGCTAAGTCGTCCGTATTTAGTCACGCTGGATAATCAGGAGGCGGAAATCGAAGTCGGCGATCAGATTCCGTATAAAGTCTTGAATCAGTATGGAATCACTTCATACGAGTTCAAATCGGCGACTGTTCGGCTGGTTGTCAAACCGCACGTCAACAACGATCAGACGATCACGATCGAACTGCGACCGAACGCGGACTATCAGAACGGCTCGACGCCAGACGGTGTACCGATTATTGCGACGCGGAAAGCCAATACGCGTGTGAAAGTCGGCAACGGAAAGACGATCGTTATTGGCGGGCTGATGCGCGAATCTGAGACTACAACCGTCAGCAAAGTTCCATTGCTCGGCTCTATTCCGCTGATCGGCTTTTTATTTCGCAGTAATATTCACCAAAAAGTCAAGACGGAACTCGTCGTGTTCATCACGCCGATCATCGTGACGAACGAGATGGAAGCCAATGCGTTGCAACCGGAAAACCGGCTATCGGACGACGCTTATGAACGACTTCAAAAATTCGATTCCGAAAAAGAGAACAAAAAATAAATTTGATTAGATTAGTAAGGAGAATGCCATGAACACCGGAAGGCAGATAAAAATAATGGTGATCGATGATGAACCGGAAATACTGACCAGTTTTCAGCAAATTTTCGAAGAAACCGGTCTGGATATTTTTCCGACAGATCGCGGGAGAAAGGCCATTCAGGAACTCCTGAAAAGAAAATACGATATTGCGTTTATCGACATGATGATGCCGGAAATGGACGGAATCACGACGATGACCGAACTGAAGAAAATCAATCCCGACCTGATGGCGATCATGATTTCCGGCTTTCGCGATGAAGATAAGGTCGAGCAGGCGCTCAAACTCGGCGCGTA
>JBAZPZ010000070.1:0-10521 GCA_041645495.1 Fidelibacterota bacterium | reverse complement strand
TTTTATTTTATTCAGGTTAAAGTTGATAACCGTCTTCGGCAGAAACATCTCACTAATGAACGGTGAAACAGTATTTCCAACGGCCGCACCGACGGAACAGCCAGCCAGATCGTAAATCCAACGATTCTTCGGTTGTATCGTTAACCACCGGCAGCCGATCTCCGATCCAGCCGCGCCTAAGATCACAAAACCGGCAACGGTTCCCCAGTATACGATTCGCGAATCCTCCACATCGTCCCAGTACTTGAGCCTTGAAATCTGATCCATCGGAATCGTCAAAACTTTTTTATTCTGCCAAATTTGAACGCAATCTCCGGTAGTTCGGTAATAGGCTCCTTCGACGACGGATTTGTCTTTAGAACGGATTTGGCACAGTGAACGTTCGGGAATTTTCTCTAAAAACTGCTTTGCGAATAGCGGTTGGTACTTCGTTTGGATGTACAGACGATTGGCTTCGCTTAAACCGTCCTGCCTGTCTATCTTCGACGCTAACAGATAAACCTCCATCGGACTGAACTGACGTCTAAATGTCTGGTTTCCTTTCTCTGAAAACAACTCAAAAATACCCGTCACACTGTCGGCTTCCGATTGACAAAATTGAGCGCTCCGGAAATTCCGCAATTGCGGGAAAAGGTCGAAATGTATCTTTTCCTCGAGATCGATGGTGGCGCCGACTTTCCGATGAACGACAAGATATTCTTCGGCAGTTACGAACCGCGAATACAGAATTACGCTTAAAATGAGCAATGAATGCAATATCGTCAAAAACCCCGCTTTCCGCGGGGTCTTTGACATCTGATTCTTTTGGAAAGATTCTCGAATGATCTTTTCCTCTAAAAACTGAAGCCGGTTTCGATCGTTGTCAGATTGACCGCCTCGGTCTTGGGATCGATCTTGCCATTGCCGTCGCTGTCGCGAAACGTTTTCTGGAACACATAGGAAATAACGGCGCCGCCACCGAGTTCGAACCCGATCTTATAACCGAGGATCGTATTTTCCGACGGATGTTTGAAATCGAACGGGTTGTCGTCGTTATTCCGCTGATAAAATGCGATGGCATTGGCCAATTTTGGAATTTTCCCCGCTGGAATGGATGCGGATGCCATGAAACTCTTCACTTCGTTTCCGCTTGTGAACATGTGCTGATAATAGCTTCCAAGAATCAGGTAATTGAGAATATTGACATCTATCGCACCAAACACACCCTGCATCGCTTCATTCATCAGGCGCATCTGGTCTTTCGTGTAAGGATAAAGCGTTCTGTTCGCGTCCTGCCGGATTGCAACTCTCTCAAAATCATAGGCGCGATCCCAGAAACCATACAGAAAGTTTTTGCCGGCATACCGATATTCGGTTGTGAGGTTCACGATCTTGAAAATATTCATCTTCAATCCCGGCGCCGCAATTCCCCAACCGGGAGCAAATTCGGTTCCCGAATTGTAGTCTTTCACTTTTCCCGAAATGAAAGTCGCCGCCTGTCCGTAAACGGTCAGTTTGAAGAATTTCATATTCAGAACCGGGAAGCCGAGATCGAATGCCGCCGCAGTCAGCGTCTTGGATTTGTCTTTTGTGCTGAATGGGTCTGGAGCCTGATACATCGAATCATCAAGAGTCGTCACCATATTCGGAAGATTATCGGTCAAGCCGTCGCCGTCCACGTCGTAGTCGATCTCATCTGGAATGCCGTCTCTGTCGGTGTCTTTGGAAAAGGATTTCCCTTTGAGTTTGATCTCGCCTGCTCCAAAATTGTGATTCTTGTTGTCAACCAGACTAGTTCCGTTAAATCCGGGGAAATAAGACGGAGTCGTAAATTTTCCTGTCGAGAAAGCATCGAACGCATCCGGGACATAATCGCCGTCCGTATCTTTTAGTCCTTTGTACTGATTGACGTCGATAAGGAGGGTGCTTCCGAAAGTCAGCGGGATTCGCTTGAGGGGTTTGTAAGTCACGCGTCCGGCTAAAAGTCCAGGACCCGTAATTTCCTTTACATTTGCGATAAACGCTTCCCAACCAAGTTTATCAAATTGCATTCCTGTATGCACGCCGACTTTGCGCACTTGCGGATATTCCGTCGTATTGAAGTAACCGTTCATTAGAATTCCGTAACCGAGCGTTACATTATCCAACGCGCCGACTCTTGCAAAGAACGGATCGCCCTGTTGCGCCCAGCGAACGTAATAAACTTTATCGAGATAATCCGTAACTTCATCCCACTCTTCTTTGCGGATATTTCCCTGCTCGTCCATATAAATAGCGACGTCCAGTGCTACACCAAGTTTTCCGAGTTTCAATTCCGGGCGAAATGCTATTTGGTTGTAAATTTTTCCATCGATCGTCACCGATCCGAGCCCAAGTCCCATTCCAAACGGTTTCCCGGACTTTTTCCCGGCGGGTTCTTTGGTTTCGGTTCCCGGTTCTTCAGTCGGTGTGGCTTCTGCGGTCGTTTCATCCGATGGCATTGTCACCGATTCTTCCTGTTCGCCCGGTTGTGACGGCGTTTCTGCCGGTTTCTGTTCTTCTTCATCCTGAGGCATATCCTGCGGTTCGATGGGAATACTCACAACCTGTCCGTCCGCCGTGGAAATGATCATCTGCCCCGCCTGCATGATCGCTTCGATGCCCGTGATGATGTTCAAAATCTGGACGGTTCCATCGATGCCGTAAAACCGATCGCCAGCCTTGTCGCTGAACACCCAAAATTTCGTTCCTTTAACCGACGCGACGGATGTTGCCGTTTCGATGCGGTAATTGGAGCCGACTCCGGGCGTCACGTTGACCAAGACGCGGCCTTGCGTCATTTTGATCGTTCGCGCCGCGTAATCTTCCTTGATCTCGATTTCGGAATTTTTCCGGATTTTGACCAAACTCTTGTCGTTATTAAAAATGATTGCGACAAAGCCGTCGGCTTCCGTCCGGATCGCATCGCCTTTCATCAATCCCATGCTCATCTTGGCGGGTGTTGAAAAACTTGCGCTTCCCGCCTGTTTGACATTGGCAACGCCTGTTGTTTTTAAAATTGTGGCGTACTGTTCACCCGCCAGAGAATTGGCGCAAAAAACAACGAGAATGCCGAGTACGAATAGAATTTTCCGTTTCATATCAACCTCTCTCTCTATGAGTTTTATTCATTTATTCTTGGAAAACATACCTAAAATGACCTTGGAATCCAATAGTTCGATCACACTGAATTCCATCTTGAATTCCGTTAAGCCAGCATCGTGATTTTTCAATCGGACATAAAAAGATTTGACCAGGCCGTAATCGACTTGCTGGATCAAAGATTTGAACGGCGTGTTCATCGTCGTCTCGAGAAACAAATTGATTTCTTTGCCGATGATGTCCTGACGGTTCTGTTTCAGAAGGTTGGCAAACGAGCGCGAGATTCCCAAAACCGTTCCGTCTTTCAAGAACAGAATTGAATTGTCGGAAGCGGATTCGATCACTTTCGACAGGCGATCACGACTATCGCGGATTTCGCGGTACATCGAAACGAGTTTATCGTTGAAAGTCGCCAGCCGTTCGTATTTTTCCTTCATGATCTTGAGTTCGTAGCTTTGGTTATTGCCGATCATGTTTAGAAGAAGATTGGGATAGACTTCGATGAATTCTTTCAAATTATATCCCAGCCCTTCGATCGCTTCCATGTAGATGAGGCTGTTCGTTTTCTCGTCTTCTTTCGAGAATCGAATTCCGATATCCGAAAGAAAATCCGACTTCGTCGCAAGCCATTTCTTGATTTCATCTTTAACAATACTCAGATTTTTCGATTTTAAATCGGGGCCAGCGACGACCACGCTTTCCGGTATGAGTGGAAACTCGCCGAGAATTTGAAGTTCTTTTTTCTCTTTTTCGTTCAGGAGTTTGTACTCGAATGTCGTCGCAATGACCGCCGCCATATTATCCTCGACTCCAGAGTTCATCAAACCAGTCGAAATGGAATATGCGCTTTTTGCGTTGTTATGGATCGTACAATTTTTTATCAGAAAAAGGATAATCGGATTGAGAAAAAACCAATCCGTGCTGGAAGGCAGATATACGTCTCTGTTTTTTAAATCCATCAATCGGGTGATTCCCCGTTTTTTTCGCGTCAGGATTAAACCCGATACATCCGTAAAACTCAACTTGAACAGCGGATAAAAATCGTAGAATGACTCCAGATACATTGCCTCGTAGTTGGTCACGATGGAGATTGCGTTCGACGTCGCGGCAATCTGACTTAACGGCGAAGTGGAATCATCGAACTGTTCATATTCGATTTGAAAACCGGGGACTTTTTCAAAAACTTGTCCGAGGTCTTTAAAGAAAGGGCTCATCTGATGTGAGACTTTTTCACTGGGTAAAAACCATTTGAATGCGTCCAATGTATGTTTCCTTATCCGATATGTTGAACGTTGATCAAAATGCTATTCTCGAGCCGTTCGAGATCGATCGGTTTGGGAATAAAATCTACGGCGCCCATCTCCATTGAATCTTTCGCGACATTCTTGTCCTTGACGCCTGTAAGAATGATGACGGGCATTTTCGGCTGATCTTTTCGAATTCGCTCCAGCGTCTCGAATCCGTTCATCTCCGGCATAATTAAATCCAATAGTACCAAATCAAAATGTTCGGAACTTAATACGGTTAAAGCTTCCTTTCCGGATAATGTCGAACGAGATGAAAATCCTTTGAAATCGAGAAACTCCGTCAGAAAATTGCAAACGTTTGGTTCATCATCGATAATCAGGATGTTGTACTTGTTCATATAGTTAATACTTTCAGTATATGGGTTTGGTTACGGGCTTTTTCAGGTTGAAAATTGGTTAGAAATCGAACTTTATTTCTTCCTTTCATATTTCTCGTTAAACGTTTCATGGTCAAATATATTTATCTTGTCAACTATTCACAAATCAATTGTTATTGAATATCTTTGAGATATGCGGAGATTTCTCCTTCCGACATCATTCGAACAGAGATGGTGGTCAATTCGCCGAGCGTTTTGATCGGCAGTTCGACGGAATAATCGACGGTAATATCTCGTTTGAGGAGAAAAACCCTCACGTCCCAGGAACTTCCCAGTACGTTTAAAAGCGGCGTGAAGCGATGCTGAACGTCATAAGTTACCGATTCCGGCTCGAATCCGGAGGTCGCCGGAACATCGATGATGATATGCTCGACTTTCCCTTTTTCGGATACAAAAGAAATGACCGGAAACATGCGAAACTCGCCCATTGCAATTCGTTGGATGGTCTTTTCATCAATGATGAACTTGTCACCTTTAAACCAGAATTCAGAGAAATCCTGACTTTCGAAAATCGAACTGACGGGTAGAGTTACGAACATTTCCCGAATCAATTCTCGTTTCGGTTTGAAGGTGACAGAAAAACTCATTTCGACTCGATCTTCCTTGCCGGAAATCCTTTGAAACAATGGCGGTTCGATCTCGATCTGGTACGGATCGTGCACAATTTTGTCGAGCAATTCCAGAAAAGTGCTCGATTGCGTCAGATGTTCTTTTACCTGATACTCGAAAACGCCGCGCGTGGCGGAAATGTTCTCGGTCACACCGGGAGTCTGCGGATCGTTCCGTTGAGTCTTGCCAAAGTTGTCTAAGGCTTTTTGGATATTTAATGTCGTTTGAGAAACAGCGGAGAATTTTTGTTCGAGCGCCGAATGCGAGGCGATTCGAATAGAGTCGTTTCGGGCGGATACGGATCCGTTGATCGGTATCATCAACGATCCGACGGCCGTTTTCTTTCGATCAGGAAACAACATTTCGTCCAATGCTTTGTTGACGTCTTCGATAATCCGTGCAATGTCGACGGTTTCCTGATCGATCTGGCGGGAATTTATTTTCTGCCATGTCGTGATATCGAAAAGTTCCAGATCGACGATAAAATGGCCACCTTTCCGATGAAAACTTCCGGTCAAAACGTAGTATTTTTTCCCCGGTTTCTGAGTCTTTTCCCTGACTTGTTTTAGGACAGCGTCCATCTTTTCTGTCCGATGAACGACCACCTCATTTCCGATCAAAAAATGGTTGGAAATGAAGTCGATAAATCCGTCTTTCAACCAACCGATTTCCGAATCGGATTCGACATTGTCGAAAGATAAAACGTATAAATCGATCGGTTGGCCTGCGGACGTTGACGGTTGCGCAGATGAAATACCGATCAACATGGCGATACCGATATAAAGCGTCAGGCGTTTTCTCATATTATTCCTCGGAAATTGAGATAGATTCGATTGCCTTATCGATTCTGCGAATGACTGTTTCCTTGCCCAAAAAAGCGGCGACTTCGAAAAGTCCTGGACTGATTCCGAAACCAGTCAGCGCCAACCGAAGCGGATGGATCAGTTCGGCGGCTTTGATCTGCATACGTTCAGCTGTCCCCCGGATGCAAGTTTCGATGGAGGTCTCATCGAAGGAAACCATTTTTTCAAGTTCCTGTTTCAAGATTTTCATTCGATGCGATACTTCCGATGTATTCCATCGTTTTGCAATGACTGTCTCATCATAGGATTCGGGATCGATAATAAAATACTTGCCCCATTCGACAAATTGCGGATAGGTTTTCACACGCGATTTCATCATATCGATGACGTCTTTTATTTTTTGTTCGTTTGCGTCGATCGAAACGTTTGCCTGTTCGAGGAACGGTCGGAGATCGGATAGTATCCGTTCGGTATTCATTAGAGTCAAATGCTGACCGGAAATCCAGTCCAGTTTTTTAATATCGAAAACGGCGGCTTTCCGGGATATTTCATGAATTTTAAATTGCCGGACGATTTCATCGGGATTTAGAACTTCGTTTCCGTCTTTCGGCGACCAGCCCAGCAAAGCGAGATAATTGAACACGGCTTCGGCCGGATAACCCATTTCCTTATACGCATCGACGCCTGTCGCCCCATGCCGCTTACTCAGCCGTTTTCCGTCGATTCCCAAAAGAAGCGGCAGATGGGCAAATTGCGGGATTTCCCTGTTGAACGCCTTGAAAATGTTGATCTGTTTTGGTGTGTTCGGAATATGATCTTCGCCGCGAATGATGTGCGTGATGTTCATGTCGATATCATCAACGACGACAGCCATCTGATAAACGGGAATTCCTGTCGAACGCTGAATGATCAGATCGTCGAGTTCGGAATTTTGAACATAGATTTTACCGTAAACGAGATCGTTCCAGCCAGTGACGCCGTCTTCCATTTTAAAACGAACGGCGTACGGTTTTCCAGCCGACAGGTTTTCATCGATTTCCTTTTGCGAAAGAGAGCGGCACTTCCCGCCGTATTTATACGCCCGATGTTCCTGAACGGCTTTTTCACGCTCTGCGTTTAATTCTTCAACCGTACAGAAGCACCTGTACGCTTTCCCTTTGGCGAGAAGCTCGTCCACTTTGGATTTGTACAACGCCATCCGGTTGGACTGATAAACCGGTTCTTCGTCCCATTTCAAGCCGAGCCAGTCGAGCGAGCGCATGATCTGACCAACTAATTCTTCACGGGATCTCTCGACGTCGGTGTCTTCGATTCTGAGTAAAAATTTGCCGCCGACCAACCGCGCAAAGAGCCAGTTGTAAATTGCCGTCCGGGCGCCGCCCAGGTGAAGCGCCCCCGTCGGGCTGGGTGCGAACCGCACCCTGATTTCTTTATTCGTCAATTTCGTCTGTTCCTTCGTGTAAAATTGGTTGTTCTCCGGTCAGCGTCAATTGAATTCCGCCAATATGACGAGCATACAAATTGTAAAAAATTATTGCCAACAAAATGAATATCAGCAGGATAACGGTAATGAACAGACCATTGAGTACCGACGCGAACAAAATGGTTATCAAGTTCAGGTCTGTAACGTCGAACGAGCCGAGGATCGGGAAAGAATCCATGGCGTTTCCCAGAATGGCAACCACCCAGCGAATGAGCAAATAAAAAAAGAATGAAAAAATCGAGCAAACTGTCAAAAGCACCAAAAAGGATATTTTCAGAACGCTTGCAATACCGATATTCTTTACTTCGTAGTCCATCTTTTCCGTCATTTCAAAAATTGTCAATAAAAGTTCATCGTTAAAATCGATTCAAACAAGATTTTTCTATTCGGACTTCACCGCATTCAATCGATCGTAATTCCTACCGGGCAATGATCGGAACCCATCACATCGGCAAGGATAAAAGCGGATTTCACTTTGCCAAGAAATGCGACGTTGACGAAGAAATAATCGATCCGCCATCCGACGTTCCGTTCTCTCGCCCTGAAAATCGGCGACCACCACGTGTATTTTTGTGGAGACGGATCGAACCGGCGAAACGTATCGACGTAACCTCTGGCGATAAATCGGTCTAACCATGCGCGTTCTTCAGGAAGAAATCCGGACGTCGTCTCGTTTTCTTTCGGATGTGCGATGTCGATTTCCTTATGGGCAATGTTGAAATCGCCACAGATTGCGACATTCCGTCCGTTCGCAACCATTTTCTCGACGACAGACAGGAATTCGTCGAAAAATTCAAACTTGAATCTCAGCCGTTCTTCCGATGCCTGACCGTTTGGAAAATAAATATCGAACAGCGTAAACGCATTGTATTCGGCGATAAGAATTCTGCCTTCCGTATCGAATTTCGCATTTCCGAATCCTTTGTTAACGGACAACGGTTTCGCCTTGGAATAGAGTGCAACGCCGCTGTATCCTTTCCGCTCAGCCGATGAAAAATAGGAATAATAACCGTCGATAGAAATTAGTTCCGGTGGCAGAACTTCTTCGGATGCTTTCGTTTCCTGCACGCAGAAAACGTCAGTATCTTCAGAGCGTAACCAATCCAACAGCCCTTTCTTCAGAACCGACCGGATTCCATTGACATTCCACGAGATTATCTTCATTGTCTTAAAACCATCAAACCGACTGCCGGTAGTTTAGCATAAATTTTCCGACAGTACAATTCATTTCCGGGAACGACACCGACCGAATGCTCCGGTATTTTGACCGCTAAAAAACGAGCGATTGCGAAAAGGAAAACGCCATTCCTTTCGCGTGATTGAAAACTCCGCCGGTCTGAGATATTCCGAAGTCCAGTTTGTAATGCAAAAAATTGAGTCCGAAACCGAAACCCATTTGCGACCGCTCCAAACCTCCGACCGAAATGCCGGCGCGGATCGGCAGCCAGTCCAGCGGGCGATATTCGCATGCGACGGAAATCGTCGGCGAAACGCTGGAAGCTAACTGGTCACGAAAATATTGCCGGTAATTGGCGTAAATGTCCATATTCTCGGCAAATTTGTACGCGCAACCGACCAACAGATAGGCCGGATAATGCGTGCTGAACCGATCCGTTTCATAGGTCGTATCTTCGCGAACGCCGGCTTCCAGCAACGAATCGATCTTGTCAAAATCCTCGCTGGGAATTTCAGCGGCGAATGAATATTCGGCTATCCCCGATTCCGCAATTCCCCAATTCACGAATCCGAATAGATTGTTGAGCGAAATGTTGGCAGTGATCTGGTTGTTGATTTCTGCGGCCGCGCCGAGATCGAATGCCACACCGACTCCGCCGACGCCGTAACGGGCTTTCAAATTTCCGTTTAGATCGATGCGGTCATCGTACGTCGTCACCGTTCCGTTCATCTTTTCAAAACCGACATAACCCGTTCCGATGAGCAACTTCGCTGCTCCACCGACGGCGACTTTTTGAACGAGTTCGCTCAAAACAGGAATACTATATGGAATGCCGATCTCTCTTCCGTGCGCAACGGCAACCGTCGTCACTGATTGCATCTCGGCGTCAGTCTCGCCGAGATCGATCGGTTTTTCGAATTCGTTTCCGAAGAATGCCAGCCGAAACAGCGACTTCGGTAAAACGATCGTTCCGGTCACCTCGTGTCCAATCGAAACAGCCCACCTCCCGAACGATACATCCAAAATCCGGAGATGAAGCAACGGAGTAAAATCCAAACCTTCATCCGGAATATCGTCCATCAGGCTTTCCTTGTCTTTATCGGTCAAATAGGTGCCGGTCATAAATTTTTCGTTGATCCAGAACGGTGAAATCGTGTTATTGTTTATTTGCATACTGATAACCGGGACGAGTGGTAGAATGCCAAATTGAACGGAAAAGGACGGATTTCCGTCGAGACCGAGATTGGCTGGATTCCATCCGATTACGTCCGCGCCGCGGGCTTTGGCGGAGTAGGCGTTGGCCAATGCGATGCTTTGCGGATTCATGTAAAGTTGAGCGAATCCATTACCTGCAAGTATCAATGCGATTGTAAAAATGGCAAAATATTTATGTTTCATGGTCCGGCTCCTACTCTTTTTTCTTGGCTAATTCCGGTAAATCCACCAATCCCCGGATAATTCCGGAAATCTGAAACTTCATCGTATCTTTCGTCATAATTCGCGATGAGATCGGGTTGCCATTCGCATCTTTCATTCCAACCAATTTCACGTTTGGCTTGATGTACAGCGAATCTTCAAACAAGGCGAATTTCGTGTCGTCCAGAATCACTTTCTCGGTGAATGACGAATCCGGATAGAGGTTAATGATCGCCAAAGTGTCGGGCTT
>JBAZPZ010000069.1:0-10927 GCA_041645495.1 Fidelibacterota bacterium | reverse complement strand
GACTTCACGGACGAAACGATAAATGCCTTCCGGCGAGCGATCGAATTCGTCGGGAATCAGCGCCGGATCGGGATCGATTCCCACGCAGAGAAAACTCTGTTTTAACGTCAGACATTTTTGAAAAAATTGATCATAATTCATGGCGGAGAAAATACGTCTTTTCGGACAATTTATCAACTATGTTGAATCGATAAAAACTGTTCGGCTTCTCTGAAAACGAATTCCTTTAGTTTGTCGTCGTGAAGCGCCATGTCGGACTATAGGAATTCGCCTGTGTGTTGTCCGAAGAAAATGAAGCAACTTTCCAATAATAGTTAGTGCTTTTCGACAGAACCGGGCTGAAAGGAAACGGCATCGAAACGGTCGTTCCCGTCGTCGGCTGAACAACAGTTCCTGTCCAAATTTCACCACTTTGAGAAGAAGTTTGAACGATCACATTGTATTTCGTCGCGCCATCCAGTTTTTGCCAGGTGAAAGTCGGTCTTAGCGGCTGACCCGTAGCATTTATCGCAGGCGACGTCTGTTCCGGATTAGCGAGCGCAAGATCGCTTTTCATGTCGGAACTCTGGCTCTCTTTCAATCCTTGATCGACCGCCGTGACTTTGTAGTAATATTTCGTTCCGATCGTGATGGCGGTGTCAGAAAAACTTGTCGTTGTCAGGTTTTTCAGAAAAGTCGTCGAATCGGTGGGAAAGAAATCGCTGGTGGATTTGTAAATGTTGTAGTGCAGAAAGTCGGTTTCCGTGTTTGCCGTCCATTGGATATAGATACGCACTGTTTCGCCGGGAACATTGTATCCATAGACTTTCAGTCCTTGCGGAATCGCGGGCGGATTCAGATTTTGCGGTTTGAGATGAACTTCGTCGCCCTTTTCGCTCTCGTTGCCGTTGTCGTCGATCGCCGAGAGCCGGTAATAATAGGTCGTGGTGTAATCCAGACCGGCGTCCAAATATTGGTTTTGAGTCGTTTCGATGAGAAGAGCGTAGTTGGTTTCGATGTCGGAATTCGTCGTCCGGTAGAGGCGATAAGAACGGAAATCGTCTTCGTTATTGGCATTCCATTTCAGCATGATCTTTCCATCGCCGGAGAGCGCACCGTCGATCCGGAAATTCGCCGGAACGCCAGGAGGAGTCAGATCGTCTTCGTCGGTCGGCGTCGTTGTTGTGCACGAAAAAACCAGGAGTGCTGTCAGTATCGGGATCATCCATATTTTTTTCATAACCATCTCTCCTTCAGTACATGACAAAAATAACGATTCAAAATTTTCCAATCAATGTTGATGCGCAATTTTTTCATGATTTAATCTTTCTCGCCGTAAAATTTCGGCTTGTAATCGATTTCCGGCCTGATCGTCCATGAATAAGGTCCGTCCCAGCTTTTCAAAAAAATCGATTTGACCGTTTCATTGATCTTTCCGTTCCGGATTACCAATCCGACGTTTCGGGAATCGTAAAAATAGCCGCGGCTCCAGTTGCTCGTTCCGATCCATGTCAAGGAGTCGTCCACCGTCATCATCTTGCAATGTTCGACGCGGGCAAAGGAAATATAGCCGCCTTCGTATTCTGGAATTGTGCTCAGTTTCACTTCGATGTTCGGCAAAATGGTCAGATTTTTTAAAAAGGGCATTTCGTACTTCTTTTGACACCAGTCCGAAACCAGCAGACGCACATCTACACCGCGAGCCGCCGCGCGTCTTAGCGCATTGTCGAGAACGTCGTACAGACCGTTGCGCTCCGACGGTGTGTAACTCAATAACTGAACGTAAACGCTTTTCTTCGCCCGATCGATTGCCGCCACGATCGCAGTTTCATCCCATTGAAAACCGTTGGGAATGTCATCGAACGGACTGGCTGTCGGATAAAATCGGATCGTATCAGCTTTACCGGATAAAATGTTGAAAGACATCGGCGGTTCGGTCTGCTGAACGGTTATTTTCCGCCCAACTTGACTCTGTTTCCAGTCGAATTCAAACAAACCGGTCATCGCCTGCGCATAGCCCGAATGGCGGATTTTCACTCCGATCTCGTGAATATGTTTCAGCGAGCGCCAGTCGAAATTTTGACTTCCGAGAAAAACAATTTCCCGATCGACAATAAAATATTTGCTGTGCTGAACGCCGTTTTTGGCGAACGCACCGATAATGCGAACATCGATGTTCCGCACCTGCTTAAGCCTTTCCAGCGATTCCGGATAGGTTTTGGACATGTTCAGATCGGCGATGATGCGGATTTTAACGCCGCGATTTGCGGCTTGAACAATGGTGGTGAGAATCGTATCCAGCGGTTCGCCGGTCTGATTAGCGATGTAAAACTGCTCGATGTCCAGCGATTTTTTCGCGGCGCCGATCAGTTCCAGCCAGACCGGTGTCGTATTCCGAATCTCAGGGTTATCCAGAATCGTTCCGACGGGAATGCTTTCGACGATCTCGAAGTCATCGGACGGAATCTGAAAGTTCGCTGACGATCCGAAAATCAGGACGATGAAAATCGCGGTCAAAAGGTATTTTTTCGGGAGGAAATTTGTGCAGTGATGTACCGATTTCGACATTTGAAAATCCTTCAATGGATTACAGAAAAATATCGCCGGGAAAAACATCGGTCAGATGTTTTTCTTTTTCCTGCCGAATAGCCGGATTTTATCGAACGATTTCTCTTCGCCGTTGATCAACCGTTTGATGTTCGTTCGATGCGTGTAAATGATAAATAGCGGAATGATAAAACTGAAAACGATCAATCCGGTATCGACCTGCCCGCCGGACAACCGGTTGGAGATCAGCAAAACGAACGGCAAACTCACCGCGGCGGTCATCGACGAAACGGAGACGATTCCCGTTGAAAATAAGACCAGCGCAAAGATGACAAGACAAACTAAAAATGCAGACGGATAAAGTCCGATGATCATTCCCGCTCCCGCCGCAACGCCTTTTCCGCCCTTGAATCCGGCAAAGATGGTGAATGTGTGACCCAAAATCGCGCACAATCCCGCCAGCACCATGACCAGCGTCTCGTTTTCAAACGGAAGGTCGCCGATTCTGATGCGTGAGATGACGATCGTCGCAAATACACCTTTCGCTATATCGAAAAGCGAGACGAACAAACCGGCTTTCCAGCCCAAAACACGAAAGGCGTTCGTGCCGCCCGCGTTCCCCGAACCAAACTGCCGGACATCGATTCCCTTGGTCAGTTTCCCGACGATAATACTCGACGGAATAGACCCAACGAGATAACTTAAAATAAGAACCGTAATCAATGTAATCATTATTCACTCCATGAGAGGCCGATTGCCGCGGCGCCGTTACCGACATGAGCGCCGAGAACCGGCGCAATAGGAAGAATATTGATATCATTTATGCCAAATTCACGGAACAGTTTCCTTCGCAGGAATCTGGCAATTTTGAGATTGTTGGCATGCGCCACGACGAAACGTGGATTTTTCTTCTCCTTCGCTAATGTCATTGCAAATTTGAGCACCTTTTTCACGGCGCCGATATTCGAGAAACTCTTCGAACAATGCACCGGCATACCGCGTTCGTCCAATTTCAAAATCGGCTTGATGTTTAAATATTTGGCAAAGAGTCCCTTTGCCTTGCTGACCCTTCCGCTTCTCATCAGATATTTCAGACTTGGAATACTGACGAATACCTGCGTCCGGGATGTGAATTTTTTAATTTCCGCGACGACCTCATCGTGTGTTTTACCGGCATGGACCAGTTCAGCGGCTCTCTCAACAACAAATCCTTCCGTGATCGATAGGGCTTTTGCATCGATAATGGTAATCTTTTTATCCGGAAAATTTTTCGCGGCATTCAATGCATTCTGATAGGTGCCGCTCGCCGGTTCGGGAATGTGAATGGAAATAATCGAATCATAATGCGACAATAAAAAACTGTAGGCATTGATAAAATCTA
Organism: Fidelibacterota bacterium; assembly: GCA_041645495.1. Classification (GTDB taxonomy): domain Bacteria; phylum Fidelibacterota; class UBA2242; order UBA2242; family UBA2242; genus 0-14-0-20-45-22. Next base: position 7,020 of record JBAZPZ010000069.1, on the reverse strand, counting down.
TCGGCGGCGGCTGAGAGGTTTTGGGGTGGTGCGGCTCGGTGTCGAGCATCTGGTAAAAATATTCCGGCGTGATGGTAACTTTATCGATATAAATTGAATTGCCGAAGCTGACCCGAACAGGGATGATAAAAATACCTAACTTATCGATAATATCCTGTGGAAGATCGCAGGCGGAATCGGCAACAATTGCAATTGACGGGTGAGTGGAATGAGAAATGGTAAATTGTTTCAGCATGTCATCCGCTTTTTGCTGAAGCAGGTCGCCGTACTTTCGAACAATTGCAAAGACTTTCGCCGGTTCGTTGCTGTGAATATGGAGTCTGATTTTTTCCGGCGAACCGGCAACGACGATGCTGTCGCCCATCGATTCGATCTTCGATCGAATTTCCGCAATATCGATGTTTTTCCCTTCGATCAGACATTCGGTGCAAAATCGAAAAGTAATGTCTTCCGGCAGAATTTCGGTCGCGGCAACGGAGCCGGTTTTGGGGTTATCCGGCTGAGCAAGGTCCTTCACGCGTCCGCGTCTGATGAAATGCGTGATTCCCTCGAGAAGATAGACGAATCCTTGCGCTCCGGCATCGACGACGCCGGCGGATTTCAGCGCTTCTAATTTGTAGCGCGTATTCTCCAGCGACCGTTTGGCGACTTCCAGCGATCTGCCCAGCAATTCCTCGAAATCGCGAATCGTCTTGCTGTTTTCATGAACGTTTTCCGCCCAGTCTTTGATGACCGTCAGGATCGTGCCTTCCTTCGGTTTCGAGAGCGCGTCGTAAGCGTGTTCCTTGGCCGATTTGGCGGCTTTGGCGAATTGCTCGGTATCGATTTTTTTCGATTTGCCGAGTCCTTTGTAAAGCCCGTAGAAAAATTGCGCTAAGATGACGCCGCTGTTGCCGCGCGCGCCTTCGAGAGCCGAATCGGCGATCTGTTTGCTTGATGCGTCGATGTCCGTCGATGTGCTTTCCTGCATGTTTTCGACGACGGTCCGCAGAGTCGAAGCCATGTTGGTGCCGGTGTCGGCATCGGGAACCGGAAAGACGTTGATTTCGTTCAGGTAATCCTGATGATCGACGACGCGCCTGGTGCCAGCCCGGATGCCGAGCGAGAACCGTTTGCCGTCTATATATTTAATTTTCATTCACATTCTCCTTCATTCTAATGACAAAACGATGGTTGAAGGTTAAAGAGCGTTCAGTCAATTTCCAAGAACTATTCTTTCTCTTTTTCTCCGAAAATATTCATCTGCGTCGGAGCCATCGCTCCTCCGGAAATGATGGTTTTCAAACCCTGCTCGATGGTCATTTCCGACGGAATTATGTCCTTTTCTTCAATAAAAAGCGCCCAGCCGGATGTCGGATTCGGCGTCGTCGGCAAGAATATGTTGACGAACTTCTTTCCGTCTTTTCCGACCGACTGGCCGGTGACGAATCCGAGTGTCCAGCAACCTCTGCGTGGATATTCGATAAAGACAACCTTCTCGAATCCCGCTTTGGAAAACGAGACAGCGCCGAGAATCTGCTTGCTTGTCTGATAGACTGTCCGAACCAGCGGAATGTAATTCAGCCATTTTTCGAACAACTGAAACATCGCTTTTCCGAGCACGTTCGTCATAACGACGCCGAGCAGATAAATAAGCAAAATAGAAACGATCAATCCGAGTCCCGGAATATGAAAACCGATCAACGGATCCAGAGCGGGACGAACCATGTTGTCGAACAAACTGATAAAAAGTTTGAAAAAATAGACCGTGACGGCGATTGGAATCAGCGCCAGAATGCCGGCAATCAACTTGTTGCGAAGAGAAATTTTAATTTTAGGCCAAACGGGTTTCATTTTCACCTTAAGTAATTGTTGGATGCTAAGGATTGAACCGCCAGAAACGCGCGGTAAGCGGTGACATAATCGTCATGCGAAAAACCGACAGTCTGATCGGAAAGTCGCCGGGTTCCGGGAACGCGAAGCGCGATTTCGGTCATCTGTGTTTCCCTCAGCGTCACCTCGAATTGGAACGGCGGATTCAGCCGGAACGGTTCGATTTTCGTCTGAAAAACCTTATCGATCGCCTTTTCGTAGCGTTCGATGATTTTTGTCGGATGGATCATAATTCCCGTCGAACGCGAGACGCCGGTTTTCGTGATGACGGACGCCGTTCCGGTCTGCAGTTCCGTAACCTCTTCGGCGACTTTATTGTCGCCGGCGACCAGCAGGAGCGGTACGTTTTTCGCTCCGCAAAAAGCGGCATTCAGCGTCGTTTCGCCAACCCAGCGGGTATTGAGAACCGCTTTGGAGATGGAGTCGGCGTAAGTATGCGACAGAACCGCATCGTGCAAACCGCCTTTTCCGTGGTAGCCGATGAAAATCGCGCCGTCGAAATCTTCCGTCAATCCTTCCATCATCGAGTCGGTTTTGTGCGCGCCGGAGATCAATTGAACTGCCGGGGAAAGTTCGTCAATGTGGAGATTCAGCATGTAATCGTGTGAATCGTTCACCATGATTTCACGGACCCCGCGTTTTAGTAGAAGTTCGGTGACTGTGTTCAGTTCGAGCGTCATCAGTTTACGCGCCCATTCGTAGAAGTAGTCTTTGAGTTCGCGGTGCCTGTCGCTACAGACGCCACCGATTCCTTCCATATCGCACGAAATATAAATTCTGTCCATCAATGCGTTCCTTTCGGATAATAAATTAGTCCAACAGCATGGTTAATTCAAGCAATTCGTTAGAAGCCGCAGGCGGAAGCCTGTCCGCCTCTGGTGGAAAGAGGGAAGGAAGACTTTTAACTACGAATTACACTGATTACGCTAATTCTTTTTCATTTTAGTGCATTTCGTGGACGCATTCTCCATTCTTCATTCTTTCCGCGCCTCAGGATGACAGTCGAGGCGGAATCCTGTCCGCCGACTACAACCCTTTGCCTTTTGTTGACGGAGGCTGGTCTAACGCTTCGCGGACTCTTGTCCATACTTCCGTTGGTTTGCACGGCTTCTGAATAAAAGCTTTCAATCCGCGGGACAGCAGATCGGATTTTTTATCCACTTCTATGTAACCGCTGACGATGATCACTTTAACCTCCGGATTGGCAACGATGAGCCGTTCAAAGAGATTAATTCCGTTGATTAAAGGTAAGCCGATGTCGCTGATGATCAAGTCGATTTTGGAACCTTGTTCGCGGTATGTCTCCAAACCGGCTTTACCATTGACAGCAGTCAATACTTTGTACCCTTTTTTCTCAAGAACTTCTTGTAAAAAGTTCATCACCATCTCTTCATCTTCAACGATGAGGATCGTTTCGTTTCCGCCGGCGATGTTTTCATCGGCTTTATTGGTTGATGCTTCGAGCGATTCGGCGCCCTGAGGAACGGGTAGAAAAACGATAAATGTCGTTCCTTTTCCCAAAGCGCTGTTTACAAGAATGAAACCATGATGGTCGGTCACGATGCCATAGACGATCGAGAGTCCCAGACCGGTTCCTTTTCCACGTTCCTTCGTTGTGAAAAATGGATCAAAGACACGCTTGATTGTCGCTTCACTCATGCCTGTGCCGGTATCCGAGACCTCAATCCGAACATATTCTGTGGCGGATGCCTGCGGCAGAAGCGAGTGGACGGCATCGCCCATCATCGTATCTGTTTGGATCGTCAACGACCCGCCATCCGGCATGGCATCGCGGGCGTTCACGCAGAGGTTCAGTATAACCTGATAAAGTTGGTCGGGGTCGCCCAATATGAAAGGTACCTTTCTAAATTTTGTCTTGACTTCAATCGTTTTCGGGAAGGTTTCGGCAAGTAATTTCATCAGTTCTTCGATGATCTGGTTAATACTGAGCGCGTGCAAACTGGGTTCGGTTTTCCGGGCGAATGTCAGCAGTTGTTTGACCAGCGCGGCGCCGCGCTGTCCGGCTTTCTGGATCGCCTGAAGGCTATTGGCCAGCCGTTCTGTTTGGACGCCTCCCATTTCAATCAGAGAGGCATGACCGAGGATGACCGCGAGGATGTTGTTGAAATCGTGGGCGATGCCGCTGACGAGTGTACCCAGACTTTCAAGTTTCTGGGCGTGCTGAAGCTGCGCCTCCAGCGTTTGCCTTTCTTTCTCAGCCTGTTTGATTGCCTCTTCGGCAGTCAGGCGCTCGGTGATGTCATGATTGACGGAGACTCTTCCGGAATAATTACCTGCTGTATCTTTCAGAACCGAGATAGTGCTTTGTATGGCAACGGTCTTCCCGTCTTTGCGATGGTGCATCATTTCACCTGACCAGATGCCATCCCGATCTATTTTAACAAACACTTCTTCTCTGGACTGGTTGCTATACTCGGGTTGCATGATGTCATGGAATTTCTGACCGAGTACTTCTTCCGCTTTCCAACCATAAGTCCTTTCTGCGGCATTGTTCCAAGCCTGAATTCTACCATCGGCGTCCGACGCAATAACCGCGTCAAACACATTCTGCAATAAATAAGCCTGATAGCGGATTCGCTCCTCCGCCTGCTTGCGCTCGGTGATGTCGCTGGCAACGCCGATAAGGGCGATCGGCTGTCCATTGTCATCGTGAATTACGGAGGTAGAAAGAAAAATGGGAAATTCACTGCTATCTTTGCGGAGATTTAATAGTTCACCGCGCCATCCGCCCCGGATAGTTGCCGAAAGAATCTCACGCATGATTTCTGGTGGATTATGAGGTGAACGAACCATACTGATAACCTTACCGAGCAGTTCATCTTCGGTATAGCCATAGGTCTTACAGAAGGTTTCGTTGACATAAAGCAACCGGTCTTCCATGTCAGTGATGCTTACGCATTCGCCTATGCTTTTCAAGGCCTGGGCAAGCATGCTTATTTTTTCCTCCGCCCGCTTACGGTCGGTGAGGTCGGTTTGAATACTCATAAAGCCGACTAATTTTCCCTCCGCATCCAGAATCGGATTATCGGAAGCATAAACTGTAACCAATCGCCCATCCTTGGTTTTATTGACGATCTCACCAGATAAAGTTTGCCTGGCCAGCAGAGAATCCCATAACTTTTGATACTGTTCCGGACTCACCTGTCCGGATTTAATCACGCGCGGCGTCTTGCCGACAATTTCATCTGCGGAATAACCGTAAAATTGCTCGAACGCCGGATTGACATAAATGATCGTCCCGTCAACCTGTGTAATGAAAATGCTTTCGTGGGAACATTCCATACCCATTTTGTACTTGCGGATTTCTTCCTCAGCCTGCTTGCGTTCAGTGCTATCCCGGAAGATGGAGAGTTGCAGTCTACGACCTTCAATTTCGATCATTGAATTGGATACTTCAAGCCAGACGGTTCTGCCATCATGGAGGGTCATCTGGTGTTCGAAGCTCGGAACGATACTGTCCGATTGAAAGCGTTCAATGTGGCGGGCGAGAATGTGTTCGCCGGTTTCAGGACTATAAATCACCGATAATGGTTTGCCTTCCATCTCAGCGATAGTCTTACCGACCATCTGACAGAAAGCCTGATTGATACGGACGATGTTGCCATTGGCATCGCACAGGCGCATACCGTCATGGCTATTTTCCCAGACAGATCGGAATTGCTCTTCTGACTCTCGCAGTGTCTCTTCCGCCCGCTTACGCTCGGTGATGTCCAGTAACGACACAACTATGCGGGCTTCTTCTTCTTCTTCTTCTTCTTCTGCAAGAAACATTCTTTCAGTATTAAACTGAAGAAGAAGTTCATCGCTATGAGTAAGATCATTTTTCATAATTTCGCTCCGATTATGTTTCCTTTGGGCAGTTGTCCGTAGTGTTGTTTGAAATTTTTCAGCAGTTCTTTTTCTAATTTAATGTGGTCGGTAGTAACGTGATAACGGATGCATACATTGTCATTACGAAGGAATCCTGCGATGCGTTTATTCTTTAACACTGTTCCGGTATAATTTGCAGTGCGTCTGCGGAGATTCTGCGAGGAGCCAATGTAGATAACATGACTACTGCATTGGGGATAAGGGATCTTCGATGATAGACGTAACTCATAGACCCCCGGTTCAGCCGGGATTCGGTTAATCCCGACCCTGCCTACCGGCAGGCAGGCTTGTCGGGACGAAATCATTGCAATGGGCTTACTGAATGAAATACCTTTTGGATAGTAGCAGGCACACTGTTCTCTGAAGTTAGGAATGGACAGCAGTTTTCTGCATTCACAGATAGCTCGCACAGAGAGATGGATGTCGTATTGCTCACGGAGAACAGCTTGAATGTCCTTATCGGTGAGCGCTTCATCGGATTCATCAATGACGCCCTTTATAATAGTTGCAAAGGATCTTCTCCTGGAACTGAAGAGCCTTCTCAGGTTCACAATTCTACCACCCTGAGTTTGAAGCGGTAAAACAGAGACCAACCTTGAAAGTCTCGATTCATCAAGCCTGGGAAACGGAAACAGTGAAAGGAATTGCTTAGACGTCAATGGCTTGATATCCAACTCTTCTCCAGTCTCCCAAAACTTCTGCTGAAAATCAAGAATACCACGGACAATATGTTCCGAGAACTCATTTCTTGTATTAATCATTTTTACAACAATCCCGCTTGCGGGATTATTCGTTGCATTTATCGGATATCGTTTCAACAGCCGTTCGTCTGCTACCTCCAGTTTCAAGTCACCATTTATCAGAATGACCTTCGCGTAAACAGAGACGTGTTTTCCTTTGTGATCCTCTGCTCCATTGATTTTCCGATCGATGAACTTTATGTATTTCTCTAAAGACATCTCAAGTATTTTCGATAATGTTATTTTTGCGATCGTCGAACCATGCAAAGGAGATGAATTTTTTTCCGGGGGTGAGATAATAAAATGGTAATTATCATTCTTCATTTGTGTTTCTATCTCACCCCCCGAATTGGTTTTTTTTCGTAATACGTATCTCCGCTGAATCTCCGCTTGCAATTTTACTGCGCAACTGCTTAGTGATCTTTTCGGCAAGTTCCTCTTCTGTGTATCCAAGTAATGGCGCATACTTTTGAACAATGTTGTCGAACGCCTTGTTGTGCTTGAGGAGATTCAGAGA
>JBAZPZ010000068.1:0-11018 GCA_041645495.1 Fidelibacterota bacterium | reverse complement strand
TGGTTTGTATTTTCCCGAGGAAAGGATGAATCCGAATCACAATTTACATATGCCAAGATCACTCGCGGAAATGTTGAAAATACGGTCTCGGCGACCGGAACGATCAAAGCCCGCGGAACGGTTGAAGTCGGCACACAGGTCTCCGGCATCATCGACCACCTGTTCGTCGATTTTAACGATAACGTGAAGAAAAATCAGGTGCTGGCAATTCTCGATACGACGAAACTGGCTGTAGCCGTTCGGCAGGCGGAATCCGACCTCCAGCGCGTACAGGCACAGTACGATCAGGCTGTTTACGAATATGACCGGAACAGCGACCTGTACGAGCAAAAATTAATTTCAGAGCAGGATTTTATCCAAGCACGGACGGATAAAAAAACAACAGAGGCGTCGCTGAAGACTGCCAAAATCGCATTAGATAAAGCTGCCAAAGAACTCAAATACGCCTACGTCAAATCTCCTATCGACGGAAAAGTAATTTATCGGAACGTCGAAGAAGGGCAGACCGTAGCCGCGAGTTTTACGACACCAACAATGTTTACGATCGCTGAGGATTTGACTAAAATGGAAATCCGCGCGCTCGTCGATGAGAGCGATATCGGCTCCATCAAAGTCGGTATGAAGGCGCGATTCACAGTCCAGAGTTATCCGGACGAGACTTTCACGGGAGTTGTCCGCCAAATCTGGCTACAGCCGGAAACCGTCTCGAATGTCGTCAATTATACCGTCGTTTTTGACGCCACTAACGAAAAAAATCTCCTGCTTCCCGGGATGACGGCAACTGTCGACTTCCTGATCGAACACAAAGAGAACGTCCTGCTCGTTCCAAATCTGGCGCTGAAAATCCAACCGACCGATGACATGATGGTGTCTCTTCGAAAAAACATGCCGAAACAGAGACCGCCTCATCCAGATTCTTTGGCAGTAAAACAATTCGCATCTCACGGCAATCAGATAGCGTCAAAATCCACCAACGGACAAAATCAGCGGTCATCTACAAACTCTATTCCAGAAAATATTGGAAGAGTTTGGTTTTTAGATAACGGCGGAGATTTTCAGTTAGAAATGATTCGCACCGGCATTACCGACGGAAAATACACCGAGGTTGTCAACTCGCGCCGGCTTTCCGAAGGAATGCAGGTTGTCACCAGCATGACGAGTTCGGGTGAATCGACACAATCCAATTCAAAAAGTTCACGACAAGGCGGACAGGGTTTTGGCGGACCGCCTCCATTTTAATGATCGCACAACTTCAATCAAGAAAACCGACAGGAGTAAAAATTAAAATGGAAAATGTCGAAAATGTCATCGTCACGAAAAAATTGACAAAAGTCTATCAAATGGGCGCCGTCCGCGTTCATGCACTCAAAGGAATCGATATGACGGTTCGGCGCGGCGAGTTCGTCGCCATCATGGGCGCATCCGGATCGGGAAAATCGACGCTCATGAATATGCTCGGCTGTTTGGATCAGCCGACAGCAGGCGACTATTTCTTAGACGGAAAAAACGTCAATTCGCTCGATCGAAACGAATATGCGGAGATTCGCAACCAAAAAATCGGCTTTGTTTTTCAGGGATTCAATCTGCTCGCCAGAACGACAGCATTGGAAAATGTCGAATTGCCGCTGATGTACGACCGGCTCGGCCGGATTAAAGAGCCGCACAAGGCGGCAAAAAGCGCACTCGAGCGGGTCGGGCTTGCGGATCGGATGGATCATCTTCCCAATCAATTATCCGGCGGACAGCAACAGCGCGTTGCCGTTGCCAGGGCGTTAGTCACTCAGCCGGCAATCCTGATGGCCGACGAACCGACCGGAAATCTGGACAGTCTGAATTCGATCGAGATTTTCGGCCTGTTTCAGACACTGAATCAGGAAGGAATTACCATTGTAATGGTCACTCACGAGCGTGATTTTGCCGACTACGCCGAACGCATCATCGAAATGCGCGACGGTCGCATCCGCAGAGACTGAATCATCCAGAATCGCCGGAATGCGCAGGCGGATTTATCTGAATATAAAGCGAACGGAGCAGAGACGGAGCAAGTTTATGAACAGAATCTTTAATCTTTTAAAAGTCGCGATGAAAAGCATCGTGAAAAACCGGATGCGGAGCCTGCTGACATCTTTGGGAATTATCATCGGCGTCAGCGCCGTGATCGTCATGGTGGCGGTCGGGCAGGGATCGCAGGCGAAAATTGCCGAACAGGTTGCGTCGCTCGGCACCAATTTGATCGTCGTCTTTCCCGGCATCAGCAAATCTGGCGGCGTCAGCCAGGGCGCGGGCAGTTTCAACCGGTTTACGTTGAACGACGCTAAGAAAATCAAGGAACAGGCCACGCTCGTGAAAGACGTATCACCGATTGTCCGAAGCGGCGGTCAGGTGATCGGCGGCGGAACGAACTGGAGCACGACCATTAACGGTGTATCGCCTGAATATTTCGACCTTCGTAACTGGGAACTGGAATACGGCGAATTCTTTACGGACCGGGACGTCGAAGTCTGCAAAAAGGTCGCGATCCTTGGAAATACAATTGCCGACGAGCTTTTCCCGGGACAGGATCCGACCGGCGAAACCATTCGTATCCGGAACACGCCATTCACCGTAATTGGCGTTCTGAAAGAAAAAGGCAAAAACGCGATGGGTAACGATCAGGACGACATTATCTTCGCGCCATCAACCACCGTTTTATACCGACTCAAGGGACGGCAATTCATCGATATGATCAACGCCGGAGCGATTTCCACCGATAAAATGGAAGCGGCGCAGGCTGAAATCCGAAGCATTCTTCGTGAAGCGCATAAATTGGATGAGGGCGACGACGATGATTTTACCATCACGAATCAGACAGAAATTACAGATATGGCGTCTTCGACTTCCCGCACCATGACGCTTCTACTGGGAGCGGTTGCGGGCGTTTCGCTGATCGTCGGCGGCATCGGAATCATGAACATCATGCTCGTTTCCGTTACCGAGCGTACGCGGGAGATCGGAATTCGTCTTTCTATCGGAGCGCGGGCTAGCGATATTTTAGTCCAATTCCTGTCGGAAGCAGTCGTCCTGAGTCTGATCGGCGGCATCATCGGTATTCTGCTTGCACTGTTGGTCTCGGGAATTTTAAACAACTTCACAGATTTGCGAACCGTTATCAAACCGCTTATTGTCTTTCTCGCATTTGCGTTTTCCGGCTCGGTCGGCGTTTTTTTCGGATTTTATCCCGCCCGCAAAGCCGCCAACCTGAACCCGATCGACGCTTTGCGTTACGAATAAATAGAAGAGGAACTCATGAAAAGACTCATATTACTTATCTCGATTTTACTTTTATCAATAACAACGATACAGGCCGAATCGCTGACCTTACAACAGGCGATCGATGAGGCACTGCACAACAATCCATCGATTCGCGAAAGTCTGATTTCCGTCCAGCAATCGCAGATCGAGACCGGACAAGCCTATTCGTCGCTTCTCCCTTCAGCAAGCGCTTCCGCTTCAGGAAGCGGGCAGAAAAGTTCTTCGCAGAACTTGTGGGATTCCGGATGGAGTTTGAACGGCGGTGTTCACCAAACGATATACCAACCCGGACTCCTGACGAATATCAAATTGGCAAAAATTCAGGAAAGTCTTGCCAAGACGAATTCGGACGATCTCGCATCTCAGGTTCGAGAAGCGGTCGAATCCGCCTATTACGGAATTCTCAGTTCCGACGCTCTGATGGGCGTTTATGACGAAAATATCCGCGCCGCCGATGAAAATATCCGCAAAATTCAGGCGATGTACAAGTTGGGCATCAAAACGGAATCCGATGTTTTGAAGTCGGAAGTCCAGAAGGGCGAAGTCGAAAGTATGCTGGTAAACGAGCAAATGAATCGCGCCAACCAGCAACGAAATCTGCTTACCTTAATGGGACGCGAGCCGCAAACGGAAATCGTCTTGGAGAGCGTCGATGTGGAAGTCATTGCGGTTCCCGATCTCAAAAACGCCGAAAAAACCATGGTGGAAAAGAACCGGGAACTCGTGACGCTCACCCAGAACCGAAAAGTCAAACAACTGAACGTTCAAATCTCCCGCGAATCCTTTCTGCCATCGATCTCGGCGAGTTATTCCGTCGGGAAAAGCGGAACGAACAGTGGCGCATCGTCGAATTTGTCCAATTCAGTCGGCATCTCGGCCAGCATTCCGATTTTCGACGGATTTAAAAAGAGCAAGGATGTTCAGAAAAGCAAATTGGATGTGGATAAAATAGACCTCGAAATCACACAGGCAAAACAAGACCTCCGGAAAACGCTGGCTTCCTATTATGCGAGTTTGGAAACATATAATTCGTTGATTTCCATTCAGGAGAAAAACCTTTCATCCGCTCAAAAAGACTTCGAACTCGTCACGCGCCAGTACGAACTTGGACTCGTCACGATATTGGATCAGATGAATGCACAGACGTCGGTTTTAACGGCTAAAAGCAATTTGGTCAAACTAAAATATTCCCGAAAGATCACGGAATCTCAGATCGTTCAACTGATCGGCGGCTAAGTCGCCGCGTGATTATTCGCTCCCGAAAGTCACGATGAAGAAAAGCGCTTCGGCGGTTCCGTCGAGTGTCGGTTCATTGGTTGAATAGTCGCCGACGTCGTCATGATACACGACCAGATCGGACTGGAACTTTGCATACTGATCGGGATTGACCAAACGAATTCCCGCAAGACTATTATAAATCGAGGCATAGACGGGACCGTCGTTCATCGCGCCGGTGATTTTTCGATTTAAACCGGTCATGACGGAATGCGGATAGAGCGGTGTGTTGCCCTCTTTTTCCGGAATGTCCGCAAACTGACTGACGCCCCACGGGTTTCTGCCAAGAAGCCAATCGCGGTGCGCGGACATGATGGGACGAAACTGTTTGTCGCCGGTCATTTTTTCATAGAGAATACATTGCGTGACAAATGCCGCCGCCAGATGATTGCTACACCAAATAAACGGTATTCCGACGAGATACGGGCTCGACTGTGCGCGTTTTAAAACCGCTTCGATGCCGGCGCGGTAATAGCCGATGAGCGTATCGCGGAACGACGGTTCGGCAACCTCGAAAAGCGCGTAATGTCCCATATTCATGAACGGATAAAATTCGTAATGTCTGGCAGTGTCAGCGCCCATCCACGACGTCGATTGGATCATCTTCGCGAAAATCCTGGCTTCATCCAGATACTTTTTCTGATTTGTCACCTTGAACAATTCCGCCGCGCCCCATTCCATATCGTCCGCCCATGTATTTTCGTAGTACCGGTACGGTTGCGTGCAAGGCGTTCCTTCCTGACAGCCGGGCTGTTTCAAACCCATTTCATAAACTTCGATTCCGGCTTTCAGACACCGATCGGCATAGTTCAAGTCTTTCAGGTCGTTTTTCCAAATGTCGTAAGCCATCGCCATCGCCGCGGCGTATCGTCCGGCGAGATTCGCAATTCCGGTCGATGTGTTTTGGAATTTCTTCAATCCTTGCGGCTTTCCCGTCGCGTAGTAAACCGGACGGTAGCCGCCTTTTCCCCAACCGTAATCGGCAGTGTCCAGAAAAGGAAGTTTGAATCCGATGTGGTCGCGGTCGTCGGCGACCTGATGAAAAAGTTGATCGGATTTCGGGTGCATTTTCAGCATCCAGTCGAGTCCCCACTTTGCCTCGTCCAAAACATCCGGAATGCCGTTTGAACCGGAGTGTCCCCACTCATCGACGGCATCGATAAATTTCGTCTTGTTTTGCTTATAGGCAAACAGCAAACGGCAGACCGTATTTCCCGATGTCATCAAGTACCGCAAGTAGTCCGCCGCGTCGTGCCAACCGCCACTGGCGTCGATGTATGTGCTGTCCGGCATGGGTCCATACATCGTTCGTCCGTCTTTTCGATGACAAACCTGATCAAGCACCGGATTGTAACCGCACCGCTGTTGCGAGATATATCGGACGATGAATTCCTGATAACCGGCATAGGCGTTCTTTCCGATCGTAAACGGCAGAGAGAACGCGTTGGCTGTTTTCAACCGAATTTTATATCTGCCGGGAGTTTGAACGGCCGAAAAATCGAGCAGATAATGATACGGAAAATTTCCGTAGGTTCCGACGCCTGCGCCGATTTTGGAAGATGACCACACGGCTTTTCCGGTGGTTGCTTCGATGAGGTCGAATTTCTGGTCGACCAGTGGAGTCGTCGAGAAAGCGATGGCGACTTTCTCTTCGTCGGGACGATAGCCAACCTGATTGGCGCGAATGAAAACCTCATTTTCCGCCGCGTCTGTCAACGATGGTATCGTTATCAGAGTCGCGACCGCAATCAGCACTAAAATCAAAATTCCATGTCGTTTCCAAGTCATTTCCGATTCCTTTTTCAGTTTGGTTATTCTATTCGGGACTTTTCATGTTTGCCAAGCTGACTTCCCGGATCACCTCGCGGTAAGTCATCAAATGGTATTTTCCCATTTGGAGTGTGTTCCGAAAGCTTGCCGACATCAGCGCATTCAATTCGCCATTCCGATGGCGGCTCATGTTCGGCAGTCCAAAGGAATTCAGGTCGATCATCGCATCCATCTCAGTATTTTCGAGGCCGAGGTGAAATACCAGCAGGTTCAGGCGGTCGGCGGGAAGACTTTTAACGATCGCGACCAGACTGTCCGGCTTGATGGACGGCGGCAGCGAGTAAATGCCCGGCGCATCGACTTCTCCAAAATACCGCGAGATACCGAGCCCATGCTCTATCGCAAGTTTTTCGACGAGTTTTCGGTATTCCGGCGTACTGACCGCCGTGCTCATGTGATAATCCACGTAATCGATTTTAAGCCCGGAAGCGAGTCCGCGTTCGATTTGCGCTTGCAATTCCTTCTCGATTTCATCGATTGCCGGATGATTCGCTTCGAAGGAAGCGCGTGATGGAAAAAAGTATCCGCAGGAATCCACAAGACTTGGCGCCGTGTAGTCGCCGACAATCGGTCCCCAGCGATAATTTTTCCATTCAGCGTTCAGCGTCAGATGTATGCCGACGGTAACTTCCGGATGCGCTTTGAGAATGTCCACCGCCTCCTGATACCATGGGCAGACAAACATCACCGATGTTGAAACCGGCAATCCGGATTCGATCACACGCTTGATCGCCACGTTGACCGCATGCGTCATCCCGATATCATCGCATCGCAAAATCAACCGAACCGGCGGATCGGCAGGCATTGCGCCGCGTGCTTCCGGAAGTCCCGAAAAAATAACGAAGATACAAATCGCGCTCACAGTCCAGGACAAGAGATAATCTTTTTTCTTCATGAACCACATTTCAACTTGATGAACCGATTTCAGCTCACGACAATAAAATTCACAATTTTCGCCGGAATCACTTCGTCAACATCAGCGAGAGAGTCCGATCGTGAAAGTATGGATTCCCTGGAAAATTCCGAAATCCTGATAGGCGTAATCAACTCGGTACTTCATTCCGGAAAACACCTGCCGGATTCCCATGCCGAAAGTCCAGCCGCGCTCGTCATAATTTGCCATGTAGCCGGTTCTTAGGATCAGCAAATTCTGAAACGTGTATTCGGCGCCGATTCTAATCTTTTCCCGATAATCGCGAGGGTGATTCGTTTCAAAACCCACCACCAGCGAGTGAATCGATTCATCCGGTAAAAAGAACGTCAGCGGTCTGATTCCGATACTGAAACTTACGGAAAACGGAAGCGGAAATTTCTCACGTTCGTAACGGACTTCGCGGGAAAAATTTTGGACAACCGCTCCGAACCGGATGCCATTTTTGAGAAAATCGTACGTTGTTCCAACATCGACGGAAGGTTCACCAGCAGAATAGCTCCGTTGCTTGATGACGAGGTTTGTATCATCGACGTCAGTTCCGTAGAGTCCGACCCATGCGCTGGTCAGGTCTTGAACAGCATATTTCACCCGAACACCGTACGAAAACCGATCACTGACTTTTTGGCTATAGGTCAAGCCGATAGAATAGGCGGTTGGAGAAAACGTATCCGTATCTTCAAATCCCTGATCGTTATTCGCGCGACGCGTTCCCTGAAATTCACCATAATCCATGCTAAGCAGATCGATTGCGATGACACCGATCTTGCCAAAGTTCGCCGCGCCGACGAATGAACTGTAATTGATGTCGGCAATGCCTTTCGTATAATTCGCGTTGAAATCGTATTTTCCTTCCATCCAGCCGAGTCCCGACGGATTCCAAAAGACAGTATTGGAATTTAGAAAAGTGATCAATCCCAGACCGCCTCTTCCGATCGCCTCGGCGGAAACCGGGTTCTCAAGAAAACGAAAACCGACCTGCCCCTTTTTGACGAAATCAGCCCTACCAGCATCGATCCAAACTAAAACCGTAAGAAGTGCTAAAATCCCGGTTAAATATCTATAGTTTTTCATGGTCATCTCCTCCTATCGAACCAATACAAATTTGAAGTATTGGTCTGGCAGTTTCTTCCCGTCAACCGACTCGGCTTTGGTCACAACGAGAATATAAATTCCGCTGGCGACGTATTGGTTAGAGTCCGTGCGTTGATCCCAGATTTCCTGATCGGTGCCAAAATGGTCGAACTCTGTAATGAAGTCGCCCGTTTCAGTATAGACCTTTAGATTGCAGATATAGGGTAAATTGGCAAACAGAATCCGATCTTCATTTCCTGGAAATCCCAATCCGCCCGCGTTGATTGTCGCCGGATTGGGAACGACGCGCACCATATTGGAAACGGAAAGGCCTGCCTTGAAGGGAATCGCCGGCAATGCCGAACGGTTGACATAGCGCGAGCTTTCAAGTTTCATATTCGGAACGATATCATCCGGATTTTGAGTTCCGTTATCCATCGCAGTGACCGCATAGTAATAGCTGACTCCGCGCGTCACGTTTTCGTCAACATACGTCGTAACATTCCGGTCGGTCGTTTCAAAGATGAGTTTCCAGGTCTCGCCACTCTGCTTGTCTTCGGGATCGTTGACATAGGAGGTGCCCTTTTTCCGATAGACGCGCCAGGCGTACCAATCGTCCACGCCTGTATCCGGGTCTCTAAAATAAGATATGCTTGGATAAGACCAGGAAATGTCAACTTTATCGGCATCACTTGTCACGACCATATCCGGCGGTGGCGGCGGATCAGGAATATCGAATCCGCGATGCCATGCCCAATTTGCCCGATCCATTGCCTGAAAGAGCGAATCCCTCCCGGTCATGATGATCGCGTCTTTCATGGAGTCGGTGACGATGTTCGAAGCGTCGGGTTGTTTCAGCCACTGATAGCCAATCGTGTCGGCGGCAGTCCAGGAAATGGAACCGGTTCCGATGGCGTAAACGGCGCAGATCGAATCATACTTTCCGGCAACCGAATTTTTCTCAAGTTCGTACGGACCGATAGTGATAAACCGCATCGGCCCTTTCTGGCTTTCGTTCGCAGACATTTTTCCTTCCGTTATGACGTCCAGCGGAAATCTTCCCCACGAATCATTGCCATTGTATCGGTCGCGCAGTCCGAAATCCCGGCGACCCCACAAGTCGTCTTCGATTTCGGCATGCGGCATCGAATACGGCTGAGTCAAATCGTCATCGGACGAATTGAAACTGTTCCTGGCGGCATGAAGAAGAGCGAAACCGGGAATTTGAGGCGAAATCAGATGCCCCGACTTCCTATCGGGATCGCCAATATCGTCCGAACTCCCGTTATTATACACCGTGGTGCCCGGCGATGTGTAATCCCAATAATAAGCGACATACAGCGAATCGCGATTGTTGCCGGGCAATAAAGCCGAAGGTCGGGCAAACCAGCTGTCCAGATCATCCTGTCCTTCGCACCCGAAACCGTACGTAGTGGCATATTCGCCCGCTTTGGAAGGACCGAAACTGAACGAAAGCGGCCACCAGATTCGCATTTTTTGGTCGGGAAATATATCGCTGGAATCGGGACTTTGTTTGGGCGTTTTGGTCTCGCCGGTAAATTTATAAGTCGCCTTCCAGATCAGGTAATTTTCATGAAGCGGATGGCTGAATCCGTACACTTCAATATGTGTCCGGATTCCCCAAAACGGAATGATGTCTTCCCAAACTGCGCAGATGTCGGATTTTAAATTCGGATCCGTTTCCCATGTGTATTCCTGATTTTGCGCGATGCCATCGATGGTAACGTTTGGTGGACGATAGCGACGAATTTCCTGAGAGAAAACATTTCTCCCGTTGCTGACGTATGTTTCGGGAATGATTTTTTTATTACCGAAATTGTTGATAAAGCCATTGTCGTCCGGGGCTACAGGATTAAAAATCTGGTACAGCAGACGCGAATGCCATTCATCCTGAGGGTACTGCCAAATTTCATTCTGGACATCTCCATCCGTCAGATTCCAGCTATACTGCGTCGTAAATTGTCCTTCTCCGGCGACTTTTTTCATATCCAGTTTGATGGCGTTGACATTGATAAACATCGGTCGTCCGGTCTCCTTTCTCTGTCCGAACGTCGTTTGAAAACTGACGAAAAGAAAAAATGCAGCCAAAGCCACGACTGCCGGTTTTTTATTGATCGAATTCATTTCATTCTCCGTTGATTCTTGTGCATTTTCAAGTCGTTCGTCCATTAGAAATTCACTCTCAGACCGATTAGTACGCGTCTGGGATTCAGGAATAGCGGCGTCTGAAACCATCCAAGGTCGATATGGTCTTTGTCCCATTCGCCCCATTTATCATGTCCGTGCTGTTCGCCCGATTCGAACGGGAAATGCAGAGAATCCTTGTATCGACTGTACTGAGCCGACGTAAATCCGCCGGTGTAAAGTCGTTTTTCATTCAACAGATTGGCAACGGTCACGACAAATTCCAGATTCACACCCGCTATCTGAAACGCTTTCGATGCGCGTAAATCGACATTGGAATAATCGACGATATCGACCTTACGGGCAATACCTGTTATAGGATCTGTTAGAATGGTCACTCTTCCGCCATCCTTCCAATCGACCATGAAGTTGAAGATAATCCCGGCCAATGGCCTGAATCCGAACAGATTCA
>JBAZPZ010000067.1:0-11434 GCA_041645495.1 Fidelibacterota bacterium | reverse complement strand
TCTCATTTTCAGGCGGTTTTCGGCAGAGTGGGGGAGATCGTCCTGAAATGGAAACCAACAGTCGATCCACTCGAACCAACAGCGAATGCCGAAAAATATATCGTTTATACACGGATTAACGATGGCGGATTCGATAACGGCGTCTTGGTCGATCGTCCGCAATTCATATTGACAAATGTCCAACAAAATGTTATTTACAGTTTCAAAGTCACGGCTGTCAACGGCGGCGGCGAGAGTTTCCCGTCGGAAATTTTGTCAGTTTGTCAGGTGAATCGCAATCAGACGCCGGTTCTGATTATCAATGGGTTCGATCGGATTTCTGCTCCGGAGAAGATCGTGACCGGCTCGTTTGCCGGATTTGCGGACTTTCTCGATCAGGGCGTTTCGGACAAATATGCGTTGAATTATACCGGCGCTCAGTTCGATTTTGTACCGACTTCGCCGTGGTTGACGAACGATCAACCCGGCTGGGGCGCAAGTCACGCCGATTACGAGACGACAATCGTTCCCGGCAATACGTTCGATTTTCCGTTCATTCATGGACAATCGTTGAAAGCCGCCGGTTATTCGTTTGTTTCAGCCAGCGATGAGGCGATCACAGATGGCGAACTGGACATCACGAAGTATAAAACCGTCGATCTGATTCTTGGTGAAGAAAAAGAGACGGAATGGCCGAAGCCGCTGAAAGACAAGCAGTTCAAAGCATTTCCAAAAGAACTTCAACAGGAGATTTCGCGCTTTTGTTCGGCAGGTGGAAATCTGTTTTTATCTGGCGCCTACATCGGATCAGAATTGTTCCTGACACGGGATAGTCAGGACAGTGCCTTTGCAAAGAGCGTTCTAAAATACAAACTCGCAACGCATCATGCCAGCGCGTCAGGCGGATTATTTGCTGTCGAGCCGGAATTCGGATTATCTCCGAAACTGATGGAATTCAATTCAGGATTTTCAAAAGACATCTACACTGTTGAAGCGCCGGACGCCATCGATCCGGCTGATTCCAGTTCAAAGACTATTTTCCGGTATAATGAAAACTCATTCAGCGCCGGAATCGCTTACCGAGGAAAATATTCCATTGTGGCATTCGGATTTCCGTTTGAAACGATCAAAACGACGGAAGAACGCGATCGGGTGATGACGGAAATCATGCGATTTTTTGACATCAAATGAAGAGACTCATAAACAAAAGCGTTTTAAACAATTTGGACGGTCGTAGAAAAAATTGAGCGGTTGAGTTACTTTTAATTGGGAGGGTTTTTCTGATGGAACAAACAAATTTCAAGATCTATGGTTATCGATGGGTTGTGCTATCGGTCTTCATGCTTGTTGTTGCGGTTAATCAACTCATGTGGATAACATTCGCCACAATCACGAGCAGCGCCGCTCAGTATTACGGCGTCTCGGATATCAGCATCGGTCTTTTATCCATGAGTTTCATGATTGTTTACATCATCATGTCATTTCCCGCTTCCTGGGTTATCGATACTTACGGAATACGGGTCGCTGTCGGAATAGGCGCCGCTCTGACTGGAGTTTTCGGCTTATTGCGGGGATTAGGAGCGGCAAATTTCACGCTAGTGCTCATTTCACAGATAGGAATTGCCGTCGGGCAACCGTTCATTCTCAATGCCGTGACGAAAGTTGCCGCACGCTGGTTTCCAATCCATGAACGAGCGACGGCATCAGGATTCGGTACGTTGGCAATGTACTTTGGAATATTTATAGGACTGGTGCTAACGCCGTATCTTGTGATTGGCTCCGGCATCGGTGGCATGCTCGTCATCTATGGAATCTTCTCTGCAATCGTTGCCATTGTTTTTTTCGGATTCGTCAGAGAATATCCTCCGACGCCGCCATGTCCACCCGAACAGGAAACGAGGACGCTGGTTTTAGATGGTCTAAGAGAAACACTGAAAAAGAAAGATTTCATTATTCTCATGTTCATTTTCTTCGTGTGTTTGGGTGTATTTAATGCCGTCGCAACCTGGATCGAAAACATCGTTGCTCCCAGAGGATTCTCGATTACACAAGCAGGAATTACCGGTGGCTTGATGATTGCAGGCGGTGTTATCGGTGCTATCGTCGTGCCGACAGTTTCTGATCGGTTCCGGAAAAGAATTCCTTTCTTGATCTTGTCTCTGGCTATGGCTACAATCGGCTTTATCGGTATCACTTTCGCCACCAATTACGGCTTGCTTCTCGCATCTGCATCGATTCTTGGCTTTTTCTTGCTCGGTGCTGGTCCGATAGGATTTCAATATGGTGCAGAAGTCGCTTATCCGGCGCCGGAAGGTACATCCAATGGGTTGCTTTTATTGATGGGACAAATCTCAGGAATCTCTTTTATCTTTGGCATGGACATCTTCAAATCTCCCGCGACAGGTTCCATGACCTTGCCTTTGATCGTGATGATCGTACTCATGGGCGTCAATCTGGTTATTTCTACGAGACTCAAGGAGTCTGCGCTGATGACCGGAAGAGAGAATAAATGAATTCCTGAAGAAACCAAGTCGATTGAACTATTCAAGCGAACTCTGCGTTCTCGGCAGACTTAGCGGTGAATAAAACTTACGTCTCTTTTTGGGGAAAATTTTTCTGGATGTACTCGCCAAGCAACCGAGTCGCTTCGTCTTTGCATTGTCCGCATACGGTTCCGAGTTTGGTCATTTCCTGAAGTTCGATATAAGATCGTGCGCCTTCGAGAACGGCGTTTTCGATTTCATGATCGGTGACATTCATACACTGGCAGACAATGCGTGCTTCCTCGATTTCGATCTTTTCGTTCATGCCATTTCGGCGGTAATAATCATTGATGGCGGCTCTGAGCGCTTTGTCGCCGAGAACCGAGCAGTGAATTTTATGTTCCGGCAAAGAGCCAAGCCCTTTCACAACATCTTTTGGCGTGAGATGATACGCCTCATCCAGTGTCATTCCTTTGATCATTTCAGATAAAACGGATGTGCTGGCGATCGCGCTGGCGCATCCGTAGGTTAGCCATCGGCAATCTTTGATCGTATTTTTTTCTTTATCGACTTGAATTAACATCATCATCTGGTCGCCGCATTTGATGTTGCCGGCGATGCCTTTGCCGTCTTCCAGAAAGTTCTCTTCGTCTTTCAGGATATTCCGGGGATTCATGAAATGTTCTTTGACAGTATCGCTGTATAACCAGTTGGACATATTCATTGGATATTCCTTCCGTAAATCGTTGACATTGAGCGGATTCTGCGAATGACTTCCTCCAATGTTTTAACGACGTATTGCATTTCATCCACCGTATTCTCGCGTCCCAGACTGATGCGAACCGAGCCGTGAGCGCGTTCTGCGGATAAACCGGTAGCAAGCAAAACGTGCGATGGATCGAGTGAACCGGAAGCGCATGCCGATCCGGTGGAGATTTCGATTCCCTCCAGATCCAGATAAAGCAGGATGGATTCACCTTCCGCACCGTCAAACGAAACGTTCAATGTTCCGGGCAGACAATCGGTGGGATGGCCGTTGAATTTGATGTCCGGAATACTTTTCTCGATGCCGGCGCGAAGGATTTTCTTCAACTCCAGCAGGCGTTTTTCCTCAGATTCCATTTCGATTTTCCGCATTTCGATCGCTTTCCCGAGTCCGACGATTCCAAGTGTGTTTTCCGTTCCGGCGCGTCGCCCCATTTCCTGATGGCCGCCTCGAATGAGCGGACAAAAAGGAATGCCATGTTTGACGTAAAGCGCGCCGATGCCTTTCGGCCCATACATTTTGTGTGCGGAGATCGTGAGGAAATCGACATTCAGCGCTTTGACGTCAACGGTAATTTTACCGACCGCCTGAACGGCATCCGTGTGAAAGAGCGAACCGTTTTGATGAGCGATTTCGGCAAACGTTTTGATGTCTTGAACGGTTCCGATCTCGTTGTTAGCCATTATGATAGAAACAAGCCCGATGTTGGGATTCAATTTCTTCCGCAGGTTGTCCGGGTCGATTTTTCCGAATTCGTCCACGTCGATGTAGGTGACGGGCGTGCCGCGTTCTTTCAGACATTTAGAAGATTCGAGAATGCACGGATGTTCGATCTTCGTCGTTACAACTGCATTGCGCATCTTGCGAGTCATCTGGCATTGATTTGACGGACAACTCATCATGGAAAGTACGGTGTTGTTGGCTTCCGAACCACTGCCGACGAAGATGATTTCATCGGGACGCGCATTAATGAAAGTAGCGGTTTTTTCGCGGGCGTCTTCGACACGACGGCGTGCTTCTCTGCCATCCGAATGCAGGCTGGAAGGATTGCCGTAAATTTCCATCATTTCGGTCAGTGCTTTTTTCACTTCCGGATGAAGCGGCGTCGTAGCATTATGGTCAAGATAAATCGGTTTTTTATTCATCAAATCCTCAATTCAACATATCAACAAACGACGGGTAAACTTAATAGATTAAGGAAAAATTAAAAAGGGCAATCCCGAATATTCGGGATCGCCCTTTTGGGGAACGATGTAGTAAACGTCTCAGATCAACTTTTTCCCACGTGGCGTATAGTGCGTGTGCAGGAGTTTGTGACTGAGGTGGCCGCACGGTCCGTCCGTAAGAAATTCCTTGTAGATTTTCAGAACAGCCGGATTCTCGTAAGATTTGCGGACGGCGCTACGTTCGTCTTCCGAGTAGATCGCTTTGGCGCGAGCCGCGCGAATTTTCTCATTGGTTGGAATCGGCATACCGCCGCCGCCGAGGCATCCGCCCGGGCAAGCCATGAACTCGATGAAATGGCATTCGCTGAATTTTCCGCCCGCCTTGATGTTTTCCAGAACTTTCTTGGCATTTGCTGTTCCGTGCGCGGCGGCGACTTTTAGCGTGGCGCCCTTCAACCAATCCCAATTCGGGATTAAATGCGCGAGGATTTCCGGAACCGGACCGACCTTGGTGATCGGCAGTTCGGCGTACTTGATGCCTTCAAAGCCGCGTACCGGAATGACATTCGCTTTGTCGAACAGATTCTCGATCTTTTCGCCGGTAACCAGATCATAAACCGTGCGAATTGCGGATTCCATCACACCTCCGGTAACGCCGAAAATGACGCCGGAGCCGGTTTCTTCTCCGAACGGATCGTCGAATTCGGACTTTGGCATATTTAGTAGATCGATGCCAGCTTCCTTGAACATCTGTGCAAGTTCGCGCGTTGTCAAGCCATAATCAATGTCTTTAAAGCCGGAGTCGTTCATTTCCGGTCGATTGCATTCGAACTTCTTCGCGGTGCAAGGCATCAGCGCAACAGTTACGATATCGGCCGGATCGATGTTGTGCATCTTGGTGTAATAGGTCTTGATGACAGCGCCGAACATCTGTTGCGGACTCTTGGCGGAGGAGACGTAATCCAGCATTTCGGGATAGAAGTGCTCGATATATTTCACCCAGCCCGGCGAACAGGATGTGAACTGAGGGAGAGCGACTTGCTCTTTGAGAACAAGCGCTTTATAGAGCCGCTTGATGAGTTCGGTACCTTCTTCGAGAATTGTCAGGTCAGCCGCGAAATTTGTATCGAAGACTTTGTCAAACCCGCAGTATCGCATCGCCGTATTCATTTCGCGTGTCAGCGGAGTGCCGGGTTCAAGACCGAAACATTCACCGATCGCCGAACGCGGCGCGGGTGCTGTTTGAATGACGACATGTTTGGTCGGATCGTCGATAGCGGCCCAAATCGCGTCTGACGGATCGTTGGCATGAAGCGCGCCGGTCGGACAACGATTGATGCACTGACCGCAGTTGATGCAGATCAGCTCCGCCATCGGATTTTCCATGAAAGTGCCGATGTGCGTTTCTGCGCCGCGGTCGAAAGCCTCGTAAACGCCGACTTCCTGAAGATCGATGCACGTGCGGACGCAACGACGGCACAGAATACATTTGTCCATATCGCGGACGATGGCATAACTGGAATTATCGAGTCCGTAGGTCGGTTTATCGATGTGTCCGAAGCGGTAGAAATCGACGCCGTACTCTTTTGCCAACTGTTGAAGTTCGCAATTGTTATTACGAACACAGGCATAACATTCGCCATAATGTTTGGAAAGCATAAGGTCGAGGATGTGCCGTCTGGCTTGCCGTACTTTTCTGGTGTGCGTGTGAATGACTAATGGCTGGGAAATCGGGTAACTGCACGATGCCTGAAGCGTCCGCTGTCCATCGATTTCGACGACGCAGATGCGGCAGACGCCGCTGATGCACAGGTCTTCATGATAGCAAAGCGTCGGAACATGGATTCCCATATCCCGCGCCGCCTGAAGAATTGTGGTTCCCATCGGAACTTTGACGTCCATTCCGTCGATGGTGACTTTAATCAGAGCGCCGATAGCTTCCATGTTTTCCGGTGCTTTCATCGTTGAAGCCGTCGTGCTTTTCGGCGCGCGTGAAGCCGTTTGATCAACAATTTTTTCTTTATCTTCCATAGGTTAACCTCATTAATCTTTTTCCGGCACGCGGCCAAGAATTTCGGATTTAAAATTTTCCATGATCGAAAGGAAAGCAGTAGGGCTGGATTGTCCGAGTCCGCATTTGGACGCGAGTTGAACGGTTTCGCCCAATTTAAGTAACTCGTTTAAATAAGTCACTGAACAACGCCCTTTTTCGAGTTTTTCGATTCCGTCTAAGAGTTTGACGTTTCCTTCGCGGCACGGCGTGCATTGTCCACACGATTCATCGACGAAAAATTCCATAAAGTTCTTCGCGACGGCCAGCATGTCAGTTTCCGGACCGAAAACGATGATCGAGCCGCCGGACGAGATGTCTTCAAAAGCGATCGCGCGGTTGAAATCCTTCTTCGCTATACATTTTCCGGAAGCGCCGCCGATCTGCACGGCTTTGGCATTCTCGCCGCCAACTTCTTTCAACAACTGCGCAATCGTGATGCCGAATGGAAGTTCATAAATTCCCGGCCGTTCGCAATCGCCGGAAATGCTGAAGATTTTCGTGCCGCTGGATTTTGCCGTTCCATGTTCAAGGAACCATTTCGGTCCTTTGGAAACGATGATTGCGGCGTCGATAAATGTCTCGACGTTGTTGACGATCGTCGGATGTTTCTGAAAACCGGTGTCAACCGGGAAAGGTGGACGGTTTCTCGGTTCGCCGCGATAACCTTCAAGCGATTCGATCAGCGCAGTTTCTTCGCCGCAGACGTATGCGCCCGCGCCCATCCGGATTTCGATATCGAAATTGAATTTATCTTTTCCGAGGATGTTCGCGCCGAGCATATTGTTTTTCCGGCGGTTTTCGATGACTTCCTCAAGATATTTTTTCATGTATTGATATTCGCCACGAAGATAGATGAAACCTTTTTGTGCGCCGATGGCATAGGCGGCGATGGTCATTCCATCCAGCATGATTTCGATGTGTTCGTACAGAAGATACCGGTCTTTGAATGAGCCCGGTTCGCCTTCGTCGGCATTGCAAACGACGTATTTTTTCTCGTCGATCGCCGCACCGGCTAACTGCCATTTGATGGCGGTCGGAAATCCTGCGCCGCCACGACCTTTAAGGTTCGATTCGCGGATGGTAGAAATAATCGCCGAACGACTCATTGCCAGAGCGGTTTTCAAAGATTCAGCGGCTTTCAATCCGTGATTCAGGATCGGTCCGCTCTTTTTAACATCTGACGGGACGACTTTCGGAAACTTGGATTTGAGAAAATCGCGACGGCAGTCGGCGATGATGGCAGAGGCTTTTTCCGGCGTGACTTTCGAGAAAAGGCGGTCGTTGACCATCAAAGCCGGCCCCTGATCGCACATTCCAAGGCAGTTGGTATATTCCAGCGTAAACATGGCATCTTTGGTCGTTTGACCGAATTTGATCCCCAATTCGTTTTCAAGTTGACGAGCGACGTTGGCTTTTTTAGCCAGATTGCAGGAAATGGTCTGGCAGAGACGGATCACATATTTTCCCTGTTTCTCTTTGGTTCTGAAGAAACTGTAAAAAGAAGCGACGCCTTCAACTTCCGACGGATGGATGCCGAGAGCATGAGCAGTTTCCTGCAGAACAATGTAAGGAAGGTAGCCATAGGTTTCCTGAAGTGCCTGCAAAATGGGAATCAGAGCCGAGCGGTCTTTCCCATGCTTTTCCTTCAGGCTTTCAATTTCATTGCTTACTTTCTGACGATCGATAATTTGCATGAATGATACTCCTTACTTGCTGAGATGTTCTTTGACTTTGGCGAGCAACCGGTTCGGCATGATCGGTTTTTGCTCGAAATCATCCACGGGAACCATCTCGGAATCTTTGTCAAATGACATTCCGGTCACTTTTCCGACGCTGGTCAGCATCACGATCGGAATTTTCGGATCCTGCTTTTTCATGTCCTGAGCGAGGACGAATCCATCGTCCGGGTCCTGCATCATGACATCCAGCAACACCAAATCCGGTTTTTTCGTTCCAAACGCTACAAGCCCTTCCTGACGGGTATGAGCGATTTCAACGCTATAGCCGGCGCTTTCCAGGACTAACGTAACGGCCGATACGAAATCCTGATCATCGTCAACTATTAAGATTTTTGCCATAGAATCATTCCTCCTTGATAGGTTGGCATTTTTTTCATTTCAATTATCATTAGCATCGTCTTTCTCGTCACCTGTGAACGACTCAAAAAACAAATTGCCCCAAAAGTAACGAAAGCCGATTAGAAATGCAACGGTTCTTCCGAATCCCGGTTTTGACTTTATAACAAGATACGTTATTCCGTCCGAACAATCACTATTCTCAGGCTGTCAAAAATTGGCCGAAAATTACACAAAATATTCTAACCTCTTTAATTCATAAACCGCGGAGTTCCCCGCAGAATGCGGGGCGGAGGACATTTCATAATTTTATTATTTAAAAAATATTTGGTCTTGATTATGGCTCTAAGTTATTAATAAATAGATAATCTCTGCGTTCTCAGCGTGCTGAATCCCGCCAACGGCGGTGGCTGCGGTGAATTATTCAGGCTAAAGTTTCATGGAAATTTATTTTTATTAGTTTAAAGGTGAAATCTTTCACAACGGACTGATTTGTGAATCAAAACTGGCTTCTGTCAATCTGACTGAGTAAATTTTTGGCATGATGTTCGTTGCTGTTATCTGCGTTTTTTGGCAATGAAAATGTTAAATAGATGAAAGGAAAATCATGACACAGAAATCCGAATCCGCGCCGACAACATACGAGTTCAAGGCGGAATTAAAGCAACTTTTAAATATCATCGTGCATTCGCTCTATACGCAACCCGAGATTTTTCTGCGCGAACTGATCTCGAACGCATCCGACGCGCTGAACAAAGTCCGGTTCATGCAGGTCACCAGTCAACCGGTTCTCAATCCCGACACTGAACTCAAGATCACGATTGCGGTCGATGAGAAGCGGAAATGGTTCACGATCGAAGATACTGGAATCGGCATGACGCACGACGAATTGATCCAGAATATCGGAACCGTTGCCAGTTCCGGAACGCTGAAATTCATGGAAGAACTTCAGAAAAACGGGAAAGCACCGGATGGCGACCTCATCGGCAAGTTCGGCGTCGGATTCTATTCGGTTTTTATGGTGACCGATGAAGTGATCGTGGAAACACGGAATGCGGACGTCGAATCGAAAGGCTATCGCTGGAAATCGGACGGCAAAGGGACGTTTACCATCGAGAAATTCGACCGGAAAGAACGCGGCACTAAAATTTACTTTACGCTGAAAGACGAATATAAAGAGTTTGCCGAAGAGTATCGCGTCAAATCCATCATTCAGAAATATTCCAATTTCGTGAATTTTCCCATTCAGATCGGCAAGGAAAAAGTCAACAAGTTGGACGCTCTATGGCGAAGATCGAAAGACGAGATCAAAGAAGAAGAACTCGTCGAATTCTACAAATTCATCGCCAGCGATTGGGAACCGCCGCTGGGTCACTTACAGGTTTCCATTGAAGGAACCGTGAATTTCAAAGCGTTGTTGTTTGTCGGAACGCGGAAGCCGGACAATTTTTTTAGTGATGTTCGTGAAAAGACGCTTCACTTGTATGCAAACCGCGTGTTCATTCAGGATGACGCGGTCGATCTGCTACCCGAATATCTCCGATTTGTAAAAGGTGTGGTCGATACGGAAGATTTACCGCTGAACATCTCTCGTCAGGTCACACAACAAAGTCCGGCAATGGAGAAAATCCGGAACGTTCTGACTTCGCGCATTCTCCAGATGCTGGACGAATGGGCAAAGAACGATCCGGGCAAATATGAAAAATTCTTCAAGACATTCGGGATGTATTTCAAAGCCGGCATCGGAATGGATTTTACGAACAAGGAAAAGATCGTCAAACTTTTGCGGTTCGAATCGACTGCCAAACCGAAAGGCGAATTGATTTCTCTGGAAGAGTATGTCGCACATATGAAGCCAGAACAGAAAGAGATTTATTACATTTTGGGCGAGAATCGTGAGGTCGTCGATAAAAATCCCAATCTGGAATATTTCCATAAACACGACGTTGAAGTCTTATTTATGACCGATCCGATGGACGTTTTCATCGTTCCGCAATTGGACGAATTCGACAAAAAGAAGATCAAATCCATCGACAAAGCCGATATCGATCTGAAAGAAAAGCCGTCCGAAAATCCGGAAGATACACTTGCCGAGAGTTCGCTCAATTCGTTGATAACGGTTTTCAAAGAAACGTTGGGCGAAAAAGTGGCGGACATCGTGGCATCCAAGCGATTGGTGGATTCGCCCGTCACCCTAGTGCTGGGTAAGGACAGCATCGACCCGCAGACCGAAAAAATGATGAAAATGATGAATATGGAAGTTCCGGCGCATAAAAAAATCATGGAGCTCAACCCGAATCATCCGCTCATCCGGAATTTGTCGCGCCTGAACTTTGGAAACAGCAAAGATCCGGTTTTACGAAATACGATTGTCCATTTGTACGAATCAGCGCTTCTATTGGATGGAAACCTGTCCGATCCCGGCGAATATCTCCGGCGAATGAATGAACTTCTGATTCAAGCGACGAAGTAACGACTTTTACCGTAGAACACAGATGACACAGAACGGAGCACAGATGGTCGCAAATAAAAAAGTTCTGTTAAAATCTGTCTAATCAATGTCATCTGTATTCAAATCGAAAGGGAATTTATGGAGTATTTGCACAAGGAGATAACAGATCGAATTATCAAGTGTTTTTACGAAGTGTACAACCAACTTGGATATGGATTTCTGGAAAAAGTCTATGAAAACGCATTACAGGATGAGTTAACTGTCAACGGACTAAAAATAACACGTCAGCAACCGATAAAAGTCTGGTATAAAAGCAAGATTGTCGGTGAGTACTGTGCAGACATCGTTGTCGAAAATAAGGTTATTGTAGAATTGAAAGCGGCTGAAGCGTTATGTGAGGAGAATGAGTTTCAGTTAATCAACTATTTGAAAGCGACGAATCTTGAGGTAGGATTATTAC
>JBAZPZ010000066.1:0-11501 GCA_041645495.1 Fidelibacterota bacterium | reverse complement strand
GCGTCGATTTGAAAACAGTCGTCGATACCGTTGCGATCAAGATGCCGTCGATCGTCTCGATCGAACCGGATACGATCCGCATTTCCGAATCAACCGAAGTCCGGGTGCGCGTGATCGATTCGGCGACGTCGCAACCGATCCCGAATGTCAAAATCTTTCTGGCAAACTGGGAATTCGATTCCGATTCCGTCGCCGCCCGAACGGACACGGCCGGACTCGCCGTTTTTTCGGTAACGCCCCGTTTCGGTAAAAAGATTCAAATAACCGGCAAGCGCAGTTCCGACCAATTTGTGGTTTTTACCGGTTCATTGACCGTGACCGGCGGAAACGTTTTTCAACAACCGGACATTTCCGCAAGCGTCGATTCCATCGGCTTGTTCGGATCGCTGACCACGGATTTTGAAGGAATCGTCTCGGCATCGTGCGGCGAATCCGGGATCACGCTGTTCGTCAAGGGATGCGGCATCGATACGTCTGTCGCCGCAAATTTCGTCGCCGTGACTCCAAAAACGACCGGCGAATTGCGCGCCGCCATCGCAAAATCCGGGTATGATATTTATGAAGAAGCGATTCTGGTTCAAAAAGTTACCGCTCAACTTTCCGGCGTCGTGCAGGATTCCGGCGGCAACGGATTGCAGGGCGCTCGCGTCACCGGTTTTTGCTTGCCGGATTCCGTCGATGCAGTTTTCGACGTGACGACCGAGCAGAGGGGATCGTTTTCTGTTCCGTCGGAACTGAGCGTCGGAAGGTATCTGATCCGCGCCGAACTGTTCGGATACAAACTTTTTTCGGAACGATTATTTTTAAAATGCGACGAGAATCAGGCGACGATCGTCATGCAGGCGGACTCCGGCGGCTGGTTGTCGGGAAAAATCACCGAAACCGGGACGAATCTTCCGCTCGACGCTACGATCGGCGCCAATCGACAATCCGACGACGGCTGGATCAGTTACACGTCGGTCGTTTCTGACGACTCGACGGGCGGAAATTACCATGTCCATTTACCCTACGGCGATTACCGGTTTGAAATTTCGTCCCGGCGACATATTTCCCGGTTGATGTTTCTGTCCGTTTCCCAGCCGGAACTGACATGCGACGTTTCATTGGACACAACTCGGGCGGATATTTTGATCGTCGACGACGACATGGGTAAACGAACCCCTGACGAGGAAAAAATTCTCTCCGGAGAATTCTACGAAATGAAATCGGATGTCGTCATCGCCGAAAAGAGTCCATCCGCGAGCGAATTTTCGCGTAATCTGACAGAACTGGGATATTGGGCTGTCTGCGAAAAATCGGCGCTGACCGATGCGTCCACATGGAGGAATTACGATTTGGTCGTTTGGACATCCGGTAGTAACACGCGGCCGATTGGCGTCGATCTGTATCGTTCATCTCTCGAAACATTCATTGCAGAAGGTGGGAAATTGCTCATCGAAGGTGGCGAAATCGCATGGAAAGCCTCTTCGGATGTCACTTTCGCAGACTTCCGGTCGAACGTTTTGCGCATCGATGCTTGGTCCAAAGATAACTCCGGCGATCTCTCGTCGATGCTTCCCGCCCATCCTGTTTCCACGATGCCGAACTCGCTTCCCAGCGTCTATAATGTTGAATATACATCGTTCGGCGATCAGGACGGCTGTCAGGCACGTTCGGAAGCGCAGGCGATCTATTGCGGCTCGGGAAGAACCGAATACGCCGGAATTATCGCATACGACAATAACGAGATTCCGGTCGGCGGTCAAAGTCTGTTCATGAGCGTGGCGTTTGACCATCTGGGCGATTCGCTCAGCCGGAAAGCGTTGCTGGAAAATGTCGTTTCGTGGTTGATCTCGCCAGAAACTTTGACGAAAGGCGACGTAAATCTTGACGGAAAATATGACATACTCGATGTCGTTCGGACGGTCAATTTCATCCTGAACATCGGAAACTCGCCAAAATCCTACGAACGCTTCTGTGCGGACGTCAACGCAGACAGTTCGATCGACGTGCTGGACGTCGTCCGCATCGTCCGGCTCGCGCTCGGATTGGAATCGTTGGCGAAACCCAACCAGACGCAGATAACGCGGGTCGATTTAATCCTGCGCGGCAACGATCTGTGGATCCAAAGCAACGGAGACATCGCGGGAATTCAAATTAAATTGAAAGAACCGATGAGCGGCAAGATCGAACTTTCACCGGCAATGAGGGAAAGCGGTTCTCTCGTCTTCCGCACGAATACGGAAACGGCTCTGTTTTACGACACGCAGGGCAAAATAGCGTCCGCAGGCGAAACACGGCTCTGTACGCTTCCGGAAAACTGCGCAGTTCAATCGGTCATCGTTTCGGATTTGCTTGGTAATCCGGTTCAGGCCGCCATCCGGCGACTCCCAACACAATTTTCCGTATCCCGGAATTATCCGAATCCATTCAATTCGCAGACGACGATTCGGTACGATCTGCCGACCGACGCATCGGTGCAGATGATGATTTACGACATTCGCGGGCACAAAATCCGGACGCTGGAAAATGGTTTTAAACCGGCGGGCTATCATCAGGCTGTTTGGAACGGCAAAGACGACGCCGGTCGCGATGTCGCCTCCGGCATCTATTTCTTCCAAATGATCTCGGAAACGCATCGAAAAACGATGAAACTGATGTTAGTGAAATAATCGATCAGAAGCGGAACCGTCACAGAACTTTCCGTGTATAAAATTCTTTAGTCGCATCGTTGCCGGTTCGTTAAATTAGTCTCCGTTTTTTAAAATTTCGTTAGAAAGTACGTCTATAAACTTCTTGTCAAGTTTCATTACCAAAAATAGAGTATCGATCCTGCTGATCGTGTTGTCGTTTGTGAGATATTGTGAAAATCCGACGACGCATTTAGCCGATCTCGCCGTTCCGGACAATCCCGAAATCGCCCGCATCTCGGAGGATGCCGTTAATTTGACATGGCGCGATAACTCCGCCAAAGAAACCGGTTTCATCATCGATAAAAAAGTCGGCGAGTCGAAGTGGGAAGAAACCTACCGGCAAACCGACGCGAACGAAACCTCTTTCATCGATTACATTTCGACAGATTCTGACACGGTATTTGCCTATCGCATCCGCACAATGGCGGTCGGCGATACAACCGAATATTCAGATACCGTGGCGTGGATTTCCGAACGCTGTTCACCGGGCGATCTGCAGGTCAAACAAACCGGAAAAACGACCGTTCGTCTGACCTGGACGGACAATTCGGTCGGAGAAAACAAATTCTTAATCGAGCGGAAAACCGGTGCCGGAAAATGGACGCAGTTGGCAAAGACAGAATCGAACTCGACCGAATATATCGATGTGATCGCTTCATCGACAGACACGTTAGACACATTGAGTTATCGTGTTTCCGCTACGTCGGGAATTTCGACTTCGCCGGTCAGCGGAATAGTGAAATACCTGCCGGGAGATCTCGACCTGTCGGATTTATATTTCGGCACCGATCAGACATTCGACGTCATTACCTGGAACATTTATAACTTTCCGCGAAACGGCGAGACAACGATCGCCTCAGCCGCGGAAGTCATTCAAAATTTGAACGCGGATGTTATCGCGCTTCAGGAAATCGCCAGCGGTATGGATTTCCAGGAATTGGATGCGAGACTCGCCGATTGGAACGGCTATCGCGCCGACGGATGGGGTGGAACGCTCGCCTTTTTGTATCGTTCCGAAGACATGACGATCGACTCGGTTTACGAAATTTATATCGATAATAACCGCGAATTTCCCCGACCGCCGCTCGTTCTCGAACTAAAATGGAAAGGCAACCGCGTCATCGTCATCAACAATCATTACAAATGTTGCGGTGACGGAA
Source organism: Fidelibacterota bacterium (assembly GCA_041645495.1). Lineage (GTDB taxonomy): Bacteria > Fidelibacterota > UBA2242 > UBA2242 > UBA2242 > 0-14-0-20-45-22. The sequence goes on along the minus strand of JBAZPZ010000066.1, from coordinate 7,669 downwards.
TCATCGGAACCGATTCATACGATGACGAACGCCGGCGTCTCGACGCGAGCCTCTTGCTGGAAACATATATCAACGCATACTTCTCCACCGAAAATGTAATCGTCGTCGGTGATTTTAACGACGAGATCAGCGATCCGGAAGCGGCAAATGTCTTCCAAAATTTCATCGACAATTCCGCGGCTTACCGGTTCGCCGATATGCCGATTGCCAAAGGTACGAGCGAAAACTGGTCATATCCAAAATGGCCCAGCCATCTGGATCACATTTTAGTCACCAACGAATTATTCGACGAACTGGCACGAACCGGCACCGAAGTAGCGACGATCCATCTCGATGATTATTTCAGCAACGGCTGGAACGAATATGAAGTCGCACTGACCGACCACCGCCCGGTGGGAATCAAAATCCGGTTCTGAGTTTTTCCGCCTCTTGAATTTTTTCAAAATTCCCTTATATTATAAGAAGAAGGATCTTTTAAAAAGGAGAGCGGCTATGAAGAACATGTTGAAAAATTTTCTCAGGATTCTGGGCATCGAGCTGGACGATCTGAAAGAAGACCTCGAGTGCATGATCGGGGAAAACAAGCGGCGGAACGAGAGCGGAAAAATCACCAATTATGTTTTTATGGAAAATATGGCGCTGTTTCAAAACGAACTTCACGCTATCGGCGCTTTCCGGCAGATCATCGACCAAACGGACATCGATAAATTTCCATCCGTCGAAAGTTTGATCGACGACTTAAAGATAAAATTCAGGGAAATCGCCCGAACGCACGGCTACGCCGAAGCGGGAAAAATTTGCATCGAACGAAAGATTAATAAAGTTCTTAAGTACGTCGTGGGACAGATCGAATAAGTTTCAGCCGCATCAACTACGATCTGAATCCTTCTCCAATTCAGCAATCTCTTCATCGGTCATTTTCTCCATCGTCCAGCCCGTGAATCCATAAATCACCGAAACGATCGGATTGATCAGATTCAGAAAAGCGTACGGCGCATAAGCGAACGGATAGACGCCGAGCGTCGTGAACATGAACGCGCCACAGGTATTCCATGGAACCAATGGCGACGAAAGCGTTCCCGCATCTTCGAGAATCCGGGACAGATTCTTCGGCTTCAAATGTCTGGCTTGAAACAGCGGCTTGAACATGCGCCCGGGAATGACAATGGAAAGGTACTGATCGCCGGCGATCAGATTGGTTCCGATGCAGGAGAGAATCGTAGCCAGCACGAGCGAGCCGGTGCTTTTGGCAAATCGGATGATCTTTTGGGCGATGACGATCAACATTCCAGTCGTCTCCAAAACGCCTGCGAAAGTCAGCGCGCAGAGAATCAGCGAAACCGTCCACATCATCGAATCCATTCCGCCGCGCGTCAACAACGTATCGACCGAAGCGACGCCGGTCTGGGAAACGAATCCATAGTGTGCGGCTTTGATGATTTCGGTCATCGACGAACCTTGAAATCCGGCGGCAAACAACGCGCCGAGAATCGTTCCGCCCATCAAACCGGGAATCGCCGGCACTTTCAAAACGACCATCGCAATGACGAGTAGCGGCGGCAAAAAGAGCCAGACCGAAATCGTAAACTTTTGCGCAATGCCGGACAGTATCACATCGATCGTACCGAGTTCCAGATCATTGCCGGAATATCTCGCGCCGATAATACCGTAGAGAATAAGCGCAATGATCAAACTTGGCGTCGTGGTGTAAAACATATGACGAACGTGATCGAATAGCGTCGCACCTGCCATGGCGGGCGCAAGATTCGTTGTGTCTGACAGTGGCGACATTTTATCGCCGAAATAAGAACCGGAAATGATCGCACCCGCCACGATCGGAAGCGGAATGCCAAAGCCCTGCCCGACGCCGATCAATGCGATTCCGACGGTTCCTGCCGTCGTCCATGAACTGCCTGTCGCCGTCGAAACCACCGCACAGATCAACGTCGTGGCGACCAGAAAAATGCTCGGCGTGAGAATCTTCAAGCCGTAATAGATCATAGTCGGCACGATCCCGGCGAGAATCCATACACCGATGATCATCCCGATAATCATTAAAATTAGAATCGCCGACATGGACATGCTGATGGTCCTGACAATACCTGTTTCAATTTCTTTCCATTTGAAACCTGAAAGGACGCCGATGACGGCAGAAAGAATCGCCGCAGAAAGGATCGGTAAATGCGGATCGCCGTCCCAAAATTTCAGTGTTACGATCAGCGCAATGCCGAGATAGATGATCGGAATGATGGCTTTCCAGAAAGTGATAGTCGGTTTGGCCTCGTTCATAATCGAATTCGTCCTGCTACATTATCGCTGATTTAAAATATTCCGAGAGAATCGCACGGCAGTAATATTATTCAATTTTCTTCTAAAGCGTAAGAGAAAAGCTTGGAATAAGCGAACCGGACGTTTTAGATTTCGGGCGATGATTGAAGTGAAACTGTTAGATCGATATGTACTCCGGAAATTTTTCCTGCTTTTCATTCTGTCTTTGCTGGCGTTTTTGGCGATTTTCAACATCGTTGACCTCATCGAGAAGATGGACAAATTCCTCAAAGCCCAGATGCCCGGACGGCTTATCGCGATGTTTTATGTCTATCAACTGCCGTATTACGTCGATATTGCCATTCCGATGGCTCTATTGCTTGCGGCTGTTTTCACCATCGGTACACTCTCCAAACATAACGAACTGGCGGCGCTGAAATCTTCCGGAATCAGCCTGTACCGCCTTTCGATCCCGCTTCTTCTCACCGGACTCTTGTTCAGCGTCGGCTCCTTTTTCTTTCAGGACATCGTGGTCATTCCCGCCTCGCGCATTCGCGCGGAAATCGAGCAAAACAACCTAAGGCGTAACCGCTATCTTGCCAAAATGATCTTTACCAACGTCATGCATCAGGATTCGCCGAACTGCAACATCGTGATCTCCGTTTTTAATGTCAAAGACAATACGGCTTCATCGGTGACGATTCAGGACATTGAAAACCACATCCTCAAGCGGCGAATCGACGTTCGGAAAATGGTCTGGATTTCGGAAGAGAACAAATGGCGATTGTCGGATTTCAAGATTCGCTCGTTCGACGAGGAAGGCAACGAGTTAGTGTCGGCGGTCTTTGCCGACTCGTTGATGGAATTTCATCTCAGGCCGGACGATATCGTCAAGACAGATTTGAATCCGGAAACGATGCGCTATTCCGAACTGACCTATTTTATTCAGCGATTGCGCGAAAGCGGCAACGATCCGCGAAAATGGGAAGTGAATCGCCATTTCAAGTTCGCCTTTCCGTTTACCAATCTGATCGTCATTTTATTCGGATTGCCGCTGGCCGCGATGAAACATCAGAAAGGCATCAGTTTCGGCGCGGGGATGAGCCTGCTGATCATTTTTATTTACTACGGATTTGTGAAATTCGGGCAGGTACTCGGCTACAAAGGCATCGTTGCGCCTATGCTGTCCGTCTGGCTCGGCAACATCGTATTTCTGATAATCGGCGGATATTTACTCTACAAAATCAAACAATAACGCCCGGGATTCAGGTTACGGGCCTGTCCGCCGTGAAGAGAAGTCTCTTAACCACGGAACCCCGCCAACGGCGGGGAATGGACACGAAACCCCGCCAACGGCGGACAAGTTCCGGTCGCGGCAATATTCTGACAAATGGTGAACAGCCAAACCGGTTTCCGGCTCCGGCATGTCGGAGACTAAACCGGTTTCGGCTGATTGGTCAAAACCCGTTTGTCCCGATAAGTCGGGATAAAAACGGGTTTGACGGGTTTAATTCAGCCCAAATATCGGACTAAAGTCCGGATTCTATCACGTCTCAACGTTGAGCGTAGAGACGAGATGGAAGTGCCTTGTTATATTTTCTCTTTGTATTCCTTAAAGCCGTCCAACAATTGCCGGAATGACGTTGGCTTGTATTTTTCAAAACTTTCTTCGTCCACGTAAACGAAGTCGTACTTCACATCTGTCTGCACCCGGTTGATGTCTTCGCACCATTGCCGCAGCCGTGCCATCTTCAGCGGCACATCCAAATCTTCCCGCCCTTTGGTTTCGGCAATGACAATCCGCTTGTCGGACAGCTTGACCATAAAATCAGGGTAGTAATTGGAAATGTCGCCGTCCGTGTTCACGTAATCCAACTTGAAATGCACCGCCAGATAATTCTTGGCGTAGGAAACCACATCATCGCAGTCTTCCAGGAAGCGGGCAAACAGCAGTTCAAAACGGCTGTCCCCGATAATCCTGTTAAAGACGCTCTTTTTCGGGATGAGGTAGCCCTGATCCTTGGCCACAAAGGGGCGCGTCTGCCGCAGCTTGATGGTGTCGCGGATTTCAGCGTCGCCTTTTTTACTGACAGTCAGTGCGTTGATAGCCTTTTTGAAGGTCTCAATCAGGGTCTTGGTGGCGACCAGTTCTGAAAGGTTACGCATTATGTTAGGGTCTTCCAGTTTCACCGGGCGGTCAAACAACTCCTCCTGCACAAATGCCTTGATCTTGCCGTAGAGCACGTCGTAACCACTGACCAGCCGCAGGTCCTTCATGATGGTCTGTGCGAAGTAGCCGATCACGCTATGGTAGTCAGCAATCCCGGCCGTGTCGAGAATCGTCGTATGCGCAATCTCGCCGGTGGCGATGTCCTTGAATACGATCTCCCTCTGTTTCTCTTTGCTAAATTGCAGGCAAACCAATCGCTGATGCTCCATCGCGGTGATGTCCAGAGCGCTCAGGCTTTTGTATTCCCGGTAAACACGGGGGGTCAGCACCGGGATTTCAATGTCAAGCACGGCGATGTCCTTCTTCTCGTTTTCCTTGTCAACTTCGACCACCAGTGGAGTCTTCGGCCCCGTCCCTTCGCCCATCGGCTTGCGCTCCAGCACCACGCCTTCCGCCTGGATGGATTCCACAAAATCCATAAAGGCATTTGTACCGACAACGCTGACGTACTCTTCCACATCGCCGGGATACATCTTGCGTAAACCCCGGCCCAGAGTTTGCTCGGGTAGGATATTACTCGTCGCGGAATAGGCGCGCAGGCCCACGATCGTGGTGACATTTTTCACGTCCCATCCCTCTTTGAGCATCATCACTGAAATGATGGCTTTGTAAGGGCTCTCCATCCCGTCAATCTCATTCGCCTGTTTGCGCAGTTTTTCAAGTTCCTCCTTGTCCTTACCCGAAGTGGATTCAGAAATCTCGCCGTTGTTCTTGGTGTGAATGACCAGTACGGCGTCTTTCAAGTCCGGGTAATGTTCCTCCAGATACTCGGCTGCGTCGTCGCAGTTGCGCGTGTCGTCGGTCATGACGAACAGGATCGCCTTCTTGCCCATCTTCACGTGCTCAGCGTACGCCTTGCGCCATTCGATCACGCCCAAATGGATATAGTCGGTATATTTCTCGGTGTACTTGGCGCTCTGGCGCTCCTGCAATTTCGCGCGGCTCGGCGCGTCGGGCAGAACCGGATGCTTCACCACATTTTGCCTGATGGCCTCCACCAGCGGGTAATCGGCCACGGTCTGCACGAAAATCGCGCCATTGTTGTGCTTGGGCGTGGCAGTCGTGTCCACCTGCATGGACAGAGCCGCCCCCTTCTGCTTCAGCCGGTTGTGGATGTCTTCGATGGATTTGAACCAAGCCATACGCGGATCGTGAATATGGTGCGCTTCGTCATTCAACACCATCAACTCGTCAATGTCCCGGACGATCATGCCCAGGTCCACCTTAGAATCCGTGGTAGCGCCCGTGGGCCGCTTGCCCAGAAAATAGTCCCGCATGTCTTCATCATCCGGCGAAGGCGGAATGTCGTCGCCCGAATAAACCCGGTGAATGTTCGTCAGGAAGATATTGCCCGTAGGCCGGGTAATGCGCACCTCGTCCTGCACGTGCAGGGTCAGTTGAAAATCGTCGCGCCAGTTGCGTCCCTCGAATCCGTTATCCGGCAGCACCGGATCGTCGAAGAAGATGCGGAGCCCCTGGAAATCCCGGTAAATCCTGTCCAGCACGATGATGTTGGGCGTGATGACCAGGAAGTTGCGCGCCAGTTCTGATTCCGGCTCGTACAGCTTGTGATAAAAACTCCATGCCAGCGCCAAACTCAGCACCTTGGTCTTACCCGTGCCGGTCGCCATTTTCACCACGAACCGCCGCCAGGTTTCGTCGAACATGCTCCCGGATACAAGGCCGCTTGCATCAAAGCGCATCAGATCGTGCTTGTCCTTAACCCCAACAACATCGTAGAGGTAGATAATCGTCTCCAGCGCCTCTCGCTGGGCGAAGTAGTATTCAAACTCCGCCATGGTTCCGTCGGCCTTCAGCAGCAGGTGCGGCGTCTTGAACCACCAATTGAGCAGGCTCCGGCTGGTGTCCGCTGCGCCCACATAGCCGCCGTCCCGGAACTCCTTCACCTTACGGCGCAGTTCCGCAACCAGCGGCGGCATGAGCTTGTCCATGCTGCTTTCCCGCAGCGCCTCATCGGCAGGAAACCAGCGGATGCCCGGATCGAGAATCGCGTGCGGGGATTGCGGAAAATCTTTATGCAGTGCCATTACTTGGTCCTTCCCTCAAGCCGCTTGATACTTGGGTCGTCCGTCAGCAGTTTCATTTGATGGATAGCGATCTGGTTCAACTTGCGCAGCCGTTCCGCCTGCGGCGCATTCTCCCGGATGAACAGGGCGTTGAGGTTCTCCAGGTTGGACAGGCACACGAGTTGCGACATATTCGCGTAGTCTCGAATATTGCCCTTCTCGCCCGGATGGCTGTCGCGCCATTCCGTGGCGGTCATGCCGAACAAGGCCATGTTCAGGACATCCGCCTCCGAGGCGTAGATCAGGTTCGTCTGGCGCGGAGTGAGTTCAGGCGGGATCAAGTTCTCTTTGACGGCGTCGGTATGAATCCGGTAGTTGATTTTGGTCAGATTCCGCCGGATATCCCAGCCGAGCTGCCGGTGTTCTTCGTCCTTTAATCGCTGGAACTCCTTGATGAGATAGAGTTTGAATTCCGAAGAAATCCATGTGGCAAATTCAAAAGCAATGTCCGTATGTGCGTAGGTGCCGCCGTATCTACCAGACTTCGAGATAATCCCGATCGCATGAGTGGACGCGATCCATCGTTGAGGAGACAGTACGAAGTAATTGCTTCCGGCTTCACTTTTAAACCTCTCGAATTCGAGAGGTTTAAAATCCGGGTTGCTCAACTTCTCCCAGAGGCCGAGGAACTCGATTGTACCCCTGCCCCGCATCCAATTATTGATAATCGCAAATGGGTCGTCCTTGTTGCGATATTTTGCCATGTCTGTTAACGAAATATAGTCCTCTTGCTTCCTCGAAATGATGCTTATCTCATTGCCTTGGACGGATATCTTCCCTGCCATCACGCATCTCCTGTTCCTTGCCTAACTCCCTAAAATTCGATGAAGTTAGAAGTCGGTTTGTTCAATTGTTCCCATTCTAATTGTGGCGAATTCGCCACAATTTAAACCCGTCGAATTCGACGGGTTTAAAACATGAAAAGTCTTACTTCTTTCCTCCGTTCTTCCCCACGCTCACCTCAATAATCGTCATCGTGTCGTTGCCGAAGATGTCCACCACCTTGACCGCGATCTTGCGCCGTCCCGGCGCGCATTCGTGAAAGATGCTTTTCATCTCCAGCGAACGGTCCTTCTTCGTGCGG
>JBAZPZ010000065.1:0-11525 GCA_041645495.1 Fidelibacterota bacterium | reverse complement strand
CACCTCAATAATCGTCATCGTGTCGTTGCCGAAGATGTCCACCACCTTGACCGCGATCTTGCGCCGTCCCGGCGCGCATTCGTGAAAGATGCTTTTCATCTCCAGCGAACGGTCCTTCTTCGTGCGGAAGCTCTGCCACTCGTTCTCGAAGATGTAATCCCCCGTCCAGCGTTCTTCCCATTCGCCGCCCTGCCCTGAGCCCGTCGAAGGGTCATTCTTCACCCGGATGATCTCGCGTTTGCTCTCGAAGTCGAAGTCCACCGACCAGTAATCGATCCAGTCCGTCCACTTTTTTGTGAGCACCTCGCGGCTGACGATGCCCTTCGCGTCCTTGCTTACCTTCACGATCTGACCCTTCTCCACCACGATCCTGCTGCCCTTGTCCTTGATCTCCGCCTCGGCGTTGGCAATCGAATCCTGTGAGTAAAAGACCGAAAAGTCAGTCAGTTCCACCGCCACGCTGTTCTTCTTGACGTGCGGCTTGACCTCGATGAAGGAGACATCGTGAAAGACCACCTGATTCTTTTCCACCGCCCGCTTGTCGAACACCTCGGCGGGGATGTACTTGGGGGCGATGTCAATGCCTTTGGCCCGCGCTTCGTCCAGCACGTTGGGGAACAAGCCCATTTCGAACTCAAAGCCAAGAATGTCCACACGGGTGATGTGCTTCTGGCGGCATTCCAGAATCACCTCTTCCACGAACAGGCGCGTCACCGGAAGGTTGACCGGCCCTACCGCCACCAGCCGCCCGGCCTTCTTGCCGTGGAAGGTGGCAAAGCCCGTCGTCTTCTCCGCCCGGTAGGCGCGCAGGATCAGGTCGAGGAAGGCGGCTTCCTTTTCTTCCAGTTGTTTTTGCTGTTCCGCCTCGCGCAGGTTGGGATTGACGCCGATATAGTGCTGACGCTCGTACTTGCCCAGGTTGAGGATTTCAAAGGCACGGTAGTCCTTGCCCTCGGCCTTGAGTCGCCGCTGGACGCCGATCAGTCGCTTGCGGGTGGTGTGGATGGCGAACTTGCCGAGGTCGGCGACAATCCACTTGCGCCCCAGCTTCTCCGCCACCGCCGCCGTGGTGCCGGAACCGCAGAAGAAATCAGCCACCAGGTCGCCTTTGTTAGAGGAGGCTTTGATGATGCGTTCGAGCAAGGATTCGGGTTTTTGGGTTGGGTATGCAATTCTTTCATCAGCCATTGGATTGATTACAAAAATATCCGTCCACAAATTTTCAATTGGTTGTCCTTCGTACTCATCTAAAAAAACTCTTCTATTTGGTTTTTTATTACTATTCCAATGCAATCTATTTGTCCTATCGAATTCTTCTATTTTCTCCCTTACCATCATCCAGCCATATTTGGGCGTGTAGCCTTTATATTCGTAGATTAAATTCTCTCTTACACCCAATGCCGCATTACGCTCAATAGGCGCTAACATGTATTTTCTTCCATTTAGTTCATTGCGAAACCGCTCATCAATATATTTTTTTGCTTCTTCTGAATCTCTTGTATATTGCTTCAGCAATATGTTTTTTTCAGTTTTTGCAACATGGTGAATGGTGTCTATAACAACACCTAAATTATTTTGCGGATTTGCACTACCGCCTTTTCTTTTCCAAACAATTTCATTTCGATAATTAGCGCTTCCAAAGATTTCTTCAGTGATAAGTCGCATATAACTATTCACCCGCCAATCGCAATGCACATAAATGCTCCCATCCTCCGCCAGCAAATCGCGCATCAGCACCAGCCGCTCGTAGATCATGGTGATGAAGGAATCGGCACCTTTGCCCCAGGTGTCACGATAGGCGATCTCTTCAAGGATATTGGGCTTTTTGGTGAAGGTGTTGTCGCCAATCTCGATATCCATGGAGAAATCCGCGCCCACGTCGAAGGGCGGATCAATGTAAATCAGCTTCAGACCGCCCTGCTTTTCGATCTCCTCGCGCAGCGGCCCGTTCTTCAGAGAGGAGAGGATGAGCTTGTTGTCGCCCCAGATCAGCTTGTTCGTCCAGCCCTTGAGCTGCCTGCCACGACTATCTAAATCGAACAATCCCATCTGCAAGCGCGTGTCCTTTTCCGCGCGCGGTTCGTCCACCTGCTCGATGACTTGGAACGGCAGGACAATATTGCAGACCTCGCTCGTCTTGCCGTTCCAGACTAATTCCACCTCTCGCTTGTCCTCGAACAGCAGAAAGCGATACTTATCCGGCAACGGCCTATCCGCCTCGATAAAGCGGACGATTTCTTGCTGTTCTTGTTCACTCAGTCGTGGCATAAATATCCTCTTCTTCTCAGTGTTCTACACGGTTTCATGGTTGTGAGGCGCTTTTGTACTTCGCTTAAAAATCCAATCTCATTTTCCAGGTTCATTCCCTCATTAAAATGCCATGTAATGCAATTTTTTCGTAAACCGAAATCTCCATGTTGATCGCAGGCGGTTGCATTTTCGTGTCGCGCACCGTTCTATTCTTCTTCTTCATCGTCCGTGTCTGAGAAGTTAAACTCAACTTTACTTTGCGTTACAATTTCCTCAAGGATGTTGTTCAGATACCCTTGTTTAACAGATTCCTTAAATCTCTCATTGAGAGCAGAAATGTTGATGATTTCTTCGATGCAGTTCATGTACCTGTCAACGATGGCTTCGATCGAATACGTTTTAATTGCGTTTTCCCGGATTTTTACAAGCAGGTTTTTTGTTTCTTCTTCGGATTTGATAACAAACGTTATCGGATGTTTCTGAATCTTGTCGATGTCTAAAAAATACTTTTTAAAATTTAAGGTTTCGGTTACCTGAAAAAACCTTCCGAGCGGTTTCATAACAAAGTCAATGCCGCCGTCATTTGCATTGGTTCTGCCGGTCTTGTAAAGTATCAGATTTTCCGTATTCAGTTTATCCATTTCAAAGCCCCAGATTATCGTCTGATCGTGGTAGTAAAATTTGAGAATGGCATAACTTACAATTTCAAAAAGTCTCGCATCAATATTCGGAGCAAGTAAACCAATAATGAATTCCTCAACCTTTTCCGGCGTTGTTTGTTCGATTCTTCGAAGTTCTTTGCAGGTTTTTACGAATCGCCGAAACGCATTTTCTTTCACTTTTACATATTCATCGACGATTTCGATGATACTTTTCGCAAGGTTGAATTTGACTCTACCTACTTTGACTTTCAGCAGGTTTTCATTGATCCAGTAGCGACTGGTTTCAAGATTTCGAAGGATGGGTACAAATTCCGAATTCGGAAAATACTTCTGGAACTCGGAGTTGACCCGGTTATTTAAGGCATGGTTTTGCAGTTTACTACCAAAAGGCAGTTCTCTTTGTCGGGTGAAGAGATCGGCGAAGGAGGCACCTTCGCACTTTGAGTAACCACCTTTTTTGTCATATCCTTTTGTTAAATAATCCTCAACAATAACGTAAATAGCATAAAGGCTGGCAAAACTTGAACGGGCCTTGGAGCCTTTGTTTGCAGATCGTGTTTTTTCGTTGATATATTGAATAAGTTGGCTTTTGTCAAAAATATCATCTGCATTTTTGCTGAAGTGTTTTTGCAGAACGGTTTTTATATTTGTAGTGAAAATATTTTCCATCTGATTCTTAAAATAAATTAAAGGTGTTGGCTGTGGCCAATCTATCGGTTTCAAAGGTGCGAATTTCTTTTTTCAGTTTTTCTCCTTTGAACTCGTTTGCAAGTTGCAATCTGCGCAAGCCGATCTTGACATATTCCTCTTCAAGTTCGATGCCGATGGAATTTCTGCATAGCATTTTTGCTACGAAACTTGTCGTAAAAGTCCCTGAAAACGGGTCTAATACTAAGTCTCCCTCGTTAGAACTTGCTTTAATAATCCGCTCCAAAAGAGTAATAGGTTTCTGTGTTGGATGATTTTCATATTCATCCATCCGGTAACGAACCCTCGGAAACTCCCAGACGTTTCCCGGCACTTTCTCCGAGCTGTAAACTTGAGGTGGGTTCTTACGATAATCAATAAGTTTTCTTTTCGCTCCGGTTTTTGCCTCGACTAATATAGCATCCATATTGAATGTGTAATTCTCTTTGTCTTTGACGCAGAAAAGGATTGGTTCATACATGGAGCCAAAATATTTTTTTGCCTGTACACCTGAACTATCGTAATACCAGATGACTCGTGAAAGGACGTCGATTTTTTTTCGAAGATAGATGTCGAAAAACGGCATATACTGAGTAGCGGTCATAACGTAAAAACTGCCATTCGGCTTCAATTTCCGGACACACAGGTCAAGCCATTGATAACACCAATTCAGATAATCCTCTTCAGATGACCACTTATCTATATGTCCGTTGAAGTTTTTTCCGATATTGTATGGCGGATCGGCAAAAATTAAATCGACAAATTTGTCTGGAAGTTCTTTAAGCACTTCCAAAGCATCACCGCGAATGATTTTATGTTTTTCGTTTCCTAAAATTTCCATTTATCTGTTTGCCGTCCAGTTAGTTTGTTTTCCTCTAAAGCAGATTCTTTGTTCATTCCCTCAAAAAGCGCTGATTCGCAAATATCTATAATCAAACAACGTCGAAATAGTACATATAATCGGATAAAAGCGCAAGGAAAATAGTGTTCCGTGTTCAAGGTTCAGAGTTCAGCGTTTTGTGTTAGTGGCGGGTATTAGCGTGAGACCCGAATCGAGGCGTAACGCGAAACCCCAAACACGAAACGCGGAACATAGAATCCGCCACAGGCAGACAGAAACGTAAGCCATGAGTCGTGATGCGTATATCTTTCGACTTCGTCGAAAACGTCAACGCGGTTGACGCACTCCAAAAAGCCTAATTAACCTAATCCAACCCAATCAACCTAATCCAACCTAATCAACCTAATCCAACCTAATTAACCTAATCCAACCTAATTAACCTAATCCAACCCAATCAACCTAATCCAACCTAATCCAACCTAATCAACCTAATCAACCTAATCCAACCCAATCAACCTAATCCAACCCAATCTACCTAATTAACCTGTCTCACGGCTGTTTGGCTTTTTCGAGTTTCCCCAACTGCTTGACAGCCCGCGCAGACGCTTTTGTTCCGGGATAATTGGCGATGATCAGATTAAGAGTTTCGACGGTTTTGTCGTTATCCTTTATCTTCTCGGAATAAATTTTTACGGCTTCTTCCAGCGCGGAAATGGCCTTTTCCGACTGCGGATATTTCTGGAATACCTTCATAAACTGATCAATCGCTGGTTGGTATCGTTTGTGGAGGTTCAGCAGATTCCCGGATGCCATCAGCGCCGACAGCGCATCCGGCGTTCCCGGATAACGTTCGTCAATGGATTGATAGATGTTGACGGCTTCTTCGATCAGGCTCATTTTGGTCGAGAGAATCACCGCTTTCCGCATCAAAGCCGGAATCGCCAGCGGGGATGTCGGATATTTATCGGCGATAACCTGATACGCTTTTACGGCGCGTTCCCATTCGGATAAATTCTCGTCGAGCATTTTAGCGATGCGGTATTGCGCGTCCAATGCAAGGGAATCCCGACCGAATTTTTCGATATAGAACAAAAAGGTTCGAATCGCGCTTTCGTATTCGCCAAACTGTTTTTGCTGAATATCGGCGGAGCGAAACAGACATTGGGAAAAGAAAGGAGTGTTCGGGTAAAAAAGCATTGCCTTCTGGTACGACAGTAAGGCGCTGTGCGGCTGTCCGTTTCGCTCGTAGGCTTCGGCAATCCACAGACTAAGCACGTCCGCATGCGAAGAATACGGATAGAGTTTGAGAAACGTCTGCGCTTCGGGAATAAAATGCTGGCGGATCGGAACGTCGATGAAATCGCGCAAGGTTTCGACGAGTTTGAAGTAACGTTCTTCGGGCGTCGCCGGTTCTGGAATTTCGTTGATCAGCCGCATCAGGTAATCCGAACTGGATTTGTAGAATTTTTCTGTCTGGAAAATCGCCGAACGGAGGCTTTGCACCTCGTCAAACAGCGGCGAATCCGGATACAGGTACAGGAATTTCAGGATGGAATATTCCGCCCTGCTCCAATCGTTCGTCCGAATATAAACCTGCGTGATGAAATCCTGAACGGAATCGCATCGGGCTGACGGATAAAAGATATTCAGATAATTCTGCAACTCCTGAAGTTGAAACGGGGCGATCTGTTCGATGGTCGAAGAGAGTTTGAAGATGTTTTCCTTCTTTTTCGATTCTTCCTGCCTCAGCATTTTCTCGAACGAAAAGAACTTCGCTTCGAAAACAGGATCGTTCGTCGCCGGCGATTGACCTTTTCCGGTCAGCATACCGGAAAGCATGGCGACGCTGTCCGATAAGTTTTGGTTGCGTTCCGATGCCGCATTCAATTGGTTGAGAAGGGCGTTTGTCTGATTGGAGTAAATGACGCCGACCGAGTCGAGCCGCTCCAGCAGTATTTCGTCATAGACCAACCGGAGTGAATCGGCAATGAATTGTCTGAGCGTCGATTTGTCCCCGCGCGCCTGATTTACGACGGAATTTTGGAATTGCATGTCCTGTTTTCCGGCAACTTTATCGACTAATTTATCGATCTGCGCGGATAACAATACGGGAAAGAGGATCATGCCTGTCGCCAAAAGGTTCAAACGCCAACTGCTCTTTTTCATGCGATCTCCAATTTCTTTTTCAATGATTACCGAACAGTTGAAAGTTAGGTTAAACCGAAAAGAAAATCCAGAATTTCATCGGGAAGAGAATGACACACAATGAAAAGTATTTCGTATTTGTGGTTTTGCGGTTCGCGCCGGATTTTCCGCTTTGCTTATGCACGCATCACGCTGATGCCGAGATTATCGGCATGATCGCTGACGCGTTCAAGTATTCGTAAAACTTCCGTGAAAACGACGTGCGCCTCGGACGTGCAAACGCCTTCTTTCAGTCGGTCGATGTGTCGCTGGCGCGCTTCCCAGTACATGTGGTCGAATTCGCTTTCTAATTTGCAGGCGACTTCCGCCAACTTCTTGTCGCTTGTTTCAAATGCCTTTAATGCCGTCCGATAGGTTTTCACGACGTTCGGCCAGAGCCGGTTGAGATCGGCGAGTGCGTTGTCGCTGAAGTGTAAATTATTTTCGATCCGATTCAAGGTGTATTGGGAAATATCCTCCGCCATGTCGCCGACCCGCTCGATGTCCATCAACAGGTTTTTCAATTGAAAACAACGTCTCTTTTGCTCATTGGTCAGATCGTCCTGCATGAGAAGTTTGTTGGCGAAATCGACCAGCGTTTTAAAAACCGGATCGATAAATTGATCTTCCCGCTCCATCACGCGTTTGGCGAGCGCTGTATTTTTTTCCACCAGCGCCTGGCAGGATTGTTCCAGCATTTCCGCAGACGCCTCGCCGAGTCGCGTTAGTTCGCGAGCCGCTTCCGTCAGTGCGACGGCCGGAACGCTGATCTGCATTTCGTCTATATAAGCAGTCAGTCGGGGTTTCGCCTTGCTCGGTTTCGCCGGCGCGAGATGCTCGGCAACCCAGGCGATTTGTTTGACGAACGGGAAAAGCGCTAAACTGACGATCACATTGAAAATCGTATGCGCATTCGCGATCTGACGCGGCAATTCCGAAGAAGTCAGTTCCACCAATCCGGCGTACTGCGATATAAACGGCAAAAACAGCGCGACGCCGAGAACATTGATGAAAATCTGGGCGAACGACGCCTGTTTAGACGTAGTAGATAATCGAAGTGATGCAAGCAACCCGGTAATGCAGGAACCGATATTCGCGCCCAGAATCAATCCGATGGCGCCCGGCAATGTTATGACTTCGCTGATGCCCATTGCCACGACCAAACTGGTCACGGCGGTACTGCTATTCGTGATGGAAGTCATGATCAATCCGGCTACAACGGCGATCATCGGAGTTTGACCCATTGTCACGAGCCCATCGCTGATCCAGCCAATCTTGACGAGTTCATCCAAAGACATCGCCATATAGCTCATTCCGATAAAAATGATTCCCAGCCCGAAGAGAATCTCGCCATATTTTTTCCAGCCGCGATTTTCAAAAAATTCAATGAATACCAATCCGACGATCACTAAAAGAAGGCGATAATATCCGATATCAAAGGCGACGATCTGAGCGGTAAGCGTCGTGCCGATCTCCTGTCCCAGTATCACGCCGATCGTCTGTGAGACTGTCATTAAATTAGCGTTAATCAGGCCGATCATCATCACCATTAAAAGTCCACTGCTCTGGAGTAATGCAGTTGCGACTGTTCCGAACGCGGCGCTTTTAATGCGGTTGCTGGTCATCCGGTCGAGCCATTTTTGAATCTGCTCGCCGGCGAGTTTCTCCATTCCGCCGCTCAACATCCGGATTCCGTATAAAAAGAGCGCCAATCCGCCCAGTATCTGTATTAATCCTATCATTCTTTCTCCATTTTACGACAAAACTCTATTTTAATTATCATGGTCATTTATTAAAAATTCGCGTGGCCAATTTACTCATACCAGCGATAAATCGGTATAAATTGGGTGAATTTCTTTTGAACCGTTTGCCGAAAGATCGACCTTTCCCGACAGATTTGCGATCAAGACATGCGTTCTAATTGAAATATTAGGCAACCGTGAAATGCAATCTTTAATCGGATCAGACTGATGAAAACTGGCGATCAGTGCGTGAAAGTTACGTTCGCGCCGTATGAAATCGATCCGTTTCCGGATGATCGTTTTCAGGGCTAACCGATGATTTTCACGCGACGCCGGAAACCGGAGATAACAGAAATTCAGTGATTCTCCTTTTTTCGGAAGTTCCGGAAAATTCAGGATTGTGCCGAATGCCCGAAACAACGTCATGGCCAGTTGAAGAACCGGACTGAATTCCAGCACAATTTTTTTACGGACGTCCGTCTGGTTCCAAAATGCAGCGCAGGCGACGATTTGACCGTTCATCTCAGCGACGTCAAAATCCCGAATGCCGAGCGAATCCGTTTTTTGAAGTTCCCGCGAGAGCCATTCGACGCTGAATTCCGGCGACAAATCGTACGACCGGTAAGTTTCCTTCAGAACTTCCGCAATGGCCGGAAGATCTTCCATCTGAGCCTTTCGAATGCGGTATTCATTTTTCACCGAATAAAACCGATAAGGAATAATCAGCGAACTTACCACATGCCCCAGATCGCGATGCACGTATTTTTTCGACAAGAATAGTTCATACAAACGCTTGGCGCGGCTATTGCCTTCCAATACATAGGCAATGCCCAGATCGCGCGGACGATTGGCCGGATTTTTAGCGACATGTCTCAGGAGAGAAACGCCCACGGCCGTTTTCGCATCCGGCGAGGCTTTCATCTCGCCAACCGTCAATAAAGAAACCTGTTCGCCGGAAAACCGAACATTCTGGTACATTTCTGCAACCGTTCCATCGATGTGACCGTCGGAATCCGCCGCCCAGACGAGGTAATCGTCGCTCGCCATACGCAGGAATGCAAAAAAATCCGGCGATTGATCGGAGTACATCGTAATAACACCATGAGAAGGCGTCTGCCGCGCCAGTTCGAGCAAAGCCGCGTTATCCGCCGAGGTTGCCTGACGAATGACCATCAGCGTTCCTCCATCCGGTTTCGCCCGATTAGCGAGACGACAGTAGAATGCTTATGCGTCTGAAATTCTGCCGGGATTTCCCGAACGAATTCCAGCCGAATCCGTGCCGTCTTTCCCAAAATCGCCGTCAACTGGCGCAAAACCGACTGCCGGATTTTTTCCTCGATTTCATCGGTCGCAGTCGGAGATTTATACGATTCCAACACGATGAGAACCCGAAAATCGGTTAAAGTTTCCTGCCGGATTTGAAACTGACGGATAGACTGAATATCCTGCAAAGCAAGTGTCAATCTATACGGATGCACGACGCGACGGTTGCCGAGAATCACGGAATCGATCGCTCTGCCTTCGATGGATTCCAGCATCGGAAGATTCCGCATCACACAAGAGCAGGTTTTCGCGGAGAGGCGCGAAATGTCACCGACGCCGCTATACCGGATGATCGGCGTCGCCATGTTGTACAGGTCGGTCAAAACGACGGCGCCCGGACGTCCGACGGGAAGAATTTTTCCGTCATCGTCAGTGATTTCCACGACAACTTTGTAACTAAATATATGAAATCCGGTCTGGTTAAAACAGGTGATCGCGATGCAACCGACTTCAGTCGTCGCATAACAATCGCAGAATTCTCCCGTGAAGACGGCGCGAATTGCGCGAAACGACGTCGGCGTCATGCTTTCCCCCGTTGTGCAAATAAATTCCGGTTGAAAGATGTGAATATCGTCCTCCTGAACTTTTTGCGCGATGTTCAACAGGACGCTGGGATATGTCAACAAGTAATGCGGTTTTCGCCGGTTAATCTCCGCTATGTGCATAACGACCGGACCGAGCGCATCGACGATCATTCGATCGGCCTGCCGAAACTCCATTGTCGTTAAACTTTCAATCGATGAACGGTTTTTTATGAATATGCTTAATCCTTCATTGAGTCCCGACCCGAATAATTTTTCAATTGACGATCTGGACAGGAGCGCAATCTCGGCAAATCCACGTTCGCGGTCGTAGAATACGTGCACCGGCGATCCGGTTGAACCCGTCGTGCTGAGGCAATGATGCCACTTCTTACGGAAGTCCGCGGCAAGAATGCCATCTGGATATTCGTCCCGGAAATCCTGTTTGGTAACGATTGGAAACTTACTCAGATCTTCCAGTGTTTGAAAATCTTCCGGCCTGACACCGCAGGCGTCCCATTTGCGGCGATACAGCGGAACATTTCGGTAAGCGTGCGCCAGAATCGTTTTCAACCGGCTGATCTGATAGGTTCGGATTTCGTCCGGACTGGCGTTCAGAGCCCAGTCGATCGTCTTCAAGTGCCGCCGAACTCTTTTGATCTTTAAAAAAGTCCCGAGCATCGGAATCTCAAAAGTCGAGAATCGGTGTCCCTGCGTCATGATTCTCTCCTCCGCAAATAGGACCGGTTTGTCTGCACGATCTCGTGAAGCGTCCAGGCGTTTCGGGCAAAGATGTTCATCGCATCGAATAGAAAAGTCCGGGAATCGTCAGTCAGAATGATGTCCGGTTTTCGAACGAACGCCCGGGTAATGACGACTCTTTGGGATCTGAGCGGACAGGATAGCGTCTGAACGACAGCGGCAGAAGAAAAACCTTCAACATAACCGGCTTGCGATATTTGTTGAGAAATCGAAGTTGGTGCAAGTCGTTTGAGCGTCGATCTTATGGTCATCTTTCCCGTCTTATAATAGATTGTCAAGGACTGTTCGTCGATTGCCTGCAGGCAAGTTAAAAAGCAATGGCATTTTAAGGGAATTTAGCGGGAATTCCAAGATAGGAACGACCTTTATGGCGCTTTATGTCATGTCGGAAGTTCAACACAGAGATGATTTTTTTAAGTCGCAAATAGCTTTGAAAACGGTCTAAAAAAGGGCGACGCACCTGCAATCGTTCTCTTTCCGAATTTAATAACTGTCATTTTTACTGAAGTGAGTGCAGTAGGATTCGAACCTACGACCCACGGCTTAAAAGGAC
>JBAZPZ010000064.1:0-11652 GCA_041645495.1 Fidelibacterota bacterium | reverse complement strand
GAGTTCGAAGAATTAGAATTGAAAGAAAAGTAGGTCAGGCAAGGGGGTATGTCATCTACAAATTGTAGAATTTCGAGCAAATATGGACGTTTTTAAATTGAGGTAATCATGAAAGTTTTAATAACCGGCGCCGGTGGATTCATCGGTTCACACTTAGTCGAAAGATGTGTTGAACGAGGATTTGATGTTCGCGCTTTCGTTCGTTACAATTCGAACAACCGTTGGGGATGGCTGGACATATCTGATTTTAAAAATGATATCGAGATTATCACCGGTGATATTCGTGATTATGATTCAGTCAATAATGCAATGCATGAATGTGATACGGTTTTCCATTTAGCGGCGCTTATTGGGATTCCTTATTCCTATATCTCACCGCTCGCTTATATTAAGACCAACATCGAAGGTACATACAACATTTTACAGTCTGCCAAAGAACTTGAAATAAAGCAGGTTTTAGTCACATCGACAAGTGAGACTTACGGTACGGCACAGTACGTTCCGATCGATGAAAAACATCCGGTTGTCGGACAGTCCCCATATTCAGCGACGAAAATCGCTGCTGACCAATTAGCATTAAGTTTTTATCGGGCGTTTAATTTGCCGGTTAAAGTCGTACGGCCTTTCAATACGTATGGGCCGCGTCAATCAGCGCGCGCGGTCATTCCAACAATCATTTCCCAAATTTTATCCGGGAAAACGACTCTCTCACTTGGCAATACAGCACCCACCCGCGATTTGACATTTGTAAAAGACACTGCTGAAGGTTTCTTGTCGATTTTTAATTCCGATAAGGCTTTCGGTGAGGTCACTAATATTGGCATGAATGAAGAAATATCGATCGGAGCACTGGCGAAATTGATTGCAGAATTAATGGATTGTCAGATCTCAATCAATACAGAAGATTGTCGCATACGTCCCGGAAAAAGTGAAGTAGAGCGTTTACGCTGTGATAATTCCAAAATCTTAAGTACAACCAACTGGCGCCCGAAATATAATTTGAGAAGTGGATTGCAGGAAACAATTGAATGGATTACTTCCAATATTAATCTTTATAAAACTGGAATATATAATGTCTGAATATATACCTTTATCTGTTCCGTGTATTCGTGGTAATGAGTGGCAATATATTAAAGAATGTCTTGACACAGAATGGGTTTCCTCGGTCGGTAAGTATGTCAAACGCTTTGAAGAGGATATTTGTCATTTGACCGGTGTGCGACATGCGATTGCTTGTGTCAATGGAACGGCCGCTTTGCATATCGCACTGGAAATAATCGGTATTCAGGAAAATGAAGAGGTGCTTGTTCCGACGTTAACATTTATTGCTCCTGTGAATGTTATTCGATACAAGCGAGCGATTCCTGTTTTTATGGATTGTGATGATTTTTATTGTCTTGACCCCGAAAAGACGATCGATTTTATAATGAACCACACGATTTACCGAAACGGGAGTAGTTACAATCGAGTAACGGGCAGGAAAATCTCTGCGTTGATAGTCGTACACGTGTTTGGCAACGCCGTCAAACTCGACACTTTGGTAGAACTTTGTAAAGAAAGGAACATTTTCATCGTTGAAGATGCGGCTGAAGCCATTGGGACCTATTATCTCGAAGGTACATTGCAAGGAAAATTCACTGGGACGATTGGATCAGTCGGTTGTTATTCTTTTAATGGAAATAAAATCATCACGACAGGCGGAGGTGGAATGATCGTAACGAACGATGTCGCTTTTGCAAATCGTGCAAAGTACCTCACAACGCAAGCGAAAGATGATGAAGTTCGATATATTCATAACGAAATTGGGTACAATTACAGACTGACCAACATTCAAGCCGCTTTGGGAGTTGCACAACTTGAACATCTGCACGATTACATAGAAATCAAACGCAGGAACTATGATTACTACCAACAAGCCTTTGCCAAGATTCCTGGTTTGCAATTAGCTTCGACATCCCCCTATGCCGATGTGAACTACTGGCTTTATTGTTTGCAGATTAATCCGGATGAATATGGCAAAGATCGTGATACCTTGATGACGATTTGTGAGCAATCTGGAATCCAAACCCGACCGGTCTGGTATTTGAATCATTTACAGAAACCGTATTGTGATTATCAATCGTTCCATATCGATAATGCAAAGAAATTGTATGATAAGACGTTAAATATTCCATCATCCGTTAATTTGACTGTTGCCCAAATGAACCGCGTCATTGAAGTGTTGGGTGAAAATGCTGAAAAATAAAAAAGTTGGTCTATTAATTAAAAAATGTTTTGACAAAATATTTGCGATCATCGGTCTGATAATCACTTCTCCTGTATTTCTTCTGGTTACCGTTATCTTAAGGATGAAAGGCGAAGATGTTTTTTATCTCCAAAAAAGGGTAGGGTATCAGGGACGAGATTTCTTTGCCTATAAATTCACTACGATGCCAAAAGGTTCGGAAAAGTTCGGTTACATTACTACGACAAATGACAGCAGACCTTTTAAATTCGGTAAATTTTTACGAAAGACTAAACTTAACGAAGTACCACAGTTAATTAATGTCTTTTTAGGCAGTATGAGTATTGTTGGACCTCGCCCATTAGTCAGAGAACAAATTGCCAGCGTACTGAGTGATTCTGAAGTTGAACGATACTACACCATGCGACCCGGAATAACAGGTGCCGGATCGCTTTTTTATCATCATGAAGATCAGTTATTGGCTGGAGTAACAGAACCCTTTAAATATGATCGTGAAGTATTAATGCCACACAAGCAGAAATTAGAGGATCGCTATTGGAAAGAATGGAATCTTCGGACTGACATTCGAATTCTGGCTTTGACTTTTATATGTGTTTTGAATAGTCAATTTATTATCACAGAAGAGATAATATTCCGTGATAAAGAATGAACGATTTGGGAATATTGTTCACGCCCCAAAATTTCTCTTGACACCTCGGGAAAATATCAATAGATTTTTCACGTTATTATGAGAGGTTATCGAAAATAAATTTCTTGTTACCTGAACGCATCTCTTAACTCAACATCAACATCGCGGATGGTCGGAAAAGGAATGGGAAAGGTTCGGAATTTTAGTTCCTGATTTCCGCAATAATTACTGAGTTACCGACCCAATCCGTCTGAATCGTCAAATGAAAAAGGGGAGAAATATTTGTGTTGTTTGCGCTGATTATCGTCATGGTTACGACTTTTGTAAGTTCGCTGGGCTTTACGGCTCTGGCGAGACGATTTGCCATTCGCCACAATATCGGTGATCTCCCGAATCCCCGAAAAGTTCACAAGGTATTCATTCCTTATCTGGGTGGATTGGGAATTCTGGGTGCGGTGATAGTCGGCACGATTATTTCCATATTTCTTGCACCGGAAATTGCCGGACCTGTTCCGTATAAATACTTGTTCCTTGGAATTGCCTGTACGTTTATTACGTTTATTGGGCTCATTGATGATCTGAAAGGGCTCAAATTCTCCGTTAAATTTTATTGTCAGATTGCAGCGGCGATGCTGGTTGTAGTCGGCGGTTACAATATCGAATCGATCTATCTTCCTGTGTTCGGGACTATTTCGTTAGGTCTTTTCTCGTATGTATTTACCTTGTTATGGATCGTTTTTATAACGAATGCCATGAATTTACTGGACGGATTGGATGGATTGGCATCCGGTGTGGCAACCATCATTTTTACAACGTTCGCGATCATTGCGCTTCATGGCGGACGGACGCTCGTCGCACTCATCAATATCATTCTCATCATGGCGAATCTCGGATTTTTACGATTCAATCTTCATCCGGCAAAAATTTTCATGGGCGACACCGGTTCGTTATTTCTGGGATTTGTCACCGCTATCATTTCGTTGGAAATCGGCAGGATCGGAAATACGAACAGTCTGAATATCATCATTCCTTTGGTCATTATGACTTTACCGGTTCTGGACACGACGATCTCTTTTTTCAGACGCGCCAGCAAGCACATGCACCCGTTCATGGCCGATAAGGAACATATTCACCACCGGTTGATGTCAATCGGTTTTACGCATGAGAATGCTGTAAAAGTGATTTATGTCTTCAGTGTAATTTCCGGAATCATGGGGATTTCATTCATTTTCCTGAACGATGTAGGGATTTGGACGGTTCTACTGATCGGCTTCATTCTTTGCGGGTTACTGATCCGGCGGCTTGGATATGTTGAAATCGAAAAGAACCTGATCGTCGTCAATGAAGGTGAGAAAAACGGCAACGGCAAATTGAACGGATTGGTAAATGGAAACGGTGAAACCAATAACAAGTTCATTCCATTTGAAACGTCGGATTTTATTCAGGGAATGCTTTTCATTCTCTCGGATACAATCTTTATCGTTTTAGCGTTTCTCGCGGTGTATTTTGTTTGGATACAACCGCATTCTTTCTCTTTGTCGGTGTTATCTGCAGACAACCTGCCGCTCTGGATCAGTTGGTCGATTCTATTCTGGACTTTAGCGCTGGGAATGAACGACCTGTACAAAGTGGAATGGGACACATCGCGCATCGATGAAGTTTTCACCGTTTTAAAAATCGTCATCTTTGGGTCGATTTTATTACTTTTGTTGAGCTTTGAGATTCCGGCGCCGTTCGTGATTTCCCGGAAAATTCTGCTTCTTTACGGCTTTTTCCTTGTCGGCGGTCTAAGTCTGGGGCGTTTGCTTCTGATTACCATTTTAAAGAATGAGGAAAGACTGGGATTTAAAAAAAGGCCGACATTCATCGTTGGCGCATCCAGTAGAGCAATCAACGTCGTAAAGAAAATCAAAAGCGTTCCCGAATTGAAGTTCAATATCGTCGGCTACATCGATAACCACGCCAACGGAAACATCGGAAAAGTGATGGAAGGCATTCCGATCATCGGCAGTTTTGAAAATATTCCCGACCTCATCAAGACATATCGCATCAAAGAGGTGATCATCGCGCTGGATGGCGAAGATCAGGATATGATCATGGACATGATCGCGCTATTCAGCCAGTATAAAGTTTCCATCAAACTTCTGCCGGACTTTTACAACCTGCTTTCCGGATTCAAAACCAGTCATATTTACGGCGTTTCGCTCCTGCGTTTTTTTAGTTCGAATATGAAAACATGGGAATGGTTGCTGAAAAGGTTCATCGACGTTTCCGTATCGTTATTTATTCTCATCGTTTTTTTACCGGTCTGGATCGTCATTGGAATCATTATCGTTCTCGATTCGCCGGGACCTGTTTTTTACAAACAGAAGAGAGTCGGGAAAAATAAATTGGAGTACGACGTCATCAAATTCCGCTCAATGATAACAAATGCCGAAGGCGAGTCCGGTCCGAAATGGGCAGAGAAAGACGATCCGCGGGTAACCAGAGTCGGTCGGTTCTTACGAAAGATCGGTCTGGACGAGATTCCGCAGTTTGTCAACGTTTTGCTGGGCGAAATGAGCATCGTCGGGCCGCGTCCGGAACGGCTCTATTTCGTGAACGAACTTGAAAAGACAATCCATTTTTATTCCCGGCGACTGATCGTTAAGCCGGGCATCACAGGCTGGGCGCAGATCAAGTATAAATATGATGAGACGATCGACGATGTCCGCGAGAAACTCAGGTATGATCTTTATTACATCGAAAATATGTCAGTTCTGCTGGATCTGAAAATCATTGCGCAGACGCTTATCGTCGGGCTGCGGAAGAAGCATCAGGCTGTGCACATTTGATTTTTTTCTGAAATACGCCAATAGTCCGCAATTTCATCTATCTTAAAACCGAAATAATTTCTATTTTATGCTATCTTTATAGGAGAATTCATGTTAGATATTAAACAAATCAGACTGGAGCCGGAAAAATACAGAAAAGGTTTGAGCGCCAAAGGCGCCGAGGAAAAACTCGACGAACTGTTGACTCTCGACGCCGAGCGCCGGAGTTACGTTTCTGAGGTCGATCAGCTCAAAGGACTTCGCAACCGCGTGACCGAAGAGATCGCGGCATTAAAAAAAGCCAAACAAACAGCCGACGATAAAATTCTGGAAATGAGACGGGTGGGCGAACAAATCAAAGAACTCGATAACAAGATCAAAGAAATCGAAGATAAATTGACGAACATCGTCATCACCCTGCCAAATATTCCCCACGAATCGGTCAAAATCGGTCGTTCCGCCGAGGAAAATGAGGTTGTCAAATTCTGGGGCGAAAAGCCGGCCTACGACTTTCCCCTGAAAGATCATCTGGAAATCGGCGATTCGCTGGGAATCATCGATTTTCACCGTTCGTCGAAGATTTCCGGAGCCGGTTTCCCGATGTATGTCGGTGCCGGCGCGAAGTTGGAGCGTTCGATCATCAACTTCATGCTGGATTTTCACACACAAAAACATGGATACAAGGAAATCTTTCCGCCGTTTTTAGTGAATCGGGAATCGGCATTCGGAACCGGTCAACTTCCCAAATTGGAGGAAGACATGTACCACACTGACGAAGACGATCTTTTTCTCATTCCGACGGCCGAAGTACCGGTGACGAATATTCATCGGGACGAAATTCTGCCGGAGAATAAACTGCCGATCAAATACACCGCTTACTCCGGCTGTTTCCGCCGGGAAGCCGGTTCATACGGCAAAGACACGCGCGGACTTACCCGCGTTCACCAGTTCAACAAAGTCGAGATGGTTCGCTTTACGACGCCTGAGTCGTCCTACATTGCGCACGAGGAACTTTTACAGGACGCGGAGGAGATTCTCCAGGCGTTGAAACTGCATTACCGCGTCGTTTCGCTCTGCTCGGGCGATATGAGTTTTGCGGCGGCGAAATGTTACGACATCGAGATTTGGGCGCCCGCTTCGCAAAAATATTTCGAGGTTTCCAGCGTCAGCAATTTCGAGGATTTTCAAGCCCGAAGAGCCAACATTCGTTACCGGCGGAATTCTGACGGAAAAGTCGGTTATGTTCATACTTTGAACGGTTCGGGAGTCGCGACGCCGCGACTGATGATCGCTCTACTGGAAACTTACCAGACGGACGAAGGGAAGGTCGTCGTCCCTGAAGTTCTTCAAGTATATACTGGTTTTTCATTGATCAGGAGCGAAAACGGATGACAGATTCCGAACTTCAGGAGGTGATGATCGCCGTCGGAAAGCGAATGTACGAGAAAGGATTCGTTTCGGCGACGGACGGCAACCTTAGCATTCGGATAAATAACGGTATCATTATCACTCGTTCCGGCGCCTGCAAAGGCGATCTGATGGATCATGATTTAATAAAAATTTTAAATAACAATCAAACCACTGGGAAATGCAAACCTTCATCGGAGTTCCGGATGCATGTGGAAATCTACCGGATGCGGCCGGACATCAAAGCCATTGTCCATGCGCATCCGCCTTATGCGACGGCATTTGCCGTGGCCGGAAAAGCATTGACGGAATTCATTCTTCCGGAAATCATCCTGACGCTGGGAAAAATACCGCTCGTTCCGTATCAAACTTCCGGCAGTCAGCAATTTGCCGAATCCGTTGCTGAGATGTTTGGGACGTTCGATGCGGCGCTTTTGGAAAATCACGGCGTCGTCGCTGGCGGCAGTGATCTTTGGGACGCCTATTACAAATTGGAGCGAGTCGAACACGCGGCCAAAATTTTAACGATTGCCAACACTTTGGGTAAAATCAGGCATCTGACGAATGCCGAGATTTCCGAACTGGTCCAATCGGCTACGAATTCGACAGAACTCGAACGAATGATTCGTCGATAAATCGCGAGGAAAATCAGCATGCGTAACTTTCTGAAGACAACAACGATTTTAGTTCTCACGGTCATTTTCGGACTTCTGTCGCTGATTCTGTTCCCGTTCAACGGGCAAATTATTCGGTTGTGGGCGAAGACAATCCTAAAAGTATCCGGAATCAGACTGGTGATTTCCGGTATCGAAAAACTCGGTCACAAACGTCCGGTAATATGTATTGTGAATCACGAAAGTGCGCTCGATATTCCAGTGGTTCTGGCCGCGTTACCGCAGACTTTTCACTTCATGGCCAAGAAAGAACTATTCCGGATTCCGGTCGTCGGCTGGGTGCTGTATTTTGGCGGACATATCCGGATCGACCGGCAAAATCCGCAAAAAGCCATCGAGACGATTAACCGGAAAACCGGAAAAATCGTCCGGAAAGGGCACAGCATTCTCGTCAGCCCGGAAGGCACGCGCAGTCTGGACGGAAAGATCGGAAAATTCAAGAAAGGCGGATTCAGATTGGCCGAGAAACTGGATGTGCCGATCGTTCCGGTGACGCTGATGGGGACGCGGTACTGTGTCGCCAAAAAAGCACTGAAAATCCTGCCGGGCGTTGTGGAAGTCATCATCGATTCTCCGGTTAAAGTGTCGGAATATTCCGGTCTCGAAAAATGTATCGATGCCATCCGCAACCGAATGATCGAACGGAAGTCGGCTTTTGAAACTCAAAGAGCGGAGAAAACGCGTGCTTAACTGCCTTGTCAGTCGCGTTTGTGAAGCGAATCCTTCGCTGAATCGGAAGGAAAAATCGCTGTACACCTGCTGGTTGAAACAGTCGTTTTCGCAATCCGGACTGACGACGGTCGATTCCCGAAAGATCAGTGTCGTCTCGCCGGGAAACCGAAACGATTCCGAAGGACCGGATTTCTCCGACGCGCTCATTATGATAAACGGAGAATTCGTTCGCGGAAATGTCGAAATCCATGTTCGGAGCACCGATTGGTATCTTCATAAACATCATACCGATCCTGTTTATGACTCCGTCATTCTGCACGTCGTTTCGATAGCAGACACCGGACGACCGATCCTGACTTTATCGGCGAAATCCGTTCCGACGTTGGTTTTGCCTGCTCAGTTTGCGTTGACTGAGGAACGGCCGTTTTTGTGTAAAAACTGGAAGTCTGTCGATTGGACGGCGTTCGCCGATACCATGAACAATTATGCTAAAATCCGGTTTCAGCGAAAATGCCAAGTCGTGCAATCTGACCTGCTGGTGATCGATCCTGAGCAGTATTTTTATCTCGCATTGCTGGATGTTCTCGGATATAGCAAAAACCGCGAGCCATTCCGGACGCTTGCCGAAAAACTTCCCATCGTCCGCGTTTATAAGATTCTTGGCGAAACGAAACCGGAGAAGTGTTTGATCACACTGGAAAGCCTGTTGTACGGAACCGCCGGTTTTCTGGAAACCAGTGATTGGCCGACTTTAGTCACGGATGCGGAGTACATTTCCGGACTGCGTCGAATCTGGAACGAATTGAAACGGCGATATTCGATGAAATCAATTCCGAATCTCCCGTGGCATTTTGCAGGAATCCGACCAGCCAATCATCCGACCCGTCGCCTTGCCGCTCTTGCGCAGATTTTGATGAAATTTTATCCAAAATATCCGGGACAGGCTTGGATCAATCAAATTTCCGGACATGTGGAATTCGATGAAATCCGGCGTTGGGCGTCGAACTGTTTTCAACAGCCGGAAGGTTTATGGAAAAATCACCTGCTCTTCTCGTCTCCGGGCGGGAATTTGCTGATCGGCGACCGGCGTCTGATGGATTTATTCAGCAATTTACTGCTTCCGTTTGCCTGGGCGGTCGGTTCGGTGTTGCACGATCTGTCGCTGGCGAAACGGGCAACGGATTTGGCGATGATCGTTCCGCCGGGTGAAATCTCGGCAAACATTGAAAAAATGATTGTCCGGCTGTCCATCGGGAAAAAGAAATTGGATAACAATTATTTGATTCAGGGCGCACTCGAATACTCGCGACGATTCTGCGACCTGAACCTGTGTGAACTTTGTGCATTGGAGAAATATGCATTGCGATAAAAAAATATTGAATAGAACCGAAGCCATCGCGCGAACAACGGCTTTGAAAAAAGCCGGCAAGATTGTTGCGTTCACGAACGGCTGTTTTGATATTTTACATGTCGGACACGCCGATCTGCTGGAAAAAGCGAAGTCGCTGGGAGATGTGTTAATCGTCGGAGTGAATTCGGACGAATCGGTCAGGCGATTGAAAGGTGGGAACCGGCCGATCAATTCCGAGACAGACCGCGCGGAAATGCTAGCAGCGCTTGAATCCGTTGACTTTGTCGTCATTTTTCCAGAAGACACTCCCGCAGAGATCATTGCCGAAATCCGGCCGCAGATTCTGGTCAAAGGAGGCGATTATCACATCGGAAACATCGTTGGAAGAGAGACCGTCGAGTCCGACAATGGGCGCGTCGTCGTCGTTCCTCTGCGCGAGGGAAAATCCACGACGAAATTAATCGAAATAATGAAAGAAAAATGAATTGTAACTTGACTATCAAACGGATAAGGTCTAACTTTCAACCCGATACTTGAAGTAGTTGAAGTAACTCATTGGATAGAAAGAATGAACGAATGAGAGTGATTGTTATTTTACTTTTGACCAGCCTCTTGGCTTTTTCCCAAACGAATTCCACAGAACCTACCAACAATAATTCAAAGAATATAGCGGCGCCTATCATAGATTCTTCCGACGATAAGGACGATTCTGAAAATCAGGAGGATTTGTTCGACCTGCTCTTTTCCGATGCGAAATCGTTTTACGTCGAAGCTCTGATCTCCGGATTTTATCGCGACACAACGGAAGTCAAATATTGTTTTGATCGGACATTCGAAATCGTCGCCGAGATTAGCGAACTCGATACGTTGACGTCTCCGCAAAAAGACGAACTGACCCGATTCTGTGAAAAACTCACCTTTGATTATCAAAATCAATTTTCATATATGAACGGCGACACCGGCACGACCGGCGTGGCGTTCATCCGTAATTACATTAGCGAAAAAGTCATCGATACCGTTAAAGTCGGCGAAGACGAATTAATCGTCTTGGATGACCGTCCGGGGCATTTGCCGATCGTCACTTCCAAGAAAATCGACCGGATCGTCAGTTATCTTTCCGGCAGTCAGGGAAGACATTTTCAAGTTTGGCTTGATAATGCGGGATTATACAAAGACCTCATGTTGCCGATCATACGGCAACACGGTTTGCCGGAAGAATTATTTTATTTAGCGCTCATCGAAAGTGGATTCAATACATCGGCCTATTCTTACGCTCATGCGGCAGGTCCGTGGCAATTTATCGCCGGAACAGGCGCCCGATACGGACTTAAACGGAATTGGTGGGTCGATGAACGCCGGGATCCGATCAAATCGACGGAAGCCGCCGCCAGTTATCTCAAAGACCTGTATGAACAGTTTGACGATTGGTTTTTGGCCATGGCGGCCTACAATTGTGGCGAAATGAACGTCTGGCGGGCGATTCGCCGGGAAGGAACCCGCGATTTCTGGAAGCTAAAGACATTACCCAGACAGACGCGCGATTATATTCCGACCTTTATGGCTGGCATCATCATCGCCCAGAATCCTGAAAAATTCGGCTTTACGAACACACCAAAAGATACATGGAAATGGGAAGAGGTCGTCGTCGATCGTTCCTATGAATTCGAACATATTTCCAAAGTAGCCGACGTTTCTGTTCCTGTGCTCAAACAATTCAATCCGGAATTGAGAAGATGGGTCACGCCGCCCGAGGTGGAAAGTTACGTGCTTCGTGTTCCCGTCAATAAATCTCAGGGACTTTTGGAAAAACTGCATGAACTTCCGCCTGCCGAGCAACCCAAACCTGAATGGCAGACGCATCG
>JBAZPZ010000063.1:0-11687 GCA_041645495.1 Fidelibacterota bacterium | reverse complement strand
GTTCCCGACAGTGGTTTTAAGTAGTTGCAGTTACTCGCTCCAGTGGTTATTCACCGGCATTATGGTTCCGGTGGGCCTCCTGCTGGCCGTCATCAAATGGGAACCGCTCCTGAAGTTTGGGCATTGGTTCTGGGCAAACGGACTTTTCTGGCTGATGGGAACGAAAATTCGCATCATCGGAAAAGAAAACATTCGCCCCGACAAAAACTACATTCTGGTCGTCAACCATTCGAGCATTTACGATATTCCGGCGATTCTGACGGTCTTTCCGCGGTTGGCTTTTATCGGTAAAGAATATCTGATCAAAATCCCGGTTTTCGGAACCTTGCTTTCGCGAACCGACTATATTCCGATCGATCCGAAAGATTTCATCAAAGCGCGCCAGTCCATTTCCCAATCGATTGAAAAAGCCAAATCGCTGACAATCGCCATTTTTCCTGAGGGAACCCGGACGCTCGATGGTCGGATCGGCGGATTTAAAAAAGGATTCGTTCATATTTTCTGGGGAACGAGTCTCGACGTTCTGCCGGTGACGCTCAACGGGCTCTACGAACTCAAACCAAAAACGCGCTTTACCATCGAGCGAAAATGGCCGGTTGAAGCCGTCATTCACCCACCGATTCCCAACGAAGACCTCATCAAAATGACCGACGCCGAGATCGTCGAAAAAGTGCGATCCGTTGTGCTTTCGTCTCATAAAATATATCAACCGAACGGCAACTACATACTTGAAGGGAACGAAAATATCATGCGACGGAAATCGCCCGTGAATTTTTAAATAAAGGATGCGACCACATTGTCGCTGTCGGCGGAGACGGCACAATCAACGAAACCGCTCAGGTGCTGGTCAATGTTCCCGACGTAAAATTCGGCGCGGTTTCGGCCAGAACCGGTAATGACTTTATCCAGATTCTCGGTTTCTCCGACCACTTTACCGATGACGACTGGCGCATTTTCTTCGAGGAAAACACGATTAAAATGGACGTTGGCGTCTGCAACGGACTCGGGATCGGATTTGATGCCGAGGTCGCCGCACAAAATTACGCCAATGAAGGCGTCGTCAAAAAAGGTGGAAAAGACAAATACCTGTGGCATATTCTCAAAACACTGGTGATGTACAAGGAAAAGGTCATGCTCACCACGTCAAACGGCTCGAAGAAAGAGACTAAATGTTTCATCAATACAGTTTCAAACGGCAGACGGTTCGCCGCCAAATATTTCCTGACGCCGAAAGCCATCGCCAACGACGGACTGCTCGATGTTTGCAGTATCAAAGAACTCCGCCTGTTCCAGCGTTTCGGTATTTTTACGCAGGTTCCGACCGGAAAGCATTTAGATAATCCGCACGTCAACTACTATACGACCGATAAAATGCACATCGAATTCCCGTCGAAAATGCCTTATCATCTGGACGGTGAAATCTTCTATGATTCGACTTTCGACGTGACCATTTTACCGTCGAATGTCAACACGATCTACAATCCGTACGGCGATCATTTTTTCATGAAATAATTTTCTGGCTCGAATGCGCCGAATGAAAAACGCGGATTGTCCTTAGCGGACGATCCGGGATTTTTATTTGATGAGGCTGATGCCCAGCTCTTTCAACTGTTTTTCGTCAACCGGCGTTGGGGAACCGTCCATCAGCGATGATGCGCTGGTGGTTTTGGGGAAAGCGATGACCTCCCGCAGATTGTCGGCTCCGGCAAGGATCATGACCAACCGGTCGAATCCGAGCGCGATTCCGCCATGCGGCGGCGCGCCATACGCAAGAGCGTCCAAAAGATAACCGAATTTCCGATGCGCCTCTTCCGGAGAAATTTTCAGCGCCTCGAACATTCGTTCCTGCATTTCAACGGTGTGATTTCGGATGCTTCCGCCGCCGATTTCACTGCCGTTGATAACGATATCGTAAGCACGTGCGTGAACATTGCCCGGTTCCGTCTCTAACAGATGGCTTTCCTCGGGGTCCGCCGAGGTGAACGGATGATGCATCGCCACGTACCGCTTTTCTTCATCGCTCCATTCCAACAATGGAAAACGAGTCACCCAAAGCGGTTTGAAAACACCCACCGGAATCAGATCAAGCATTTTCGCGATTTCGAGGCGCAAATAACCGAGAACCGGATAGGTAACCTTCACGATGTCGCTCACGAAAAAAACGATGTCGCCGACTTTGGCGTCGAACGCATGGATCAGGTCTTTTTCCACCGGCGATAAAAATTTAGCGATTCCGCTTTCCCATCCGTTTTCAGTCAGTTTGGCAAATGCGAGTCCGCCCGCGCCCCACTGTTTGACTTTTTCCGTAAGTTGGTCGGTGATTTTCCGGGTGAAAAATGCGGCGTTCGGAGCGCAGAATCCGGCAACGATTCCGCTTTTTTCAAGCGTCGAATGAAAAACCGTGAACGTGGTTTTGGCGGCAAGTTCATTGATCGTCCGGATCGGACAACCGAATCTCAGGTCGGGTTTGTCGCTTCCGAACTGACGCATCGCGTCATCGTAAGGCATTCTTGGGAACGGATCGTCGAGTTCGACACCGATGATTTCCCGAAAGATCTCTCTCAGCATGGTTTCGGTCAGGTTCATGATGTCTTCTTCGTCGATAAAAGACATTTCGACATCGATCTGACTAAACTCCGGCTGACGGTCGGCGCGCAGATCTTCGTCCCGGAAACAACGGACGATTTGAAAGTATTTATCAAAACCGGAAATCATCAACAACTGCTTATAGGTTTGCGGCGATTGTGGCAACGCATAAAAAGAGCCATGGTGCAGACGGCTCGGGACCAGAAAATCCCGCGCGCCTTCCGGCGTACTTTTCGTTAAAAACGGCGTCTCGATTTCCAAAAATCCATTGGCGGAGTAAAACTTCCGAACGGCTTGCGCGGTGCGATGCCGGATGGCAATGGTTCTTTGCAGTTCCTTCGTGCGTAAATCTAAAAAACGAAATTTCAGACGCAAGTCTTCCAATCCCGTCGAACGATCGGTCACCTGAAACGGGATATTCAAAGATGTGTTCAGAATTTCCAGTTCCCGGGCAACGATTTCGATCTCGCCGGTCGGCATCTCTTTGTTTATCGAATTCTCCGGACGAAGCCGAACGGTTCCTTTGACGGCGATAACGTCTTCGGCGCCCAGTTTTTTGGCGTTGAGAAGCGCGGCGTCCGCGGATTCCATGTCGAAAACGATTTGCGTAATTCCATACCGGTCGCGCAGATCGAGAAAAATGAGTCCGCCGTGATCGCGTCGTTTATTGACCCAGCCGTTCAAAACGATTGTTTGTCCTTCGGTTGATTTCCGTAATTCACCACAATTGACTGTGCGTTTCAATTTCATGAAAATTCCTTGGTTGAGGCTTATTCGTCGGATTTAGGAGATATCACCGATCCCGAATTCGCCGGTTGCATAACGCATCGGCCTTCGAATGCGGCACCTTCTTCGATGACGATTTGCGCGGCTTTGACATCACCGATCAGACAGGAT
Organism: Fidelibacterota bacterium; assembly: GCA_041645495.1. Classification (GTDB taxonomy): domain Bacteria; phylum Fidelibacterota; class UBA2242; order UBA2242; family UBA2242; genus 0-14-0-20-45-22. Next base: position 8,204 of record JBAZPZ010000063.1, on the reverse strand, counting down.
TTCTCGCCCAGCACGACTTTCCTTTTGGCGTCGAGGTTTCCCTTAACTTTTCCACTGATCTGAACATTGAAGCCGGTCAAATTTCCCTGCACAGCGGAAGTCGCAAAAATGGTGATCGTTCCTTCGGTTGTGATGTCGCCTTCGATCTTTCCGTAAACGATGATATTGCCGTCACAGTTAATATTTCCGGCGATCAAAGTGTTTTCGCCAACGATCGTGTTGATCGTCGATTCTTTTTTAATGATAGAGTCACCTCTCATGAGTTCATCTTTCTACATTTTTCAACGATTTATCGGATAGTTTGTAGGAATAGACCATATCCTGCGGATTGACGGGCTTTCCTTCCTTCCAGATTTCAAAATGGAGATGCGGACCTTTGCTTTTGCCGGTGTTGCCCACGAACCCGATCACATCTCCGCGATTCACATATTGGTGCGATTCAACGTAATTCCGTTGATTGTGACCATAAATTGTAAAATAACCGTCGGAATGATAGATAATCACCGTGTTGCCGAGATCGGGAGTCCAGTTCGACAAAACGACGACTCCGGAGGCGGACGCCTTGATCGGTTCGCCTTCGGTCGCTACGACATCGACGCCGAAATGGTTATCACGGCTGAACACACGATTGTCTAAAAATCCCTGCGTGATGTAACCGTCGACGGGCGGATAGATGGGAATATTATCGAGAAAACTGATCCGTGCCACTTCCTCCGGTTTCTGGATCGCTTCCATCTGTGTGTTTGCCATCGAGTCATATGCCGTCGAATCGCTTTCGGGAATCTTCAAATCGCTACCCAAAACGGAACGAATGTATTGATCCATTTGCCGGATCTGATTGTAATCGCTCAGGATTTTGGTCACTTTGATGCGATCCTGAATGAGAATGTCGTTTTCCGCCTTGATCTTGTCGTATTGCATCGCCTTCGGGAAAAAGGTAAAAATGCCGACGAAAAAAAACAAAATAACGATCACGCCGAAAGCAAAAAGAAGGTACGCAACGTGATGGTTGAATGTCATTGTAAACGGTTTCTTACTACCGGTGGACATCAAATGAATCGTAAAATATCTTTTTCCCGTCTTACTCACTTTTCAATGTCCTCGATTGATTCAAAAATATCCATCAGCCGGGTTAGGTCTTCCCGGGAATAGAAGTTGATCTCGATACTGCCTTTGTTCTCGTCGCCGCGGATTTTCACCCGCGAACCGACGATGTGCATCAGTTTTTCTTCGACGGTCTTGACATAATTGGATTTGCGAACGACCTTCGGATCGGCGGTTTTTTGTTTGACCGAATCCATATTTTTCACAAGCGCTTCCACAGCCCGAACACTTAATCCGTCGCGTTTGATTCTTTGCCAGAGATTCAGACGTTGTTTTTCGTTGTCGATGGAAAGAATCGGTCGGGCGTGTCCGGGCGTGATTTTATTCTCCCGCAGATCCTGAATGATCGGCGCCGGCAAATTTAACAATCTTAGGGAATTGGTGATGGTGGAGCGGTCTTTTCCGACCTTCGTAGCAATTTCTTCGTGAGACATATTGAATGTATTGGATAGAACCGAGTAGGCTTCGGCTTCATCCACCGGATTTAAATCTTCACGCTGGATGTTTTCAATCAGAGCGAGTTCCATCATCTCGACATCCGTCTTGACGGATAATATGTATACTGGAAGTGACTTTAGTCCGAGTTCCATCGCGGCGCGCAGACGCCTTTCCCCGGCGATCAATTCGAATCCGTCTTCCACCTGACGAACGGTAATCGGTTGAATAATGCCCTTTTCACGAATGGACATTTTCAGTTCGTTCATTGCCTGCTCGTTGAAATCTTTCCGCGGCTGATGCGGATTGGCGCGGATTTTACCGACGTCGATGTCGGCGATCTGATTGATCATATTGAAATCCGGCGGAAATTCCGGAATGATTGCGCCTAATCCTTTACCTAATCTCTTGACCGTCATTCTTTAATAATTCTCCTACCAATGCCATGTAATCCTGAGCGCCGGGCGACGAAGCGTCGTATAAAATGATGGGTTTGCCGAAACTCGGTGATTCTCCGAGCCGAACATTCCGCCGGATCACGCTCTGATAGACTTTTTCTTTGAAAAAACTCCTCACCTGCTCGCTGACTTCCTGAGTTAGACGTAAACGTGAATCGCTCATCGTGATCAACACGCCTTCGATCTGAAGATTCCGGTTGAGGCTTTTTTGAACCAAACGGATCGTGTTCAGCAACTGCCCCAAACCTTCCATCGCGTAGTATTCACATTGGATAGGAATGAGGATTGAATGGGACGCCGTCATGCTGTTTATCGTCAGCAAACCCAGGGACGGCGGACAGTCGATAATAACATATTTATATTCCTTTTCCAGCGTCTCAAGAGCCTTTTTCAGAACCGTTTCCCGTCCGATCATAGAAACCATTTCGATCTCGGCTCCAACCAAACGTGTCGCGGAGGGGACGATATCCAGAAAGGGAATTTCGGTCGTCAGAATCACCGGATTGATGTCCTCACCATCGATCAACACCTCGTAAATGCTGTTTTCGACGTTTTTGTAATCAATTCCGCAACCGATGGTAGCGTTAGCTTGCGGATCCAGGTCAATCAAAAGCGTGTCAACTTCCGAAACCGCCAACCCAGCCGCAAGATTGATCGCGGTCGTTGTCTTTCCAACACCTCCTTTTTGGTTCGCAATCGTAATTATTTTAGGCATTTTATCGAATTAATCTCAGTATTATCAATATTTTTCAGACATATAATCCATCTAACAAAGCATTGCAAATTTAAGTCCAGACCCCACCAAAAACAAGAAAACAGAAATCGAATTTAATTTCCAGTCATTTTCGAAATCGCCAAGGAAGAAGATAATTCCCAAAAATTGGCAGATTCTCTGGTGACTATATACAATTAACAACTCGGCCGGACGCACTTAGATCATCCTGATTTTAAAAAAATATGTTGTTCTATTCAGAATAAATATTTCTTTTCGGAAAATTACTTCTTAAATTCAGAACATGAACGATGTTTATATTGACGTTCGTAGTGAAATTAACATAGGGAGAAACTGAATTGAAGAAAGCATTGGTCTTTGCAGCAGTTCTGTTGTTTGTCCTCGGATTAGCTGGTTGCCAGAAAAAAACTGAAGTGCCGGCCACGGAACAAACGATTGAACAGGTACCGACGGACACCACAGCGGTTGACAGCACCAAATAAGTACCATTAAGCAAACGTTATTTAGCCCCCACAGATATAGAATCTTGGGGGCTAAATGTTTTTTCAGGCACCCCTTTTCCCTTTAACATACAGACCCACTCACGAATTCCCATGCACATTTCGGTTGAGAAACAAAATGTATTGTCAGTCTGTGAAAAAACCTTGCAGATGGAAATTGGTTAATTTAACTTATATCGTTATTTTACGATATAGTAAAAGGATTTGAAAATGACTGAATGTTCTGGTATTCCAACCGCCTGTTGTTCGCTCGATATTTCGGGTCAAGAATTGGTTAAACTCGTTAAAATGTTCAAAGGATTGTCCAATCCGATTCGCTTCGAAATCATTAAGTTTCTGGTAACGCATCCAGCGTGCATTACAGGTAACATCGTTGATTTTTTACCCATCGCTCAGGCGACAGTCTCACAACACTTAAAAGTCTTGCGTGATACCGGCTGGATCGTCGGCGTCACAGAAGGACCGGCGACAAAATATTGTCTCTATGCTCAGAATATCGATTGGTTTAAAACCAAAGTCGGGAAGATATTTTGATTGATTCTTAATGAGAAATTTTTTTATTCAAATATATCGTATATTTACGATTTAGAAGGGGTTCTACATGCTTAGCTCCTTGATCAATATCCTCAATTTCATTCTTCAGGCTTTTCTGCATATCTGGCCTTATTTACTATTGACAATCCCTCTCGCAGTCGCGATACAAGTCAGCGGCATTTCACGGTACATTACAGTCATTTTTAACACAAAACCGGTAATTGGTATTCTACTGGCAACACTCATCGGAGCATTCAGTCCATTCTGTTCCTGCGGTGTTATTCCGGTGATTTCCTCCCTGCTCATTTCAGGCGTACCGCTGGGACCGGTCATGTCCTTTTGGATCGCTTCGCCGTCGATGGATCCGGAAATCTTTTTCCTCAGCGTATCGACAATCGGCTGGAATCTGGCATGGGCGCGGTTGGTCGCGACATTGGTTTTAAGTCTATCCGCCGGATTGATTACGCAAGCATTGGCGAATATAAAATTTTTTCCGATCAATGTTATGCGCGTATCTTCCAAAAAACCGATTTTGTCCGGTATTCTGATTTCTGGTTGGCGCAGGATGAAGTTAGTTGTGAGACATTTGTTTTCATCGGAAAACACTCTCGCCATTCAACCGGTTTGTTGCGATTCCACCAAACAAAAAAGTAAATCTATCCAACAGCCATTCCGAGTCTATTCATCCCAAAATAGCGGCGCAGGTTGTACCTGCGCTGAACAGACGAAGCGGGTCGAAAACCGACCGGTTCCAACGAGTCTTTACTCCAAAATCCTAACCGAATCGGGGAAGACAATTCTGATGGTATCGAAATTCATGGCATTGACGTTCGCGCTGGAAGCGATCATCCATTTTTACGTACCACAGGATTGGATTCGCTATTCGGTCGGAGCTAACAATGCTTTTGCAGTTCCGTTGGCGACGATTCTTGGAATTCCACTTTATACGACGAGTTTGACAGCGCTTCCGGTAGTCGGCGGATTGTTGGAACACGGAATGAATTCCGGCGCAGCGCTGGCGTTTTTGATTGCCGGACCAACGACGACATTACCGGCGATGGCGGCCGTATTTGGCATTGTCAAATGGCGGATTTTTGTGCTGTATTTATCGTTCGTTCTGGTTGGTGCACTGGCATCCGGCTATTTGTACAATCTGATAGCTGTTCTATTATGAGCCTTTTACCAACCATGCATTTCCAGCCGCGCTAATCATCTTCTTCATAATAAAAAGCGCGCTGGTTTTTCACAGCAAAATTCGGATAGTCCGATTCGACGTAGAGATCTGATGAGAATTCCAGTTTCCAACTCGTCGTTTCACCCGGCGCGAGTTGATAGTTCATCGTGCAGTTATCACCGCCCAGTTTGAACTCATAGGTATCGTCGGCGTAAAAATCGCCTTCGACGTACCAGACCGGATAGGCAATCGAGGAACCGTCATTTTTAACGGTTCCGATGACGGTCAGTTTATTTGCAGTAAACGTTTTACTGGTGATCTGAAAAGTCATATGACCGATGACATGAACATCTTTTGCACCGGTCACGACGGGATTCTCACAGGAAAACAGGAACACCATCAGAAGCAGACAAAAACTGGTTAGTCTTCTCATAAAGTTTCCGGGGCGAATGAAAGGCTGGGGCTGAATCGTAAGAGTGTTCATTTTATGACTCCTTCTCCATGACAATATTTATTGAAATGATAAGGAATATTTTTCATAAAGCCAATACTTTTGTACAAACCGATCGGGTTGCCCGGCTTTTCGACAAATCTCTTGTAAATCTCCATAAATACGAGAAATTTTGCTGTGTTTTGTTTAGGATAAGGAAAAATGGCAGAAAAAATCATTGAAATCAAAGGCGCCGATCCGCTGTTAGTTTTCGGAGTGAACGACGCCAATCTGACGTTGTTACAGAAAACCTTCCCGATAAAAATTTTCGCACGCGGCAACAAATTGATGCTTGACGGCGACGAAAATTCTATCCACAAAATCGATTCCATTATCGGGGAAATGTTGGCGACGATCAACCAAAAAGGACACGTCAGTGAAGATGACGTTCAGACGTTAATCAATATTGAAATCCTCGGAAAACGACCGGCAGCGGAAGAGATCACCGCCAATTCAGTGATTCTTTTTAAGAAGAGCGGGGTCATCAAACCGCGGTCAGCAAATCAGGAAAAATATTACCGCTCGACACTGAAAAATGACATCGTTTTTGGTATCGGACCGGCTGGAACCGGGAAAACTTACATCGCGGTTGCAATCGCCGTTGCCGCTTTGCGAAATCACGACGTTGAGCGCATTATTCTCACGCGCCCGGCAGTCGAAGCCGGAGAAAACCTGGGATTTTTACCGGGCGATCTGAAGGAAAAAATCGAGCCGTATCTCGCTCCGCTTTACGATGCGTTAATGGACATGCTTTCAACGGAAAAAATCAACGCTTACACCGAACAACATGTCATCGAAGTCTTACCGCTGGCATATATGCGCGGTCGAACGCTAAATAACGCCTACGTCATTCTCGATGAAGCGCAGAACACGACATCTATGCAGATGAAGATGTTTCTGACTCGCCTCGGCGCCAACTCGAAAGCCATCATCACCGGCGATATCACGCAAATCGACATTCCGGACAAGGCTCATTCCGGCCTTATCGAAGCCAAAAACATTTTGCAGAACATCGACGGTATTGACTTCGTTTATTTTGAACCGAAAGACGTCGTTCGGCACCGGCTGGTCAGGGAAATCATCAAAGCATACAACAATTTAAACGGTGTTGCCGAATAAAAGATTTCCATGACGTTCGCAAAAGCCTCATCATGAAATGATATTTCTATAAAACGTAACAAAAAAGGGAGTCGTTTTCACGGCTCCCTTTTATTATTATCTCCTGTCTCAGAAACGCTAACCGGCGGCGAGTTTAAACGTGATGACGTCTCCGTCTTTGACTACATAGGATTTTCCTTCGATATGAACCAAACCTTGCTCGCGTAACCACGCCTCAGACTTCAGCAGCTCAACATCCGCCCAGTGCCGAACTTCCGCCTTGATAAAACGATCTTCAAATCCGGAATGAATGACCGACGCGGCTTTGACGGCAACGCTTCCGCCGGGAATCGTCCATGCCTGACAAATATCAGATTCTATCGTAAAAAAGGTAATCAATCTCAGAAGGTCGTAACTCGCGGAAATCAACCGGCTCAAGCCCGTCGTCGGCAGATTCCACTCCCGCATCAACAGCGTTCGATCTTCTTTTTCTAATTCTGATAATTCCAGTTCCAGATTTGCCGAAAGTGTCAGAAAAAGCGAACCGGTTTGCATAAAATATTGTTCGAACTTCTGCGTCGCCTCGGATTTTTTCCCCGATGTGGCTTCATCTTCCGAAATATTTCCGACAACCAGAACCGGTTTAGCCGATAAGAGCGCAAGTTCCCGCAGAAACGCCTCTTCCTCCGGATGCGCATGGTAAAGTTTGGCGGGTTTTCCTTCCGAAAGCAGGTTTTTCAAATCATAAAGGATTGCCAACTGCTTTCTCGTTTTGTCGTCGCCGGTTTTGGCACGCGGTGAAATTTTACTGATCCGGTTTTCGATAATCTCGAGATCTTTCAACAGGATTTCGGTTTCGACGATTTCAAAATCCCGTTTCGGGTCTAACCGTTCATCGATATGCGCCACGTTCGGGTCGTCAAAACATCGCACCAAATGGATAATCGCATCGACCGATTGGATATTGCTCAGGAATTGATTGCCAAGACCTTCGCCCAGCGAGGCGCCCTTGACCAATCCGGCAATATCCACGAACTGAAGCGTCGTCGGAATCACCTTTTGCGGATGATAGATTTTTTGTAACAGTTCCAGTCTTTTGTCCGGAACTTCAACCATTCCGACGTGCGGCTCGATCGTGCAAAACGGATAATTTTCCATCGGAACGCCCGCCTGAGTCAGCGCATTGAATAGCGTAGATTTACCAACATTCGGAAGTCCGACAATCCCGCATTTAAAACCCATTCGCCCAAGTCTCCGGATTTATTATTTCTGGCAAATTTTTCATACAGACTGAATATAAAAAATTATTCCCTGAAGAGGCAGATGTTTATTTTGAGTGCGCCGTAATTCTGCTTGCAGGGCGAATCCAAATTCTTTAAATTTGCGTCCGCCTGTTATGAACAGGATTTGACAATGGAGCCGTAGTTCAATTGGTTAGAGCACTGGCCTGTCACGCCAGAAGTTGCGGGTTCGAGCCCCGTCGGCCCCGCTCCACTTAGCAAAAAATAGTTATGATCGATCGGCGATTTTCCTGTCACGCCAGAAGTTGTCCCGAATGTTCGGGAAGCCCCGTCGGCCCCGCTCCACTTAGCAAAAAATAGTTATGATCGATCGGCGATTTTCCTGTCACGCCAGAAGTTGTCCCGAATGTTCGGGAAGCCCCGTCGGCCCCGCTCCA
>JBAZPZ010000062.1:0-12088 GCA_041645495.1 Fidelibacterota bacterium | reverse complement strand
GCTGGCAAATTTTTAGCTAACGGTCCCAGCATATCTGAAGTTGCGACTGAAGGGAGCAATTTGGGCGAAGCGACCAACGGGAGCGAAACCAGATATGCTGTGTTATACGCTGTCCGCCAACTCATTGTATTCTTTCTCCTAAAATTATTTTTGGCATTGTGATTAAACAACGAGTAAATTCTTTATAAAATTTTTCAAGCCCTGATTTTGTTGCTTTCCCATGGGTTATCTCATTATCCAATTCCCATTACAGCACATAAGTGACTGATTTAGGAGTTCTGGTTAACTGTATTGCCGGTTCACCATTTTTGACTGCATTAAAATCTGGTTGACGGTGTGTTCGTTTCATATATTTTACATCAAGCACTCCTGGAAAATCCCGATGATGTTTTGCAACTTTCTCTATCAATGCCTCAAAGTCATCAGTTCTGTTTGGTTTAACTTCATATATACAAACTTCAACAAATGTATTTTTCATGATTGCTCACCTCCAAACCGATTAACAAAATATCCTAACAAACAACCTAATATTATTGTCATTAAAAATATTGGTATCAAGCTTATTGGTTGATGCCATCCAATAATTATTGCTAAAGGTGTGAGCAGTAAAAATGAGATCAGGATTCCTTTCAACACGCTATTTATTTTTAAGTCTGATGTTGAAACCATAAAACCCGCAATTATCCACATTGAAAAAGCCGATAAGTTTGCATCCCATGTCAGTTTTTGGAAAATCATAGGTATTACATCAACTATTCCAGCTATAATGCCAAAAATAATTCCAATTTTAATTTTGCTTATTTTTTTCATAGTCTTTCCCTCCATTTTATAGTTGGCGGATTGCGTATAACGCCTGGCGTGTTTACGATGTCCGACTTGTCGGGATTTACGCAAACATGCGGTTGTGCGAAGCAGATCACTTAGATGCATTCTTATACTCTTCTATCAAAGATTCTATCAGTTCTTTGACAGAAATAATTCCCTTTGCTCGATAAGCATTCTCTCCAGCGAACGCAAACCCGTGTTTTAAATTGCCCTTCTGGGCATTCAGTAAAGCAAGGGCAATGCAATAGGGGCTGTTTTTATAATCACAGGTTATAATACAATGATAGGGACATTTAAACGGTTTCTTTTCCCCATTATTGACATCATCAATAAACTTGTTTCTAAGCGCTCTTCCCGGCATACCAACCGGACTTTTAATAATCACGATATCTTCTTTACTCGAATCAATATAAGTTTGCTTAAACTTCATCGATGCATCACATTCATAAGTGGTAACAAAACGGGTTGCCATCTGCACTCCCGCGGCGCCCGATTGTAAGAATTTATAAATATCTTCTCCGGTATATATACCTCCAGCGGCAATTACCGGGATAGGTTTCTTATCCCTTTCCTCAAATGGTCTTACCGCTTTAATCACTTCTGGAATGAGTTTCTCTAACGAATACGCAGGATCGCTAATTTGCTCTTCTTTGAATCCAAGATGTCCCCCCGCTAATGGCCCCTCTACGACTACAGCATCAAGGGGATAGTTGTATTTTTCTGACCATCTTTTAGAAATGATACTGGCCGCCCTTCCAGAAGAAACAATGGGTACCAACTTCGTCTTTGTGCTTCCTTTTAAAAACTGGGGAAGATTAAGGGGAAGTCCTGCCCCGGAAAAAATGATGTCTATCCCCTCCTCAATAGCCGTTCTTGCCAGATCAGCAAAATTTGACAATGCCACCATGATATTGACACCCAGAATTCCTTTGGTTAATTCTCTGGCTTTTCTAATCTCCATTTTTAACGCTCTAATATTTGCTTCCAACCAATTCGTCGAGAAATCGGATTCAAGCATTCCAATACCGGCGGCAGCAATAACTCCGACACCGCCTTCGTTAGCTACTGCGGATGCCAGCCCGGATAGGGAAATTCCAACTCCCATTCCTCCCTGAATTATAGGAAGTTTTACTGTCAAATCTCCTATCTTTAACTCTTTTAGATTGTTAGTATTCATAAAATTCTACCTTATTTATTTCGTATAACTATTGGTTTAACGAATTTCGTTTAGCCATCCTATTTGGGTTGTTATACGACATATGTCGTTTATTTCGTTCCTGTCTGAAGCGCTCCTTGCGGAGTCGAATGTTTGATCTGATCCAGCGGACTGCGAATCCTCCCAAGTGATTTTTGACTGACATGGGTATATATCTCCGTCGTTTTTGAGCTGGTATGGCCGAGAAGTTCCTGGATATATCGCAAATCTGTTCCGCTCTCAAGCAAGTGCGTCGCAAAACTATGCCGAAGCGTGTGGACCGAGATGTCTTTTCTGATCCCGGCATTCTTCACAGCACGTTCGAAGACATGTTGAATACTTCGTTCTGATAAATATTTCCGGCCTTCCGCGCCTTCGAAAAGATATTCTTGCGGTCTATATACGAGATAATATCTTCTTAGATTATCTAATGCCACATCCGATAATAGCGTATATCTATCCTTTTTCCCCTTGGCACTTTTGAGATAAATAAGTTTCCTTTTACTGTCAACGTCTTCTATTTTCAAGCGAACAGCTTCGCCAACCCGTAAACCAGCCGAATAGATCAGCATCAACAAAGTTTTATGTTTCAGATTGTCTACCGAATCGATAATGTTGACCACTTCTTCCTGGCTCAGAACGACCGGTAACTGTTTTTCTTTCTTAGGGCGGGGAAGACCTCCAATCACAAACGGCATTTTGTAGAGTTCGACATATAAAAACCGCAAAGCGTTGAAAACCTGATTGTCCCGAACATTCGGGATGCCAACTGCTTATCTTCAAGCAAGTACAGCAAATAGTTTTTAAGGTCATTCTCAGTTAATTCGCGAGGATGACGGGGTTGAAAATATTGCACGAAAGACCGAAGACAGCTAATATATGATTTACTCGTCTTGAGGCTGTAATTCCTCAGTCGTATTTCCCGGCGCAGTGTTTCGTACAGCCCAGAAGTAATTTCCACGTTCATTCCCTCAAAAACGCCATTCCACGATCATCCATAACCAAATCACGCTAAAATGATACGGAAATATTAAAGAAAACACAAGGGAAAAATAGTTCAGTGTTCCGTGTTTCGAGTTCATTAACCGCGGAGAACGCCGCCGCCGCCGATCCCGAACAATTCGGGACAAGTTCCGGGGTACAGGACGCAGAGAATTTTTTATGTTCCGGATTCCGGATAAAATTTTCAATCTCAAATCTCCAATTTTCAACTTTCAGAGAAAGCGACTATCCTATTCCTTCCGATTCTTATACTGATCAATTTCCGCTTCGCTTAAATCATCAGGGGCAACTAACCGATAGTGTTTTTCAGAGGTGACTGCAATCCCTTTTTCGGTTTGCTCAAATGAAAAGAGTGCGATAAAGTTGCTGTCGATGAATTGTGCGGCGATTGGAATAGAAACTAAGTGAGGGAATTTTTCCTGACACATAGCAAAATCCTGCTCTATCTGAATAATTCCTAACTTGTCGGTGTTTCCTTTTGCTTGAATGGGGATGATATAATGGACACCTTTTTTATCAATGCCGACATAGAGTTCATCTGTTTCTATCTGACCTAAATTGTGAACGGATGTGCGTAAATGGTTTTGCAAGGAATAACACGTGATTCCGGTAAAAATATCGATCAGTCGATTATACCGAAGTTTCGCTAACAATGCTTGTTCATCAGTCAACGCGTACTTGTTTATAATACCCGGTGTGGCGTCGGGTACTTTGGTTTCTGCTAAGAATTTGGAGGGCATAATCCGCGGCATATCAGACAAAGAAAACATGTATAAAGCCCGTCCCACCGGTCTGATTATCCATTCCAATCCATTCGGTGCGGTTTTGGTAATTTTCTCCGGGAGAGGAGCGCGATAGCGAAAGCTGTAAACGACATCGCCAAGATTTTTAGGCAAGTCAATTCGTAACTGTTTTGCGGTGGAAATCAAATCTTCACGTTCAAACCGTATTTCCCGGACTCCGGGCTTATAATGTTCAAAAAAGATCGTCTCAATCAGTTTGGAATATCGATTCTGTTGATCTCCCACCATTTATTTCCTCCATTTGAGTACCAATACTTCTTCGTTCATATCTTTTTTTGTTGCTGTTGCAAATCTGGTTCGGAATAAATCAATTCTAAGAACTTCATATCCAAGTGAATCGGCAATATCGGCTAAAATCTTACCAGTCGGGATATAGACCTGTAAAAAGGACGCCTGATCACCGACGACATATCCTAACTGGGCATTTTTTTTAAGGAAAGGCTTCAGGCTTTCAAGATGTTTTGCCATTCCGCCAAAGTAGAGTTTGGTGACTTTATGGTATTGTTTTTCGAAACCGGATGTTTTTTTCAGAGCAATTCTGCGCTCTTCTATCGCATTTGCAATTTTAATTACTTCGGGATATTGCGAAATATATTTATCATCATCGTCGCCTTTATAGACGTTTCTGGAATTGGATCGCAGGAGGTTTTTTTTCAATTCTCTTAACTGAGTTTTATTCTTTAAAAAGCCAAGGATTACGGATTCGAGACGCGTCGTTCGAGTATAGTCTTTTTCGTTTGGATAGGGCGGTGACGTAAACACGGCATTGATGGAATCAGGTTGTAAAAAATTGCTCATTTCTCTTGAGTCGGCATTATAAACTTCCGTTTTGAAGTATAGCTGTGAATTGACACTTTTTAAATCCAGAACCATTGTTCTAACCATCTCGCGCCAGTCGCTGACGACGTTTGAATCGTTTTTCTTTTTTCTGGTAACTCCGACTTCCGGTCCAAAATGTAAATTGCTTGTGTTCCTGACGGTTGAAGTTGCGAGAGCTAAAAGTTGATTATCGATATATTCTGAGTCATACTCGCGGATTGCTTGTAATAGTAAAAGTGTTTTATGCAAGGGAACGGGACTAATGGAATCAGTCAGAAGTAAAGCATCCTCTTCTTCTGAGAGTTTCATGATCTCGTTTCTTGTGTAATTCCGAATCATGGATTCAGCATTTTGGGCAATTTTGTCCGTATCTTCCATCAATATTTTGCCATCAACTTCAAATCTGGTTTTAACCAATGTGGCGAAATAAGCCATTGGATTTGCTTCTATTCCGATTCCGATCAAACCGTTTAATTTTGCCTCTAAAACAGTCGTTCCGGTACCGCAAAATGGATCTAACAGCGTGTATCCGGTCTTAAGATCAAATCTTTGAATGTATTCTCTGACAAGATGGGGAGGAAAAGACAAAACGAATCGATACCAATTGTGAAAATTCTTGTCGATGTTATCGATTTTATTAGCGTTACCGTTGGTGTATTTTTTAAATCCATTGTTTGGAAAAAGTGTGATTTGAGTGTTCAGTCATTACCTCCTAAAAAGTCGATCAAGTTTCAAGATATTAATCTAATCAAACAGGTAACCATTCGTTGCGATTTTACATACAAATTCCAATGATGGCAACAGGAATATGAACTGTCCATGTAAAACAAAGAAATCAATATCTTATCAATAGATTAAAACTGCAATCTCGTCTATTCAATTTCTATGTCGTACTTTTCCAGCAGTCCAACGACATCCATTCTTAAGAATTTGGCTTTTTTGATCCGGTTTTTTCCGGGTCGATGGAATAATTGAAGGACGACCGGAAATCCGCCTTTTCCAGATTGGTGTTATCGAACATCGCTTTTTGCAGATCGCAATTTTCAAATACGGAACCGGTCAGGTCTGTTTCGCTAAAATCGGTTTCATGGAGATTGCAATTGTCAATCCGTGTCTTTTTTAGTTTCAGTTTGTAAAAAGTCGAAAGTTTTGGGAGACAATTTTTAAAAGAGACAGACAGCAGGAAATCATTACAATCGTCAAAATGAACGCCCAGTAATTTACAGTTTGAGAATTTGATGTTGTTCAGTCCCGTGCCCTTCATTTTGGCCAAACTGAAATCACAACTATCGAACTCACCGTCTCTGAAAGTGATACCGGATAGATCAGCATTATTAAAGACACAATTGATGAAAGCGCACTTTTCATATTCGCCTTTGGACAGATTGTTTTGAGCATAATCGATCTCTTTGAAAATTTCGTTCTCAGTCAATTTTGTACTCACTTTATACTCGACATTTTTTCACACGTTAATATTGCGGTTAATAGTTGAAATATCAAGATGAAGTTCGTCCGGCAGAGGTACGAACGATAACCGCGGAGGGTGTAGAGAGTTTTATATATTCCGGATTCCGGATAAAATTTTCAATCTCCAATTTTCAACTTTCAATTTCCTCTATAGTCCGTGCTTTTTCAGTTCCGTCCGAAACCACGCGATGTCGTCCGGCAAAGTGTCGAACACTTCCTGGAACTTGTAGAATTCAAATGCGCGAATGCCTTTCAGATATTCGATGTGTGCGAAACCTTTTGTTCCGCCGCTACCGAGTGCAATGCCGATATTCATATTGACTCCGCGTTACAATGTGATATTTTATATCTTAACGATAAACCATAAGATGATGAGTAAAAGATCTTATTGACGCTGATTACCGCTGATTTTTTATGAAGATGCATTTCATAGTGATTCAGCGTCTTTCTGCGTCTGGATTCAATCCGTTGTCCTGTTGCGGATTTGCATCTATCGATCAAATCCCGATAGGTTGAGTCACAAAGCACAGTTCCTCACCAGATTCCGGGTACTAGGCGGTATTTGACTTCCTGGAGATATTCGCGATAACCGGGCAATTCTTCGGTCAGTACCTTTTCCTCATTCTTGATGCGCACGATCAGCAGAAACGGAAAGAGCAGAGCCAGCATAAACGCCCACAGCGAGCCAAGCGCCAGCGGCGTCAGAACCCAGATAAGAATAGCCGAAACGTACAGCGGATGCCGAACGACCGCATATGGACCGGTCTTAATTACCTTTTGTTCGGCGGCGACTTCGACGACGCGCGAGGCGTAACTGTTTTCCCGCATGACAAGCACGAACAGATAATAAGCGAGCAGAATCAGTCCGTCGGCCATCTTCGCCTTGTCGAATAATGTCAGGTCGGCGAAGACCTTTTCCATTTCGGCGGCTTTCATTCCGCCTGCGTAAAAGGCGCCGATCAGCGCGCCCATGCTCGAACCGGAAATAGCGCCGATCCGGATACCGAATTCGTCGATGACTTTCAGATATTCGATGTGTGCGAAACCTTTTGTTCCGCCGCTACCGAGTGCAATGCCGATATTCATAAATTTCCTCCGAGTTTCAATGTGATATTTTGTATCTTAACGATAAACCTTAAGATGATGAGTAAAAGGTCTTATTGACGCTGATTACCGCTGATTTTTTATGAAGATGCATTTCATAGTGATTCAGCGTCTTTCTGCGTCTGGATTCAATACAATGTCATTAAATCAAACGAATTTTCTGTTGTGACGGAATCGCCACCGGCGGCGTTGACAAAATCTTTGACCGAGTGGAAGAGCGGGAAGAGCCCGTTCAGTGTCGTCAGGATCAATTTGCCACCGGATTTCAACGCGCGGGCGGCATTTTGGATGATCCGGAAGTTCATCTCGTCGGTTTCCATGAGCGGGAAAGCGCCTTCGCAGACAAGCAAAGCGAGATCGAATTCGTTGTTGAATTCAAGATGGCGTGCATCTGCGGATTTGTTTTCATCCGCAGATTGCGCAGATTCATGCAGGTTGTGTACTATTCTTTTGTACTCGAGTTTAGTATTGCCAAAATTGATCAATAACGCTTTATGCAAGTCAGTCGCTTTCAGGTAATTGATGACCTAGGACTCTTCGTTACCGGTTAAGGTTTTAAGAGCTTTTAGCTCGACGATCAGATTGTCAAAGCAAACGAAATCAGCGCGGTAATGGGTATTGAGTTTTTCGCCACGGTAAAATACCGGTAGTTCTACTTCCTTTTGAAATGGGATATGGTTGATAGAAAATTCTTTTGCCATGGCTTCCTGTATAGACAGATTCAAGAAATCCGCAACCTAATTCCGAATGGATCCGCATCTCTGCTCCAATTACAACGCAAGTTTCCGGATATCTTATTTTATCTGCGTTCATCAGCGTCATCTGCGGATTGATTTTCACTCAAGTAAAAACTCAATCAGATTTTTTCGGAAAATACCATTACGTTCCGATATTCCGATTTTGTCCATCGAAAGGACAAATTTCGGGTAATTATCGGCGATTTTCTCGAGTGGGACGAATTCACGTTCGATTGTTGACTGATCGGCGAGCAGATAACAAACCTGCAGATAAATCCGTTCGTTCGTTTTTTCAGCGACAAAATCGATTTCCCGGCCGTTCTGTTTTCCGATAAAAACATGATAACCGCGTCGGAGCAACTCCAGATAGACGACGTTTTCCAAAAGACCGGAAATGTCCCGATCCCGATAACCGAGAATGCTATGCCGCAAACCGATGTCGCCCAGATAATATTTGTCATTGAAATCGAGATGTTTTTTACCTTTCAAATCGAAATGCGGTGTTTTTTGAATCAGATAAGCGGACTGGAGATTGCTAAGATAGTTTAAGATTGTGTCGGTAGAAACATCTGTCTTCTGGTTTTTCAGGTAATCGGCAATTCCTTTGGCGGTAGTGACGTTGCCGCAATTGTCAAAAACGAATCGAACAATTTTTTCCAGCAAGCCAACATCCCGAATTCTGTTTCGGCTGACGACATCTTTCAGTAAGATCGTGCTGAAAATAGCGTTCAGATATTGGAAAACAGTCTCGTCCTGCATTTCCAGAGCATGGATTCCGGGAAGACCGCCATATTTCAAATACAAAGCGAACTCATCTTCTTGATTAAGGACGATATTCAGTTTGGTTCTGAACAACAGAAATTCCTGAAAGCTGAGAGGATAAATTGGAAATTCGACGTATCGGCCTGACAGTAAAGTAGCCAGTTCCGATGAAAACAGTTTTGCATTCGAACCGGTGATGAAAACATCGGCGATATTATCCGAAAGAAACGAAGCGATTGCCTTTTCCCAATTCTCGATTTGCTGAACCTCATCGACAAACAGATAATTGGTTTCACTTCCGGTTTTGAATTGGTCTGTGACATAACGGTACAAATCGAGATAGTCGCGGATCGAATCGAATTCAACGGACTCTTTATTAATCCAGAGAATCCGGGATTCGCTGACGCCGTTTGTAATGAGCTGCCGAATGAGCATTTGTAAAAATGTGCTCTTGCCGGTTCGGCGCATACCGGTAATCACTTTAATGACCGGCTTGCCGATGAACGGCTCAATTTTCTGGATGTATGAATTTCTTATGATCATTTCAAATCTCCGATTATAATCGAAACCATCTGAATATATGTTAGTAGTTTCGATTATACAAGAAACTATTGTGATAAAATCGCGTGGTTTCGACTATGATCGAAACTACGGGCAAATCAACGCGCCGTTTTTCCGCTGTCGTAGGGCAATTGGTTCAGGCGCAGATCAGTGACTTCCATATTCAACCAGTAAAAATCGCCCTCTTTCAATTTCCACGTGACGGCAAATTTCGTCGGTACCCGCCGGGAAATACTTCGATGAACCAATCCTCCAATGTGGCGCCGCGGACATTCACCATGCATCATTTCCCATGACAAACAGAATTCCGGTCAGGACGAACATCAGTGTCGCAAGCAACCAGCCGATTCGTAGCATGATTGGTTATCCTATACTTTGGTAAGTTGAGTCCGGTTTTTGCATCTCTCGTCTTTATTTCAGTACAGTCATTTTTTTAACTGCCTTGAAGTCGCCCGCCTGGAAATACAGGAAGTAAATGCCCGCCGCAAAACGATCGGTCTTCAAACAAATCCGATGATTGCCGGTGGACATCGTCGCATCTATCAAAACGGCAACTCGCTCTCCATATAGATTGATGACCTCTAACTTCACCCGAACCGGTTCCGGCACAGCGAATGGAATCCACGTACTGGCATTGAACGGATTAGGATAATTTTGTCCGAGCGAAAAATCGAGAGGCAGGTGACCGGACGGATCGGCTTGAATCGGGCTCAGACTGGCGATGTTGGCATCGATCCAGCTCACCCGGTTCCGGATCCAGCTTTTCAGATAGATGATTTCGTTGGCGTAAGCAACGGCGTCGCCCATTTCCGGCCAGCGTACGGAATTTCGGACTCGGGCATCGGCGATTAATTCCGCCATCCGGTCGATCCGGTTGTTCAGGCTGTCGATGTCCAGTACACCGTCGCGGAGTACCGCCCAGTGTTCGGCGGCGCGTTGAGCAAAGCCGTGATCGCGCGCCAGATTTTCCCACCAGTACGGGATTTTGGGCGCATCGTATGGCAGGCGTTTATTGTGATCGACTTCCCAGCCGGTGTAATAATTCCGGTCGGATACGTACCAGGCTTTTCCAAATGTAAGATTGTAATCCCAGATCGGTCCGGCGTACATTTTTCCGTCCTTGCTGTTTTTGTCTTTATAGAGATACGAACTCAAACGGTAGCCATCGATATTGCGGCAGAATTCGATCAGAATGAAGTGATCGACAAACGAATCGATGTCGATGATGGAAGGATATCCGGTTTCAGGATTTGCCCGATCCGAACCAGCCATCACATTTTCGAAATGTGCGATGAACTGCTGGATGTATTGTTTCTGTTGCCTGACGATTTCGTCCGGTTTCGGATAATGGTACTGGTAATAGATGCTCGAGGAAGAGTTCCAGCCTCCGACGTTTTCGCCATCCGTTTTGTCGAGTTTGATGATGTAGCCGCCGGTCAGATCGTCGCCGGTTATGTCAGGTGCTTCTAATTTGGAAATGTTTACGCGGTTCTTATCGCGCTTGATCTTTTCGAGGAGAATGTAAAGGCCCATGTATTCGTTGTTGAGGATTAACTCGCAAAATCGGACGCGGCTGGCATAGCGACCAATGTCATTCGAGAGGCCGTAAGCCAGAGCGTTGCGAAGCATAGTCTTATCTTCGTAAGGACCGTTTAAAATCCAGTCGGCTTCCTGCGGTAGGCCGACCAGCGCGACGCTGGAATCTTCGCCGAGATCGTTTTGAGTCTCGAACCGGTATTGTTTCTTCGGGTAAGCCATCGAACTGCTACCGCGCAATTCAATGGCGATTCGACCGTTGTAATTGTTGAACGGATCGGTCATCAGATTGCGCTGACCTTCGCCGTTATAAATGATGCCGAGATCGGCGACGATCCGCGACTCATCGATGATTGTTTGCCCGTGCGTATCGATTACGAATATCGGCAGATTCGACGAAGTCAGTGTTACGGTTGCCTTGACCGGTGACATTAAACCGCCAATCAAGAAAACAAGTAAAACGGTTGGCGATCTGCCTGTATTGACCCGCGATATCATGGTTTGTCAGAAAAACGAATCATTCCACTTCCGTAAAAGCGACGACGTAGTTGTGACCGTATTTTTTGGCACACTTCGGGCATGGCGTCGGCGGCTTGAATTTTCGAAAACATTCGCGTCACAACCTTGCCCATGTTCGTCGGCATGTGAAAAATCTGGCGAACTTCGTCCTGAATGAAACGTTTGTCCTTCCAGACATGTGTTTTTTCATCCCACGGCGCGGGATCGAATTTCGGACAACATTCTGTTGAATTTTCGGGGTGGTTACTCATGGCTATTTCCTCCTGTTTTTAGTGGTAATTTTAGTTAGATGTTTAGATCGCGGCGCGAAGTTCGGTCAGTCTTTCGCGCAGAAATGGCGCCATCGTGAAGAATTTCTCCAGCTTTTCACAGACGAAATCGTCGCAGTGCGCGCAGTTGACGACTTTCTTTTCCATGCCGCAAAGGCGGATTTCGCAGACCGTGCAATGACTGAAGACGTTTTCACCGACGGTCAAACAGCCGGTGCAATTGATGTCTGCCGGTTTGATCTCTACGTGATATTCCTTCGACCATTGTTCGGCGACCTCTTTGCGTTTCGCGTCGTCGTTCGCGAGTGTCGCCAGATAGGCGCCGCATTCGTGGCAATTCAAGCCGCAATAAGCGATGATAGATTTCATAGTAAGACTCCTTTCGATTGTTTTTTATCGTTGTGTGCCGGAGCGGGAGAGACCGACGGCGCGGTCAGTTTCTCGAGTTCTGTCAGATATTCCATAGTCTCGCTGAATGAATAGCCGCAC
>JBAZPZ010000061.1:0-12148 GCA_041645495.1 Fidelibacterota bacterium | reverse complement strand
CTCTCTTTCAAAAAAACCAGTAAGGAGGAAACAGATGAAGGTGTTTGTCGGAATAGACGTGTCGAAAGACAAATTCAACTATGCGTTCGTGGATGAAAACGATGGACTGCTCGGTCAAAGCAAGGCGGAAATGAATCGTGGTGGTTTTACACAATTTTGGAAAGCGTGCCAATCTTTTGAAGAGGCTTTCTTTGCAATGGAATCTACCGGTTCTTACCACGTGAATCTCTTATCGTTTCTACTTTCGAATACCGAACATGTTTTTTTATTGAATCCTTGTTTGGTGAAAAAACATCAGGAGTCCAATTCGTTACGAAAAACAAAAACCGACACGACTGACGCTGTCGCAATTGCCCGGTTTTTGAAGGAAAAGGGAAATGATCTTCACCAGACCGTCCCCCAACAGGTTCAATCTCTGATTTCGTTGGCTCGTCTGCGTGAAAACATCGCCGAGGAAGTTGCAAAAACGAAAACACAAATCAAGCAAAAACTGAATATTACTTTTCCGGAATTCCTGGTCTATAACGTTTTTACGAATTTCGCACTGGAAATGATTTCGCATTATCCTTCTGCAAAGTCAATTAGAAACACCAAGACCGAGAAGTTTATTGCTACCTTGCAACCCTTATTGGATAAAGTCGGTAGACCTGCCAAATACTCTTTGGAACAAGTCTATCAATTGGCACAAGAATCTATCGGTACTGCTGACCCAAATCTGGAATCTGTCGTTCTGTTCCACATCCGTCATTTGAAATTCCTAACAGAGAATCTCGATGTTGTTACCGATCATTTTACAAAAGAATGCGACAAAACCTTTGGAGATCAAATCTCCATCATGACTTCGGTCAGTGGGATCGGTAAGATTACAACCGGTCATTTTCTCACAGAAATTTCAAGTATCGACCGTTTTAAAACGGCCAAACAAATGATCGCTTTCTGTGGGACAGACCCATCCATTAAGCAGTCCGGTAAAATGTCTATCCATGGAAAGGTAACAAAAAGAGGTTCAAAAAGTCTTCGTCGAACGGGTTTTCTGATGGCAACCTCAGTCCCGAAGCTTCGGGATCCGGTCTTTCGGGATTACTACCAAAAAAAGCGAAATGAAGGTATGCCTTACCGAAAAGCCGTCATCGCAACTTGGAATAAACTGGCGAGGGTCATTTTTGCAATGTTAAAAGGAAATTTGCTATACAATCCTGATTGTGCTCGAACAGGAATTATTTATAGTTGACTCTGCGGTTAATGATCTCTGAATCCGTTACCAGCGTTCGCTTCCGCTATTTCCAGAACACTTCCAACGCCTGATGCAGGCAATCCACCTCAATCGGCGTCGCGCCGAGCAATTCGCCGTCCGGCGTCAAAACCTTCGGAACGTCTGTTTCGATCCGGATGTGTTTGGCCTGAATTGACTCGATTTCTTTGAGGTGAACATGCTCGCCGGTGAAAATCTTCGGGAAGCATTTCAGCAGGCGGATTCTCCCAAGTTTGTTGGCAATGGTCACGTCGAGTTTGCCGTCGTCGATCTCGGCTTTCGGCGCCATGAGGAAGTTCGACGTCCATCGCGTATTGGAAATCTCGACGAAGATCGCGTCGCGTTCGAGCATCTGTCCGTCCAGTTCGATCCGCATCGGCGTGGATTTCAGAAAAATCGTTTGTTGCAGAACGCCCAGAGTATAAGACACATTCCCGAAAACCTTGAGTTTCTGGGCGACGGCATTCACATCGGCTACGAATCCCAGGCCAACAATGTTGAGAAAGTAGAAATTTTCGCCCTGTGTGAGAATCCTGCCGACATCGACTTTCCGCAGTTTGTTCAGAGCGATCACACGAATCGCTTCCCGCCAATCCACTGCGTCCGGGTTGAGATCGCGATAGATGGCGTTGCCGGTGCCGATCGGTAGAATTCCCAGCGGAATGCGTTTTTGCGAAGGATTCCGGAAATATCCGTTGACGAATTCGAACAACGTTCCATCGCCGCCAGCCGCGACAATGCCGTCGTATGGTTCAAAGTCGGCATCCCGGACGATTTCCGTTCCGTTTCCCTTGTGTGTCGTGAGCCGGAACTCGGCGTCGATGCCGATCTCCTTAAAAAATGCTTCGACTTCCGGCAAGATCTTTTCAGCCCGGCGATGCGCGGCCTGAGGATTATAGACTACAAGAATTTTCATGATTCGTTTCCCCTTCGTTTAATATTACTATTCATCAATTTCATCGTTAATTCAAATCCGCAGGCGAACGCACTTCGGCAGGAGCGAATAGATGACCGGCGGATAGCCGATCATTTCGCCGTCCGCTTCGATGATGACGGGCTGACCGTCGATTTCCATCCGCACGTCCCGAACGGTTCGATATTCCGCCTGCGGTTTGTTCAGAATCGTTCCGGAATAGAGCGACGGAATCATTCCGAGCGTCCGAAATTTTCCCGTTTCGCCGATCGTGACAACGTGCAAATATCCGTCGTCGTATGTCGATGGAACGCCATAATTCATCCCGCCGCCGAAATAGGAACACTTGAATACGGTCATGTTTTTGACGGTTTTCTCAGGAAATTCCTGACCGTCGAACGTGAGGCGGCAGACCATATTTCCGAACTGAAAGACGTTTTTTAGTCCGGCATACAGCGCGGCGACGTCGATGTTCACGCGTTTCAGAAAAGACTGGAACGGCGTTTTGTGGTTGAATACCTCGATCGACCGGCTGATGACGCCGATGCTGGAATTCGCCAGAAAATACCGAACGACTTTCTTCCCGTCTTTGACACATTCGATTTTCCCGACATCGGCGAGATAAGTAATGGCATTTCTCGGATCGCCGGTGATCGGACTTCGCTCCGGAAAGAGTTTGGCGATATCGCAACTGCTTCCGGCTGTAAGATAAATCAATTCGATTTCGGGAGAAATGAGACGATCGTTTTCCATGACGCCGTTGAGAACTTCATTGAGCGTGCCGTCGCCGCCGAAAACGTAAAATATGCGTCTGCCGTTTTTGGCTTCCGTCCGCGCAAGTTCCATCGCATGTTCGGAAAATGTCGTCACTCGCGAATCGACGTGCAGACCGAACGATTCGGCTCGTTCCAGAAACGTCTGCCAGCGCCCGGCGGCCTTTCCGCCGCAAGCCAGCAGATTGCAGATGACGAACAGGTCGTTCGGATTATTTTCCATTAATGAAGCGATAAATCCTCCCAGATCAGCGAGTTTTTCAGGCGCCAAACCATCGCATCCTTTTTCGGATCGTTCTCCCGAAACGCGCCGTACAGATTGACCGGAATCGAGATGCGCGGGAAACCTTTCGAGGCTGACGAGATCAACTGACTGTCGGGAAATCCGAATCGGAACAGGCGATATTTTTTCCGGTTCTGCGCAATCATAAACCGCACGAGATCGCGGACGGCGAAATCACATCCTTCGGAAAATACGACATGCCGGATGGCGATTTCGGTGATCGGCATGCCTTCCTGCGGCAACAAATGAAGCGGCGATGTCAGAAACCGAACCGTCCTTGCGGCGCCGCCATATTTTTCGACGATGGTGCGTTTGAAACCGGACTGATCCCAGTGCGAAAGCGCGGCAATCAATTTTCCGTTTCGCACCGCGACGATGAAATTCTCCAACGAAAAGCCGGGTCGGGTCAATAGCCGGTCGAAATGCGACTCGGAAATGAAAGGATTCAATTCAAACTGCTTGTAAAACCCAATGAACAATCGCCGCAAGTCCGGCAAATCTTCGGACCGGCAGAGCCGGATTTCGAGATTCCGTGAAGTCTGTTGCCGGAAAACCGGGATCAAATAAGTAATCCGGAAAGTTCTCAACTGATCGAATTTCGGGATTCCCGCCCGCCCGGAAAGGAGCGAAATCATCGCCTGATTATGCTTCATCGCGAGCATCACGCCGAAACGCGCCTCGCTGGAAAGCAGAAAATCGGAAACGGCTCTCATCAGGCGGAAAGCGGTTATGCCGTTTCGCGCGGAATGCCGGATCTTGATGCCGCCGATGTAGGCAATGCGCAACGGCTGTCCGTCAAATAGAACGGTTCGGAAGGAACAACCGACCGCGCCGAGAATCTTTCCGTGTTCCTCGGCGACGAATATCTGCGCATCCTCACCCTGCAAGTTGGCTAACGCAAAATAGTCCGGCGATCGATCGATGCCGACGACTAATGACGCATCCATCGGTGCCTCGCGCGACAAATCCAAAAGTTCGTTGTTATCTTGCGGAGTTGCTGTTCGGATATTCATCGATACTTTCTTTCATCGCCCGTGAAGTTAGCGAATGTTCGTTTTCCTTTTCAATATAAATTTCAGGCGCGACAGTTTGGAGTGAAATTGTCAGACAAGCGACATCATGCCAAAAGAATGCGGAAAACTTTAACGATCCGTCGTAGGCGGAAAACTCATCTGATCAACAAATATATCCTGAAATTCCGGATCGGCGGCGAGCGGAATATGCTCGATTTTCCGGAGGATTTCATCGTAATTGTCTTCACGAAACAGCGCGAGTTTGGCGCCTCTCAGTGCCGTATTGCCCGATTGAACAAGAATACTATCGTCGAAATTCAGCAAGCCGATTCGTTTGGCGCTGGATAGATTGATATAATTTCCAAACGCTCCGGCGAGGTGCACTTTCTGCAAATCGGATTTCTGAAGCGACATCCGTTTCAGCAGGATTTCTGCGCCCGCGGCGATCGCGGCTTTCGCTAACTGCAATTCCCGAATGTCGTTTTGCGTGATCGAAACCGGTGGCATCAGTTCCAGTATCTTTCGCGAATCCGACAATCGCCCGCTGGATGCAATTTGATCGAGTTCGAGTCCGCAGGCGACAGCATCGACCAATCCGCTTCCGCAGATTCCTTTCGGCGATCCGTTGCCGATGATTTCGTACGCCATCCGCCCATCGCGAATCGTCACCTTGGAAATGGCGCCGGTCGATGCGCGCATTCCCTGCGAGATTCTCGCGCCCTCAAATGCCGGTCCCGCCGCCGTCGATGAACAGAGAATGCGCCGCTTATTTCCGATGACAACTTCGCCGTTCGTTCCCAGATCGATCAAGCCGATTGTGTCATCGGATTCCGACATCCCGACGGCAAGAATACCGGCGAGCAAATCGCTTCCGACGAATCCGCCGAGGCACGGCAAGAAGATGACGTCCGGATTGTCCCGCAGATTCCAGTCGAGATCGCTCGCCTTCCAGACGAACTCGCCATCCCGCAGAGGTTGAAACGGATAACGCGACAGCGGCAGAACATCGATGCCGTTGAACAAATGATGCATCGCCGTATTGCCGACAATGATGATTTTCAATAGCGGCAGGCTGGATTCCGTCAACAATTCGCCGATCATGGCGCCGAGTTTTTCACGGATCAGATTCCGCAACGTCGCCGCGCCGTTCTCGCTCAGGGCAAAGTTGATGCGGCTCATGATGTCCGCGCCGTGCGGTGCCTGCGGATTCAACGCCGACCGGACGCCGAGAATGTTGCCGTTCCGCATATCCAGCAATTGAGCGACGAGCGTCGTCGTTCCGAGATCGATCGCCACACCAAGTCCTTCGACGGATTTCGCCTGAATTCCCATTTCATCGACAAGGATCGTCGTTTCAAACTGCGCCAGTTCAAGCGTCGCCGGTTCTAAAATCCGGCATTGACACGCCAAGCGAAAGCCGTTGTCGATCTCTTCTTTCGTCAGTTTCCGCCGCTGGACATCGTTGAGTTCCAGATTCCCGTTGACGACTTTCACCAGACAACGCTTGCAAAGTCCTTCGCCGCCGCACGGAAACTCGACGCCGAAATCCCAGAGGACGTTCTTCAGGAAAACGCCGGATTCTACATGAATCGTCTTTCCCAGCGGCTCCAAACGAATTTCTATGGACGATTTTTTCACGTCAGAAACTAACCGCATTTTCCCGAAAAAACAACGGCGGGATGAATTTCTCTGCCCGATTCGCCGATTCCGTTCTTAAATTACCAAAAGTTGATTGTCACATTTGAAAGGTCGATGATGAAAGGAATGGTTCAGGTTTATACCGGCGACGGAAAAGGCAAAACGACCGCCGCGTTGGGTTTGGCGCTTCGCGCCTCCGGAGCAGGGCTCCGCGTGGCGATTTTCCAGTTTGTCAAAGGCCAAGTCTATAACGAGATCAAGGCCGTTCGCGAATTTCTGCCCACCATTACCGTCAGGCAATTCGGACGCAAATGCTTCATCCGATCCAAACCGGAACCGGAAGATATTCGCCTCGCGCAGGAAGGATTGAAAGAGGCGAAACGCGCCGTCACAGACGGTCAGTACGATCTGGTTATCCTTGACGAGGCGAATATCGCCGTTCATTTTCAACTGTTCACCGCCGACGATCTGCTGGAACTCATCCAGTCCAAATCCGAAAATGTCGAACTCGTGATAACCGGCCGAAACGCCGACCCTAAAATCCTCGCCACCGCCGACCTGGTAACGGAAATGAAGGAGATTCGGCATTACTACCAAAAAGGAATTCCTGCCAGACCGGGAATCGAGTACTAACAGTCGCTAATAAAAATCAAAAAGCCCGCTCGGCTGATGCCGGGCGGGCTTTGATTATTTTGGAGTACGTTAACGAAACGGGCACGCCAAAATGCTCATTAAACAGTTCTTCGGTTCGGTTATTCTTTTCCCTTCGAGATCAAAGCGCCTTCCGGTGAATATTCAAGTTCCATCTCGGTGCCAGCCGAATCATAGGCAATGGTATAGATCAATTTGCCATCTTTCATCTCTTGCTCGACCTCGATGATCTTGTAACCGCTCACTTCTTTCTCTGCCAGCGGTTTCACTGCGGCTGGAAGGTCATTCATGGTGATTACCTTATCCACTTCTTTCGATTTAGAACATCCGATGGTCAAAACCAGCGCTCCAACCATGATTGCTACTATCGAGGCGTTTCTGACAGCACTTTTTTTCATTTTCTATTTCCTTTTCTATGTTCCACTGTATTCCTTGGTAGCAGGAAAGCCGTGGGCGCGCCTTACCGCTAATGACTTACCGATCCTATTGCTTCTCTTTATTCATACAGGCGTATTTTAATCAACACAGTTCCTATTATCAAGCACAAAGGTATCAAGTTTTCAGATCAAATCACCGATTCCATTCACAAAATACCGGAAGTTGATTAGAACTATGGAAATCAATTATTACTACCGGAACGAAATTTCTGCCAGACAGGGAATCGAGTACTGATAGTCACCGAATTATTGAATTTTTAGAAACATTTACTTATATTCAGTTCGTATGGCTAAATGTTACAAACGATACAGATTGATGACACGTCGGTTATGTGCCAAAGTGATCATCTCACGAGCATGTCGGTAAGCAAAACGGGCGAGGCGTTGAATGTTTAACATCGATTCGATTTTATCCGCTCCATTCTGGTCGGAATGTGTCAGGGTAATTGCGTCACGCACGATAGACGAGAATACGGTCAAAGTTGAAGCCGTTGGGATCGTTTCGGAAAAGTATTACTCTCGATTGATTGATTATAACGACCTGGATTTAATCAGTATTGAAGAAGAAACGCGCCGGAAGTTTAATGAAGATGCTGAAAGATTCTTTCTTTTTATCGAATCCCATCGTATCAGGAACGCTTTCCAGTTTGATCCACTTTATGCTGTAAATGTTTCTCAGGTCGATGCACTCCCCCATCAAATTGATGCCGTTTACTATCACGTACTTCAGAATCCGCGAATCCGATTCCTGTTAGCCGACGATCCCGGCGCAGGTAAAACCATTATGGCAGGCTTGATAATCAAAGAACTAAAGTACCGTGGACTTGTCCAGCGCATACTGATTATCGTACCCGGTCATCTGAAATATCAATGGTTGAGAGAATTGAAAGAAAAGTTCCATGAAGACTTCAGACTTGTCGAACGGAGCACCATCGACACCGCGTGGAGACAGAATGTCTTTGAGGAAGAACATCAAATAATCACATCTATTGATTTTGCTAAACAGGAAACGGTGCTGGCGTCCTTGAAAGAATCGGCATGGGATTTAATAATCGTCGATGAAGCCCACAAAATGTCGGCATATCAATATGGCGATAAGATAAGTAAAACTGCCCGTTATATCTTAGGCGAAACGGCTTCTCAAATATCCAATTACCTGCTCTTCCTGACCGCAACGCCACATCGCGGCGATGCAGAAAACTTCCGTCTATTTTTAGACCTTTTGGAACCCGGATTCTTTGCAACAACGGAAATGTTGGCTCAATCTATTCGTAATCAGGACAATCCGCTCTTTCTTCGTCGGTTAAAAGAAGATATGAAGAACTTTGACGGTACTCCCATATTTCCCAAGCGGTATGTCAATACCAACCAGTTTGAACTCAGCGAAGGAGAGAAAAAACTCTATGATGAAGTTACAGATTATGTAGAAAAACACTTCAATAAGGCGATTCAAAAAGAGAAACGCAATGTTGCTTTTGCGATGATGATTCTTCAACGCCGATTGGCTTCCAGTGTCCGCGCGATTCGTATGTCGTTGGAAAGACGGAGAAGAAAACTGCAGGAACTCTATGAAGCCAGTGAGAACTACTTCTCAAATGAAAACTATACTGAAGATCGCATCGAAGACTGGTCGGAAGATGAACGCTGGAAAGTTGAAGAAGAACTCGTAGAAAGACTGACATCGGCTGAATCCAAAGAAGAACTCAAAGTCGAAATTGACATTTTGGATCATCTTGTTATCTTATCCAAAGAGGTTGAAAAACAAGAGGTCGAAGCAAAACTTCTCGCGTTAAAAAGCGTCATTGAAGAATTGCGACTCAAAGAAGGGAACAACAAACTGCTCATTTTTACTGAGTCCCGCGACACCTTAAACTATCTTATTGAAAAACTTAAAGCCTGGGAATTCAGCACGACGCAAATTCATGGTTTAATGAAAATGGATGATAGAATTAAAGCGGAACAGGAATTCTTTAACACAGCTCAGATATGCGTAGCAACGGAAGCCGCCGGTGAAGGTATCAATCTGCAATTCTGCTCTTTGATGATCAATTATGACATACCATGGAATCCCAACCGCTTGGAACAGCGCATGGGACGGATTCACCGCTATGGACAGCGCTATGAAGTGTACATCTATAACCTTGTCGCCAAAGATACGCGGGAAGGTAAAATCCTAATTCGTCTTTTTGAGAAACTCGAAAGTATGCGTGAACAAATGGGCAGTGACCGTGTTTTTGATGTGATCGGCGACGTTTGGGGATCAGGCAAGAATCTGCGGGACTTGATTATTGAAGCGATTTCTAACCAACGGTCGATGGAAGAAATCCTTGCCGAATTTGATCGTGTTCCCGATGTAGTAGCGATCGATAAAGTTCGAAAAGCCTCCATGGAATCTCTCTCGACCCATCATATCGACCTTCATCGGATTCTGGATGAACAGCGGAATGCCAAAGAAAACCGTTTGGTACCAGAGTATATCGAAGCCTTTTTCAAACGAGCGGCAAAGGTGCACAAAATTTCCATCGAGGAACGCACAGACGGTTTCTATCGTATTCCCGCTATCCCGTATGAAATTCGTAACCGGTTAACATCATTCAAAAACCGATTTGGAGAAGTAAATAAAGAATACGCTAAGATTTCATTCGATAAATCCAAAGCCTTTGAACATCAGGGCGAGTTCGTTGCAATGGGACATCCTCTGTTAGAATGTTTAGTCGAGTCCAATTTCCAACAATTCGGTAATAATGCCCGAAATGGCGCAGTGTTTTTCGATTTAGACGGGAAAATGGACGGCTTCATTTACATTCTGGACGCCGAAATTAGAGACGGGAATGACCTCATCGCCGGGAAACGGCTTTTCTGCGTTTATCAGACAGCAAGCGGTGAACTGCAAATGCTCAATCCGGCGATCTTTTGGGATTTAAAACCGACTCCGGCCGGCACAAAAGCAACCGAAATTCCCAACATCAATCAGGACAAAGTCATTACCTATATCATTAAAGAAGGATTGACCGGATATAAAGAAGAACTACTTGCCAGACGCCTCCACGATGCGGAAATCAAGCGTAAGTATGGCATGCGCTCTTTAGATGGATTAATCGCCAGATCAGAAGAGAAATTGGCTGATTTGGCAACTAAGAAAATGCTGGGCGATAAAATGGCTCCGGCTAATGAGCAAAAAGAATTGAACCATAGGAATGATCTGGGAAGAAAGCGAATGAATCTTGAAAAACAGATCATCGCTGAAACGCACTTGCTGGCAGGCGATCCAAAAGTCCTCGGTGTCGCGCGTGTAGTTCCAACGTCAACTTCCGGATCTGAGATGCACTCGTCTGTAGAAATCGAAATGATTGGAATGAAAACCACTATGGAATACGAAATCCGGCAAGGACGCATACCGGAAGACGTGTCCGCTAAAAACCTTGGTTATGATATTCATTCCGTCGGGGAAAATGAGCACCGATACATCGAGGTCAAAGCCCGTGCCGGAGAAGGTGCCATTCTGCTGACTCAAAATGAATGGTTCATGGCACAGCGACTAAAAGATGAATTTTGGCTTTACGTAGTCAGTAATGCAAAAACTGTCCCGGAACTCTTTCTAATTCAGAATCCTGCCGCTAAATTACATCCGACAGAAGTTCTTGAAACTGTTAGATACGTTGTAAAAGATTGGAACACAAACGCTGACGCTGCTAAATGAACGTGAATATCGATCAGATTCTCTCTCAAAATGAAGGAAAAACCTTAGAATTCAAGGAAAACATTTCATCTCCTGAAAATATCCTTAAAACCGCTGTTGCGTTTGCCAATACGGCTGGTGGGAAGATTGTTATTGGAGTAGAAAATCATCCTAAAGCAATTGTTGGGTTAGAAAACATTCAGCAAGAAGAAGAGCGCTTGGCAAATATCATTTCTGATAGCATCGCCCCACAATTAATTCCAGATATTCAGATTATTCCCTGGCGCAATACACATCTAATCATTGCAGAAATTCATTTCGATCCAAAACCATATTATCTCAAGAGCCAAGGTCCTGACAACGGTGTTTATATCCGCCATGGCTCAACGAATCGCAAGGCAACCCCTGAGCTTATCAAAGAGATTCAGCTGCTGGCGCGTAATACGAGCTTTGACGAGCAACCCTGTTTAGCCGCGAACTCTGCAACTGTGGACTTCAGAGTAGTTGCAGAGCTGTTTGAGAAAAAGGGTAAGCTGTTTCCAGACACTAAGCTAAGATCACTTAAGCTTCTTCTCAATTATCAGGGTACAGAGATCCCTTCCAATGGATTTGTTTTACTTTTTGGGAAAAACCGGACAGAAATCTTTCCCGATGCCATTATCAGATGTGCCCGGTTTAAGGGCATTACCCGCACATCTATTATTGATCAAATTGAAATTGACACGAATTTACCAGCTGCTGTCGATCATATTATTTCATTTATAGAAAGAAACGTTAGGACTGGAATTGAAATCGGTCGTACTGCCCATGAAGAAATTCCGGAATATCCAGCAAAAGTAATTCGAGAGGCAGTTATTAATGCCGTCGTACACACCGATTACTCGATTCAAGGTGCGACTATTCAGGTTGCTATTTTTGACAATCGTATCGAGGTGACTAATCCAGGTGAATTGCCGTTTGGTTTAACTCTTGAAGAAGCGATTTCAGGGATATCACGATTAAGGAATCTGGTCATCGGACGTGTCTTTAAAGAATTAGGATTAATTGAGCAATGGGGTTCCGGTCTTGGGCGCATGATTGAAGTGTGTGAAGAAGCAGGATTGCGACCACCAGAATTTATGGAACTCACAGATTCTTTTCGGGTAACGATCTACAATGAACCGATAACCACTCACCTTCCAGAAGAATGGGAAAGTGTGGTTGTAAAATATTTGAGGGAACACGGGAAAATATCAACCAAAGAAGCCAACGTTTTATGGCAGGTAGCATATAGAACGACACGCTACAGGCTTGCTATTTTGGTAAATCGTAATATCCTTGCCGAAATTGGCAAGAATCCTAACGATCCACAACGCTACTATGTACTAAAATGAAAGCACTACTAAATTGGGCAAAGTTGAACAAAAGAGGCGATGAGTAAAAATATCAATGGGGATATAAAGGGGACATGCGAACACATCAGATATATCGGACATTTAACGGAAATTCATTGGATATTGCAACCCGAAA